>JAAHHN010000015.1 GCA_010672165.1 Spirulina sp. SIO3F2 | reverse complement strand
CAGTAATCCTTTCAGTTCCTCTACACTCTCTTTTATCTCTAGTCGATAGACTCCTGTCATGGCATCTGTTTTGGATTCTGCTTTCCTATTCTACTATCTGTAGCTCTCTTTATTCGATTTGGTATTAACTGACAACACGCTCTAATATTGCCGCCCTCGCCATTGTGTTGGCTGCCGACTCGACGAGAGCCAGATGCGCAACACCGCTAAACTATCCGCCAGCGGCGAGAGCCAGAACCAAATGGGTTTTCGGCCTGCGTAGGATGGTGCGATCGCCCCCAGCAACGCCACTCGGATCAATAGTAACAATCCATTCACCGCACCCAGAACAGCGATCGGCAGCGTCTGAATCTCCGATTGCCAACAGAAGCCACTGAGCAACACCAGCCAGAGGGGTAAACCTTGGGTACAGATCAATAGCCATAGATCGCTCCAGACCTGCCCCTGGCTAGCTGCGTCTTTGAGGTCGAGCGATCGCCCCCATTCCACCCAAGTTTCGCGTAGCCCCTCATACATTCGCACTTGCAGCACCCGTTGTCCGTCCAGAAACCCGACTCTATAGCCCTGTGCCGCGATCGCTCGCGCCAGGGTCACATCATCACAAAACGAGCCTTGCGCCACGGTGTAGCCATCCATCGCCACCAGCACTGAGCGCCGACATAAAAAACATTGCCCATTCGCCATCACCCGTTCTGGATTGGTGGCATCCACGCCGGATGATTCAAAGCGGTAGAGCAACGTCATCAATAAAGCAGGTTGCAACCACCATTCCCCCGGAAACTCCAGAATAAATTGGGGCGAGAGGGAAACCACATCATAGTTCTCTGCGATCGCGACCGTCAGCAATCCAGCAATCAAGCCTGGTGCAGGTCGAGTATCGGCATCAATGCCTAAAATCCACTCACTCTCCGGGTCACTCTGACGAAAACCAAAATCCAACGCCCATTGGCGACCCACCCAGCCCGGGGGTAAAGGGTCATCGGTGAGTAACTGGATACGAACATCTTGTGCACTCGCGGCTCGCACCACATCAGCAGTCCCATCCTGGGAGCGACTATCCACAACCAGGACTTCGTGCAGTTCAGACCCCTGTTGCTGTAAACCTGCCAGACCAGGGCCAACTCGCTGGGCTTCGTTAAGCGTCGGCACAACGACAGTCACGGAGCCTGCCGCTTCTGGTGCTGTGGTTTGGGGCGCGATCGGCGCACGCCGCTTAGCCCCTTGCAACAAACGGGTGAGCAGAATTAGCACAAACGGGAGACTAAGGAGGAGATAGAGGAGGGCGATCGCGCTGATCGTTACGGCAACGTCGGACATGGGTTATTGTTTCTGATCAACGAATGGGGATATTGCAACATTGCATCGGTGCAAACGGATGATTCTTGCCTGCATCGTTATCAAAGCCCTTTTCCGCTGGAGAGCATAAGGGCAGAAATATTTTTTCAGGTAGGGGCTGAGGCGCATTGACGTAGCATTTCAACACCCCTCAGCTAAGGTACTGAACAATACTTCACTCCACACACCTCCTCCCAATCAGAAATTTCCTGCGAGAAATCCCGTCTTGGGAGGGGGGCTGTTTTATGTTCCTGAAAGAAAAAAGCAAACCCAATGGTTCTCAGGTAGGGACAGCGAAACGCAGCCCTGCCACCCAACTAATTGGCAGGATGGTGTTAAAGGTTACGTGGGGGCACGGAAACCGAGCCCCTACAGCAGATCTAGAATTTTCCCTGGTCAACAGATAACAGCCCTACCTCTTGGGAGGGGGGGGTCAAGCGTAGCGTAGACCGGAGTGAGTTTAAGCCGCCAATGCAACTTTAGTTTCTTGGTGGAAGTTGCTCAGGGAAAGTTTAGCTCTTTGTCGCACCAGTCTCCTGGGTGACGATCGCCTCTACCTGTGCTGTTTGGGCCTCGGCATCCACTGCAGTAATAGCCCAACGAAGGGGCTGACCCTGCTTTTTAAGTTCTGCTTCAACCTCTTTTTGGAGAGCGATGGGGGTGGCTTGCAAATCAACTTCAGCGGTAATGAAATGAGTGGTCATAATGGACTTTTAGATAACAGAGTTGCGATCCAGTTTAGTTTTAGAGCTGCACCCTAATCAATCGCAAGCACTTCTTTCATAAACTGCATTATCCCCCTACAGCTTTGATTTGCTTCACATAACTTGACCCCACCTCACAGAACGTAAAGACATTTTAAGAGTCTTTGTGAAAGTCAAAATAATCGTCTACAAGGAAAATAGACCCCTAAGATAGAACAACTCACTTTTTCCCTCTAGGAGATGCTTATGGATAACGAACTCCCCAAATATCGGATGAATTGCACGTTAACCTTCGGGGATGTCTATGGTCAGATCATTGTTTGGCTGATTGTCATCTTTATTGCTCTGGCCACCACGCTGGCGATTTGGAGCAGCACACGTCAGCCCTTTGCGTTTTTGACGCTGGGGATTGTGCTGGTGATTTCGTTGCCCTTTTTGGTCTTTGCATTCGTCACCACTCTACTCAATCGCATTGAGTTTATTCCCCTTGAGGAAGAAGAATCGGCGCCTCGCTTTTCCTTGGAGCGCCCCAGCGAATCTACACCCAAACCATCCGCTTCACCTAGCTAACCTAGAATTAAACCCATTATCGTTTAGATCTCACTTTAAAAATGGACGACTGACTTTGGGGTTTCAAGTCAGCCGTTCATTTTTATACGAAATTTATTCAGTAAGTAGACTTTACACCACGATTTGAAGTGATGGGGCGACCGGAAGTAACAGGTGTACGAATCGAGGTATCAGATAATTGAGCTGAGGCATTTTGGCGATCGCGGGGGGTGGCCATGCCTTTTTCGAGTACCCAATAAATGCCTTCCCGGATAAATCGTTCACGACGCAGTTGGCGTTCCGCTGATTCCTGGACGAGATGTTGTCGTACATTGGCGGCTTTTGCACGCGGAACAACTACATGGGAATTGGGAATGCGACTCAGCACATAGGCTGTTAATTCATCGTAGAGATCGAGACTTCGAAAGCGGGACTGGACTGTAGTAGGCTGCTCAGCAAGGATTGGTTCAATATCCTCTTTAACCAGTAGCAATGTGACATTGATCAATTGCTTCTCCATACTGCATCCTCCTGCAAATAATGTGAGTCTCGGTATTTCAATTGCTGTCAGTTCATCATTATAGGGGAGGGGCTGTAGCCTGAGAATGGGCAGTTTACTGAACTTAGTCAACGGGTCAAACTCAGGCTGAGTCTGGCTCGTAATAGTCATGACTCACAAAGGGGACTGCACGAATTGTGCCTTGAGTAGTCCCCACTTGCACTTGGGAACCGATACCCCCTGCCTTGGTTTTGAGGTAGCCCAGCGCGATCGCGCCCTCTGCCACTAGCCCTGAACTCACCGAGGTAATTTGCCCTACAGCTTTACCCGCCATCTCAATCGCTGTGCCAACATCTACAGCCTGAGTGAGCTGAACGCCCCAGAGGCGTTGCTTGACCCCTTGATAAGTGTTCAGGCGGGCGATCGTTTCTTGGCCAATGTAGCAGCCCTTCGTAAACGAAATCGCTCGCCACAACCCCGCTTCGAGGGCATTGTAATCCAGTGTTAGCTCATCTCCTGGCATGGGTCGGCCGTCCTGAATTCGGAGCTGCTCCCAAACAGTTTGACCGAGCGGCACAGCACCCGCTTGGGTTAGTGATTGCCACACAGCCGCAGCGTCAGCCTGGGGGACTTTGAGGGTATAGCCGGGGAGACTCAAGCCTGAGCCTGTGATCGCCGTTACAGTGACGCCTGCGATTTCCCATTGGCAATGCTGACCCACCTGGGTAGAGTCGAGATTGATCCCATCTAGAGTATCCGGTTGACCCCATATAGAAAAGAGCGCAAATTCCCCGGTGAGATTGTGGAGTTCGACGCGATCGGCCGGGAATAGATAGCGATCGAGCCAGGTCATCAGGGCATCGCCTTGACCCGGCGATGCGATGACTTCCAGCGCCTCAGACCCAGTACAAACCGTAGCTAAATCTAGGGTTCGCCCTGTGGAATTGGTAAAGACCGTCTCGCAGCCCTGACCCGGTTGCAGCAACTGGATCTGATTGGTGGTTTGGTTGTGCAAAAACTGTTGGCGATCATCTCCAGTAAGGCGCAAGAGCGTCCAATGGGAGCGATCGCACAGAGCTAAACCCTGCTGGGCTGCTGTGTAGGCTGCTGCATCGTTGCCAAAGGATTGCGCGATCGTCTGGCCAGATATTGTTTCAAATGTTGCGCCTTGACTGGCTTGTAAGGTTTGCAGCTCATTCATTAGCAGTTCCTGTGGGTAACTGGGCAAAAAATTCAGTCAACACTTGATCGGTTTTTTGATCTAGACGAGACCAGGCAATATCTCCATCCGATTCAAGAAATTGGCGATCGACTGTAACGAGAGGATTGGGATTCGCCTCTGGGGGAGGATAGTCTGTAAAACAGACCCGAAAGCACAACTCCCACAACAACACCTGTTGGCTGGGTTGCCCGTCTTGATTTAAAACCAAAATAAATCCGGGTTCTGGCACTTGGGTCTCTTCAAACTCCCCTTGCCAAGCTGAGTCTTGCAAAAAACGGGTGAGATTATCCACAATCCGAATCAAAGACGGTTGCATCAGAATTTGGGCCAGTTCCCAATCATCGTTGCTGCGGAATTTGGGTTTGGGCAATGGGGATTCAGGTTTACTCATAATCATTATTCTAGGAAGACTTGGGATGAACCCAACGCCAGAGGGGATGTTTGCGACCTTGGCGATCGATCTCCGCGAGCAATTGGCCGAGACGATATTGTTCTTTGGGTGTCAAACCAAAGAGAATTGTCCAACTTTGCCGCACCAATGTGCTGGTCGTAACCCCCAAGCACAGACTTAAAGCCAACGTCACTTTGAAGTTATCAACGATCGCGTAGCGCAATGCCGCCCAAGTGAAATATTCATACAGCAGCGCTACTTCATCCCGTAGCACCCAGGCTGCCCAAGGCAAAATCAAGACCCACAATACACCCGCCACTACCCACCGTAGCCGGATCAAGGTACATCGCAACTGCTCGATACGCTGCGGATCAGTGGGATCGGGCTCAGGTAGATGAGAAGCCATAGAGCTGTGCTTCCTCAAACTTCATCTGGGGTGGGGTCATCAGTCGGCAAAATCTCCTCCGGTTTCCCCTGACGGGCTTGCCACCAGCCCAGGAGTGTACTGGCAATGAAAATACTGGAATACGATCCCAAAATAAAGCCAATGATCAAAGCCAAAGCAAAGAACTTCAGCGTATCACCACCGAAAAGAAAGATGGCAAACAACGGCAGCGTGGTTGTTACCGTGGTGTTGATCGATCGCGTCAGGGTTTGATTCACCGACGCATCCACCACATCTAGAATGGAGAAGCTGGCGTCGCTGTTTTCGCGGTTCTCCCGGATGCGATCGTAAATCACCACTGTATCATTGACGGAAAAACCAATAATCGTCAGCAGCGCTACCAAAAACAAGCTATCGATTTCATTGCCCAGCGTTAGCCCCAGCAATGCAAACACCCCAGCAGTGATCAGCACATCATGAAACAGGGCAATGATTGCAAAGATGGCATAGTCAAACTGGAACCGGAAACTCAGGTAGGCAATAATGCCAAAAAATGAGGCTGCCAGTGCCTTAACCCCTGCATCCAGCAGTTCCGCCCCAATCGTCGGCCCCACCGTATCAATTTGCAGCGTTTTGGGATCAAATGCGCCAATCTCCTCGGTCAGCGCAGTTTGCAACGCGGTGCGCTCTTCTGGTTCTAGGGTTTTAGTGCGAATCGAGAGGGTATAGTCTTCAACTACCTGAATCGAGCTGTTTTCTAGCTCCTGGCTCGCAAGAATGTCCCGCACCTCGGCGGGAGAAATGGGGGTTTCGCAGCTTTGGTCTTCAACACATTCAAGGGCAAGCTGCAACCGTGTGCCGCCGATAAAGTCGAGACCGGGACGGATGGGGACACCAAACTGTTGGAAGGAGAAGACCATCGCCACCAGGCTCAGGGCGATCGCTCCCAGGGAGATTCCCCACCACAAGTTGCGTTGCTGATTAATGTTGAGTTGCATGGGTTTGTTTGAAGTTCGCAGTTACCAGTTCAAAGAACGTTCTTCGCTCAGCGTAATGGGCCGACCCACCTCCCCCTACGGGTACTCCTCCCAGGAGGAGATTCAAAGTAGGAAATCCCCTCTTGGGAGGGGTGGTCAAGCGTAGCACCGACCGGGGTGGGTTGGGTTTAGATTGCCAATCCAGGATTTGTTTCTTAGGTGTTATCAACATTCGTCTAAACCCGCTCCACAGGCTGAATCCCTGGACAGAACAGCTCTGGCTTCTGACGCACCCCCGCCACGCCCAACACCACGAGCAACAACAACGTCCGGCTACAGGTGAGCGCCGTAAACATACTCACCCCCACGCCGATCGCCAACGTCAAAGCAAAGCCTTTCACCAAACCCGAGCCTAGCCAAAAGAGTGCCGCGCAGGCGATCAGAGTCGTAACATTGCTATCAAGAATGCTGGAGAAGGCCCGGAAGAAGCCGGACTCCACTGCCCGGTAGAGGGTTTTACCCGCCCGTAACTCCTCACGGGTACGCTCAAAAATCAGCACATTGGCATCCACTGCCATCCCAATACTAAGGATGAAACCAGCAATACCAGGCAAGGTCAGCGTCACGCCTACCAAGCTATAGCAGGCCAGCGTTAAGACGGTATAGATTACTAAGGCAACGTCTGCTAAAGCCCCTGGTAGACGGTAATAGAGCACCATAAATACCAATACGAGCGCCAGCCCTGAGATTGCCGCAATCAAGCTCCGATTCACACTGTCTTTACCAAGCGTCGCCCCAACGGTTCGGTTTTCCACCAGCTTCACCGGGAAGGGCAGCGCCCCACCTCGTAGCTGAATCGCTAGGTTATTTGCCCCTTCAAGGTCAAAGCCACCGCTAATTGAAGCACGGCCACCTTCAATCCCCGCAGCAGCATATTCAGCACTAACCGTAGGCGAACTGATCAGCACATTATCGAGGAAGATTCCCAGACCTCTGCCTGTGCCTGCCACCGCCTTGGTATAGTCGGCAAACTGTTGTCCGCCAGTCTGATCAAAATAGACCATGACTTCCCAGGCGTCATTATTAATGGGTGAGGCGACAGCATTGGTGAGACTGGTGCTTTTGAAGTCAGTTTTTTCAAAGAGATTCGCGATCACTTCATCGGCCGCTGTCACTCTTGCTTGAGCCTCTTCTAGTTTCTCTGGATCAGCATCCGGGTCTTGCCGCAAAGCATTCAGCTCAATCAGTGCTTGGGCTTGCACTTGCCGCTCCACCGCAAGCTGGGCTTCTGTACCTTGTTTTTGGGGCCGAAACTCCAGTTGTGCGGTTTCACCCAGCACCGTCTCTGCCTGTTCCGGGTCGCTTACCCCTGGCAATTGCACCACAATTTTGTCGGGGTTAATCGTTTGAATTAGAGGCTCAGACACCCCCAAGCCATCCACCCGATTTTGAATTACCTGTTTGGCATCAGCCAAATTCTCGGGGGTGATCGTTTTGACCTCCTCCGTGGGTTGCACTTGGAGGGTGAGGCGAGCGCCCCCTTTGAGGTCAAGACCCTGGTTGAGCGGCAGCAGCACCAGGAGCACAATGGCGGCCACCACCAAAACTAGAATTGCGGTAAACGTGAGACGGTGTTTTTGCATCAGCTCTTTTGCTTTTCCTTTAAAAATACTCCTAAAAAAACACTATCCAGGGCCTTGATCCCCCCCTCCCCCCTTATATACTAACCTTGTAGGGGTTTTGCAGACCCCCCTCACAGCAAGGATCTTGCGAACGCACTTTTGAGGGCTGAACCGCTGAACCCTAGCAAAATCAAGGGAGCGATTTGAAACCCCTACAGGATTAGCCTTATATAAGGGGGGTGACGCCGCAAGCGGCTGGGATGGCTTTGGGATATCTGATGTTCTGTTCGTATGCTAAACCTGGTCGGTCATTAACTTGTCGATCGCCTCAACAATCTGGGGCGGCTGGATAATCGTGAGATATTCCAACTTGCCGTTATAGGGTGTGGGAATATCTTGGGACGACAATCGGATAACTGGGGCATCCAGTTCATCAAAGAGTTGCTCGGTGATCAGGGCACTCAACTCAGCAGCGATTCCGCCCGTTTTCATGCATTCTTCAACGATGACCACCCGATGGGTTTTGCGAATGGAGGCGGCGATCGTCTCCATATCAAACGGCTTGAGGGAAATCAGGTCAATGATTTCCGGATCATGGCTTAAGCCCTTTTTCTCTAGCAGTTGAGCCGCTTGCAGACAATGGTGGCGCATCCGAGAATAGGTTAGAAGCGTTACATCGGAGCCGGGGCGAACCACTTCGGCTTTGTCGAGGGGGCAAATATAGTCATGTTCCGGCAGATTCTCTTTAAGGTTGTAGAGCAACACATGTTCAAAGAAGAGAACTGGGTTGTCATCGCGGATCGCGGCTTTGAGCAGGCCTTTGGCGTTGTAGGGGGTGGAGCAGGCCACAATCTTCAAACCGGGCACGGCATGGAAATAGGCTTCGAGGCGTTGGGAATGTTCTGCACCCAATTGACGCCCCACACCGCCGGGGCCTCGGATCACAACGGGGATTTTGAAGTTACCACCAGAGGTGTAGCGCAACATGCCTGCGTTATTGGAAATTTGGTTAAAGGCAAGGAGCAAAAAGCCCATATTCATGCCTTCAATAATCGGGCGCAAACCTGTCATCGCTGCGCCGATCGCCATCCCACTGAAACTGTTCTCAGCAATAGGGGTATCGAGCACCCGCAAATCGCCATACTTCTTATAGAGATCTTTGGTAACTTTATAAGAGCCGCCGTAATGCCCGACATCTTCGCCTAAGACAAAGACTGTCCCGTCTCTCGCCATCTCTTCGTCCGTGGCTTCTCGTAGCGCATTAAAGAATAGGGTTTCGGCCATTGGCTTAAATACTTGACTTAATAACAAGTTCAAAATCACAGCAAATGCGATCGTATCATTTCGCTGTTCGCTATTTCTTTTCTTTTGCTGATGTCTGACCTGAGAACATTCAATCCACCGCTGGAATTAACCACCGATCGCCTCCGCTTGCGGCAATGGCAGCCCAGCGATCGCGCTCCCTTTGCCCAGCTCAATGCTGATCCACAGGTGATGCAGTTTTTTCCCCAGGTGCTCGATCGCGCAGGCAGCGATGCGTTGGCGGATCGGATTGAGCGTGGCATTGCAGAACGGGGTTGGGGGCTCTGGGCGGTGGAGTTACTTCAAGGTGGGGCGTTTATCGGGTTTGTAGGCTTGAATATTCCCCCGGTTAATTTGCCGATCGCGCCAGGGATTGAGATTGGCTGGCGGTTGGCGTTGGGGTTTTGGGGTCAAGGTTATGCAACAGAAGCAGCGCGAGCAGCGTTACGGGTGGGATTTACACAGCTTGAATTACCCAAGATTATTTCGTTTACGGCGTTGGAGAATCGGCGATCGCAGGCAGTGATGGAACGGTTGGAGATGGTGCGCGATCAGGACACCTTTATGCATCCCCATGTACCGTTGGGGAGCCCGTTGCGGGAGCATTGTCTGTATCGGTTGTCGGCTGAGCGCTGGCATCAAGACCAGTGACCCGGATTGCTCAATCTGCTGGCCAACTCATAAATGTGGCAATTTCTTGGGAAAGATGCTGATAATGGGCGATTCGTGCTTGTAAGTGGGGTGTATCCCTAGAGCCAATTTTGATCAGGTGGAGGTATTTACCCGATGGAAAGAGATGCCAGCCCTGCCGTACTAAAGCAAGTTGACATTGACCAGGAAATTTTTGTAGGGAGGGATTGAGAACTGCCACATCAAAAAATCGTTCCAGTCGATATCGTTTGGTTCGGCTACCAAGTAAAAACTTTTGCGTCCACAGTAAGGTGTCTGTGGAGCGCTCAAACATCCAACTTTGGGCATAGGTATAACCGACAATGCAACCGATAGCTACTGCCAATAGTGAAAAAGATGCGAAACCCAAGAGTATCCAACCCTCTACTGGGTTTTCAGCAAACGCATCTCTGAGAATTGGGGCTATTTGAGCGCCGAGCAAGCCCAAAAATCCCAAGATGCCCAACACACCGATAGTCTGCTGTGCTTCTCGAAATTCATAACGTAAACCTTCAGCAAAGCTACCGAACCCGAGTTCGAGATGCAATTCATCGAAGGTTCGATGGGTGATTTTAAGGATAGAACGGGAGTCGATCGCGCTGTTCATACAATTTCCCTGATACGTGCAGTTATGGACAAACAAGTAAGAACATAACCGATATGACCCATGTGTAAGTTTTGCAGACACTGCACAGTTTACGCTGATGCAGTTGCAAACCAATGCCACGTTGGTTCTTGCCAAGGAATTTCCATCACCGTGCAAAACTGCTGAACTTTTTGTGCCCAAACGGTTGGCACCTCAAAATCAAGGGCACGTGCTTGGCCCATTGACCCCATCGTGACTGATTCCCGTACATAAACGTAAACGGAACCCGGTGGTAAGCCCTCATCACCGCGCTGCTCAATCCCCACTTCATGAAGCGCTAGATTAGGGGGGTTTTCAAGGGCAGCCAACCGTCGTCGAAACCGCGCCACAAAGTCCTCGCCAGGGCTCACATCAGCCCCCCCTTGCCACAACTCAGACTCAGACTGGACATCATCCACCACAAAGCCATAAAACACTAACGCATCAAAATCAAATCCCATAACTCCCTCCCCTTATGACGATACCCAACGGGTTGCCACATGCCAGCGTGGCTCCTGCCACGGAATCTCATGGGCAACACAGAAGGCAGCCAGACGCTCTGCCCAATCGGGCTGCACGGGAGGCTGTCCCAAACGCTCAATGCGATTACCCCAGGACGGTTGCCCAGACCAGACCATCTGACATTCGGCTGCCACCACTGTGACATAGAAAAAACGAATGTTTACGGGTTTACCGTAGAAATCGACCTTGCAGCCAGAGTCGCTAATCTGACCAATCAAAGCTTCATCAACGGGGGGGCGATCGGGTTCGGGAAAATCAAAACCCCAGAAGAGAATCGCTAGGTTTTGGGGTGTGGGTGGAGCGGTTAAGAAATCCGGTAACTGTCCATCAATTTGTAATGCCTGTAACTTGGCTGGAGTAATGCCCTGCTGACGGCGTTGGGCAGCGTCTTGGGGTTTGATGCCCAATTGTTGCCAGCCCTTTGCTTCGGCGGGACGAATATCATATTGTTGCCACACTCGGATCTGGTCAAGCTCGAAGCCTTGCTCTAGCCAGTCCCAAATTTCTTGGAAGGGCAGCTTCTTGAGGTTACACCGCGTTAGATCTTTGGGGAGATAGCCGCGATCGCGCAGTTGACGGGCAATGGCAGCATCAGGTGCTTTAAATTGCTGCCAGCGATTCGCAGACGGGGCATCAAATCCCTGTTCTACCCAAGCCACAATCTGCTCGGGTTTAATTGACCATTGTTTGAGAGCCTCGGCTTGAATGCCTGCATTGAGCAGTTGACGAGCGATCGCGGCATCTTGAGTGCTATTTCTACCTTGCCGCCAAGCTCTAACCTCATGGGGTGAAAAGCCTGCTTGTTGCCAGGTGAGGGCGATATCAGGTTTGAGTTGAGCGCTTCCTTTCCAGCGCAGGGCATCTTCAACAGTAAAGCCTAGGTCTTGCCAGGCGGGTTCTAAGCCGTGGGGATAAATCGAGAAAAAGCGGATATTACGATATTGAGGGAAATCTGCCAGATTCTGAAGTTCGCTCGGGTCATAGGTTTGACCGTACACTTCACCGGGTTGAGGTTCCATAAAGAAACCCAAAATGGTTTCTGATTCGGCATCCACGACGAGCAAATCTTCTAACCACTTTTTGGCATGGTGGTTGTAGTAAGAATAGGGCTTTAAGTAAAAATGCCCAGCCATCGGTGCTCCTCAAATTTAAGCTTTAACTTGCGATCGTTGCATCACCCTGTTTGCCCAAAATATCGACTGTCTTTTGATTCAACGGCGGAAGCCATATTCCAAGGTGAAAAACTCGGGCTTGAGTTGTGCAAGGGGCTCCCGTAGTTTTGCCAGTTCTGCTTCTGGCCCGTGAATCTCTAAGCGAGTGAGTTCGGCAATTTGCAAGGATTCTTCTAGGAGCGCACCTACGTTGTTGAGATGGGCTAAGAGCGCGTCAGCGTTTTGATAGGCTTCACGGCAATGCACTTGGTCACCGTTAAAACTGAATCCATAGTAGAGGCAGCCTGGTTCCTCATGGGTCTTATCCACAAATTGCTGACATAGGGCTTTGAAGTTTTCAAGTTGGCCAGGATTGACTTTGAAGTAGGGTGCAAGTGAACAGCCAGTATCTGGGGTTGTCATGGTCTCCTCCGCGATCGCTAATCTTTCCTCATGGTCTGGCTCAGTTTTTAATTGAGGCTATTCAATGGCAAATGCCCAACCCAATCATTCTAGATGGCAGATTTGAGGGTGATGGCTTCAGTCTAATCACCCTGTCTAAGACCGAGCCGATCGCTTAAGTTAACTTAATTTAAGTCTGGGTTTGGTGGGGAGGACTGGTTTAGGAGCACTCAGCGCTCCCTACTATGACCTACGCTAGAATGGGGGTCATCATTTCGTAATCTGATGCTGTATGGAACTCTCTAAATTGCCACTCACCTCACTACCCCAATATTTAACGGATGCTCAGGGGAACGAGGTGGCGATCGTGTTGGATTTGCAAACGTATCAAGATTTATTGACTGAGTTAGATGAGTTACGTTGTCAGCAAGGCTATCAACAGGCAGTTATAGAAACAGAAACTGAAATTGCAGCGGGGGATTTTTTAACTCTGGAGCAGTATCTCAAGGCTTGATGGGGTTGGGTTATGACTTATCAGATTCGCATCCCCAAAGTTGTTCAAAAACAGTTACAAAAGCTTAAAGAGCCGACTCGACAGCGAATTTTGGATAGTCTACGACAAATGCAAGAGCAGCCTCGGTTTGGCAATGCAATCAAGATGAAAAATAGTGAGGGATATCGTTTGCGGGTTGGAGACTATCGGGTGTTATACGATATTGATGATGCGGCTCAAGTTGTGACAATTCGTCGTGTTGCTCATCGCCGTGATGTTTATCGTGCGCCTTGACTAGCAGTTACTAAGGTCGTGACACGTCTAAAAGTTAGTGTCAATCTAAGAATGCCCGATACTCTGATTGGTGAGCAATGCCCACTCAGCATTGACTCAAGATCATAGAATTAAGTGTATAAGTAGAGATGCACTCAAAGAACAGAAGGGCTATAATACTGAAAGACTCTTCATCGTGAGACATGTAATCAATATGAACCAATCTAGTCATCAGTTCATTGCTCAAAAGAAAGCCAAACGCCAAGCTCTCTTATTAGAGATGTATTATCAGTCAGGTGGCAGTATATACAAACAGATCCCAATCGAAACTTTATACGAGGATTTAAGAAAGCAGAGTACAGATTTACAGTGGACAAAAGAAGATGTCGCAGATATTTGTTCGTCCCTCAAAGGAGAAAAAATAATCCAAGAAACAACAGATATTGGAGTACCTGATTTTTGGATTTCTCACATTAGTTACGTGCGCCTTGAAAGCCGAGGAATCCGTTTAATCGAGTCCATGACAGATGAGCAACAATCACCTGTAAGCTTGACAGTGGATAACAGCATTTCCGTTGGTGGTGACTTTCAGGGTAATTTAGCAGGTAAAGATATTGATTCACGTAACTCTGTACAGAACTTTGGTAATATTCATAATCCTGATTTGAATGAAGCTATTGCTGAAATACAGGAATTAGTGCAACAGTTGATTGATGCTAATCCTCCTATAACAACCATTGAAGAAATGAATTTGGCGATTCAAGCAGTTGAGCAAATTGAAGCTAAACCTGCTTGGAAACAGAAAGCGATTCGTGCAGCCAAGAGTGTAGCGTTGGAAGCCTTGAAATCTAGCCTTATTGGAAAATGTGTTGTTGCTGCAATCGAAAGTTGGGAGCAAGAGTTACGTTAACCAATGGGCGTAACATAAACATAGCCATTCTTATACATCTTCTTTGCACTCTTGGCATATCTCGCCAAATAATTACGCAAAGTAATCACCTCCTGTAAACCCGAGAACTGTGGCGACACTTCACTATCTAGAAACTTCTCTGATGATAGGCTCAGATTGAACTTCTTGAAATAATGGACGAGATCTTCACAGAGCTTTGCTAAAGCAGTCTTATCTAGCTCTTTTGCCCAACAGAAATAAACATCCCCCGATAGTCCCTGAAGTTTCCGTGAAGCATCATGGGAGTGTTGCTCAACCAAACACACATGATCAAAAGACTGGATGAAGTCTTCAAAGCTAGCAATGATATCGGGCACAGAGATAGAGATCGGTTTTTCAATAAAGCTTTCTGGCTCGTAGATCATATTCGCCTGCTCATCTTGCTTCAGATCCAGCGAGAAACTGAGATTATATTTCATGGGCAAACCTCTCTGAGGCATCTTGAGGAACTGCATCCCAATCTTCATCAGGAACTTGGGTAGCCGCATCAGCGAAGATTTGCAAAATAGAGGGCGCTGTTTCGTCGTAAGTCTGCTCAGGGATGACCAAGAAGGTTGACGGTTCAGGCGGCCGGTACTGTTGCAGTTCCTGCTGCACAATTTGGGCGATCAAGGTTTCAAGATCGCCGAACGTGAGCGTCGTGATTGGGGTATCGGCAGACAGTGGTGTCATGATATTGGGCTAAAACGCTATCTGGATCAGGACAAGCGGATTACAGGCATAGTGAGATTATATCGGGTATTTTGAGGCTCAAACAAACTCACATAAATACCGAATACTCACCTGCGAAACCTGATAGACAATACTCTCCTGATTCATCACATTCGCATCCCCTGGCTCCACCACTGTGCTATCGTAACCCGGCACCGGAAACGATCGACTCCAGGTTTTCGGACGATACGATTTACCCAACGCAAAATCACACAACAACATAAAAATTCGCTGCTCATCCTCCCCCGAATCGTACCAATAATTCGTTGCATAATTGAGCGACTTTGTTGACTGCACCGACCCATAAATCCCATTGCCAAACATCCGCCCTGTGCAATGGGACGCACTCGGCGGCGGAATAATTAGCCCCTTGTGCAAAATGCTTAACAGATTGCCCGCTTTCGTGCCATGCCAATGGAGCTTCACATTCCCCAATTGCTCCGCTTTTGCTTCAAACGCCTGAGCCATCGAAGGAATCTCCACCTCATACACCCGCGAGAGTTGGTAATCTGCTGCGTAATGGTTCGGATTCAGCGTGGACTGATAGAGCTTGCGAATCCAGCGGAAGGTTTGGCGGCCGTCGGGTGTGCTGCCCGGCACTCGATTGATTGTGCAATGGAACAAATCCTGCTTGGCATCTTTAGGCAACGTCACCTCCACCGCCGCATCCAGGGCATCCAAAATATCATGCTGACGCCGGATTTCTTTTTTGTTGTGAAATACCGCCGCATCTAGCTTGTGACCCATATCTTGGGGAATCAGGCGCAGATATTGACTGACCAACTGCCGGAACGTGTCGGTCGTTTTGCGGCGGGCACAGGCAATCCGCCAAAGATAGTCTCGGGCTTGGGCGATCGCGCTCGGGGTGACACAACCGAGGGGGGTGCTAAAGGTTCCCGTGGTGCTGTTGTAGGTGATCTGGGTCTGGGACAGAATTTGGTGAATATTTTGTTCGACGAGATATTGGATCAGTAGCTTGGCACGGGGATCGCGGCCGTGATGGATTTGTTTGGCTGCGATCGCCTTGAGTTCTCGGTTGCTCAACGAGACGGCTACATTGGCTTCTGTAACCACTTGAGCTTCAGTGTAGCCCTTGCGCAGCTTGGCGCGTTTCATGGATTCAAACTTAAGTTGTGCCATGTAGAGTGAACTAAATTGATAGGTTTTGCACTGGAGCTTCTTCCCCACCCGTCCCCACTGCGCTTCAAATGTGTTGTCGGGCCAGAGAAAGCCTTTCCAGACTTTGTTAGAGTTTTCATCGACTTCAACGTAAATCAGGGTGCAACTGGCGATGGGCTGGGTAGCAGTGGGTGCGGTAGCAACAGTGGTCATGGCGAAAATTGATGGGTTGGGAGAAAAAACAGCACAACAATTGCCCCTGACGTACAGGGACACAGAAAGTTGAGTTGGGAGCGATCGCTGGGCACAAAGAGGTGAAATGAGGGTGCGTCAGCTCATTGCTTATTTATTCAACTCACTTTAGTATAACTAGAATTGACCCTGAAATCAACAAGATTTACAAATTTTGCTGCCGTTATGTTCCGTAGCGCAGGCTTCCAGCCTGCCAGCGGTCAAGATGCCAGCAAACGATAAATGCATTCGCATCTCTCCAGAGGAGAAACCACAAACTGAAGCTTCAAATGGCTTGCATAAATCGAATAATGTGATTCATTGAGGACTGGTGGCGGGCTGCTCCAACCACCAGACCCACAACCTTGCGAATAGCTCCCATGAACGATCCCGCCTCCGACCCTCTGCCCCAGCGCCTGCGTGGACTGGCTCAAATCTTCCTGCGACTAGGCACAGTGGGCTTTGGCGGCCCCCAGGCCCATATGGCCATGCAAAACGATGAAGTAGTTGTAAAGCGCCAATGGCTCACCCAAGAAGAATTCACCACCGGCCTGGCGATGTGTGAGATGCTGCCTGGCCCCGCTTCGACACAACTGGGCATCTATATTGGTTATGTTCGCGCGGGCATGATTGGCGCATTGGTCTCGGGTCTCTCGTTTATTGCCCCCGCCTTTGTGATTGTGGTGGCGCTCTCCTGGGGCTATTTCCGGTTTCAGGGCGTGCCCCAACTGACGGACTTGTTTCTGGGGGTTTCGCCGGTAGTGACGGCGATTATTCTGGCCTTCTGCTGGAAGCTGGGCAAAAAGTCACTAAAGGGTTGGGTGCAAGTGGTTATTGCGATCGCAGCTTTCGCCTTGCTAACCTTCTCCCCTATCAATATTCTGCTCCTGTTTGTCCTTGCAGGTTTAGTTGGTCTTTTCGCTTTCCAACCGCCATCAACTAAAGAGAAGCCGCCCATCCAAAGCTTACTGTTCCCACCGCTCCCTTTATTACTAGCCAATCTCCCAGCGGAAACATTGGCCCTTTCCAGTGTTTGGGGTTTAGAACGTATCGGTGCGTATGCTCTGCCCTTAGCCGTGTTTTTCTTACAAGTCGGTAGCTTTATTTTCGGCGGCGGTTTAGTGATTATTCCGCTGTTGGAGTTTGAGGTGGTGGAGCAATTGCATTGGCTGACGCGCACGGAGTTTATTAATGGAGTAGCGATCGGGCAGCTTTCGCCAGGGCCGGTGGTGCTAACGGCGGCATTTGTGGGCTATAAAGTGGCGGGAGTGCTAGGAGCATTGGTTTCAGCGATCGCCATTTTCACCCCTTCGTTTGCCTTCATCCTGTTGGCCACACCGCTATTGCTACGCATCCGCAAAAATCCTTGGATTAAGGCGTTCTTGCAGGGCGTTACGCCAGCAGTCTTGGGTGCGATCGCAGCGGCAGCGATTCCGTTAGCACAAACGGCGTTGCTTCAGCCGACAGTCTGGGTCTCGGTGGCAACCAGCGCGATTATGGCGGCGGCATTGGTAGCGCTGATCAAATATAAAACCCCGACTTGGTCGTTGATTCCAGCCGGGGCGGTTTTGGGGTTGGTAATTGGGACGTTGGCTTAGGGGGCGATCGCCGAATTGAGCCCATAGACCCATGTGCTAACATTCAATTAAATGCAAATTAGATGCAGATTTAAACTATGCTCAATCTGGCCCGTGATATTCAATCCCTGTCTAGCTTTAAGCGCCGCACATCCGAGTTTATTGATCAGATGAAAGAGACCGGAGCACCGATGGTTTTGACGGTGAATGGTCAAGCGGAGTTAGTGGTGCAAGATGCCGCCGCTTATCAGAAATTGTTAGAGACGATTGAGTATTTAGAGGCCGTCACCGGAATTAAGCAAGGTTTGGCAGACGTGGAAGCGGGACGAACTCGTTCACTCCAAGATTTTCAGCAGGACATGCAGCACAAATATGATATTCCAGGTTCGGATTACACAGCAGGCTGAAGTTGAAATTGAAACAGCCTATCGGTGGCTACGAAAATGGAATTCTGCTGACTACGCAGATCGCTGGTTTCGGGGTTTGATGAATAAGTTGGCAACGTTGCAGAAGCAGCCTCAGCGTTGTGCTCTGGCGATTGAGAATGATGTGTTCTCAGAGGAGGTGCGACAGCTTCTGCATGGGAAACGTCGGTCAGCCTATCGGATTTTGTTTGTGGTGCGTACAGATGTGGTGTTTATTTTGCATGTGCGGAGCAGTCGGCAAGCCCCATTGACGGCAGAGGATTTGGTGGATGAGGGATGATGATTATGGGCTGTGGGTAGATAGTAGATATCAGAGTCTGACCTCAGAAGACGCTAGTGCTTGTGGTTTAAATCTTGCCATAGGCCAAATGCTTGGCTATTGGGGTGGCGGCGTCAGCGGACATTTTTTTAGTAAATTAGTTCGCACTCATGTGCTATAGTTCGGGTGAGCTGTAGAACTAGAGGTCAACCATGGGTGGAACTGGCTTTTCCCTAAAGATAATTCCGCTTGAAAAAGATTCTAGGATTCCCTTTGATGAGGATTTGTTTGATAAACAGGTTGCGCAATTATACGGGTTTCTAGAGACTTATCTTTTAGCTCAAATGAGTCGTAAGCAAGAAGTCTACTGGGCAGAAGGGATCGATGAAATTATGTGGATGTATCACAGATATAGTGTGCATGAAATCTATTTTGGTTTCAAAGACTACGTTCCAGGCTGGGACGATCTTGGTCTGCATTGGTATTGGTTGATGCTCACTATTCCTGAATGCCAGAATCAAATCAGTAAGCTCCTCAAGCCATGTGGTCTCCGTCCTCTATTCTCGCCCCTAACCTTAGAACATATAGATGGAATTAGACCTGAATTGATCGATCAACCTGTCTGGCTCTCAAAGTACAAACCTTTCACAGCGAGGAATGATCTTTTCGGCATAAAAGAAGATCATCTTACACACGTTGGAAACTGTGACTACTTTCAGCAACTCCCAGAAGGTGAGCATTTTATTTCTAAAGAGGGTTTTCGAGTTTTGCCCAAATGGAAAGATGATGAATTTTCTAATTATCTAGAGCAGAATCCAGATCAAGAGTTTTGGACATTTGCTTATAAACCTTTTAGTGACTACAGCATCGTCTTTGCAGTTTTGGATGAGGATATCTTTTTACTCAGGCGAGATGATGAACTACGAGGAATTCGAGAGGATGAATATTCAATCTCAACTGAAAGTCTTCGTGAGCTATTGAGATTGAAGGAAACACGCTTATGTCAATGTCAGCTTTGTCATAGTATCCGTTCCAAAAGTCTCAAGCCTCTCAAGGAGATTGAAGTTAACTGGAAGGATTACGTTTAAAGTCTAGATAGATTGTATGACTGGAGGTTAATAGTTTATGGGCACGTTCGGATTTTCTTTACCGATCACTCGTTTGAGTGAAGAGCTTGATGCTTCTTGTGATGAATATTGCTTTGATGAACAAGTTGCCAAGGTCTATGGCTTTTTACATCAATATCTCATCGCTCAAATGAGTCGTGAGCAAGAGATAGGCTATGCGGAAGATATCGACTGCATTATGGACGGCAAATGTGATTACAACCAAGATTGGATTAAATTTATGTTCAGTGGTCACGTTGGAGGCTGGGATAGCTTGGGTATACATTGGTATCGAACAATGCTGGCGATCCCTGAATGTCAAGAGAAAATTTGTGAGCTACTTAAAGTCTGTGGTTTTTATCCAATATTTATACCCCTAGGTCTTGAGCATATTGATGGAATCAGATCTGAATGTATGGGTGATGATGCTTTAGTGATTTACTATGAATCAAATAATTCATGTCAAGATGAGTTATTTATTATTATTGGCAAGGAAGTTTTGTTAACAGATAATCATCCTCTGATGTGCCGATTCAGGAATGGGGATCATTCCATATCACATGAGGATTTAAAGCAGCTATACAAACTAATGGATAATCACCTCGAACAAAGCTTAGAGCGAGGGATTTGGGTTCTTGACCGTCAATACTTTAACGATAATGTGATCTTTGCAGTCTTGGATGAGGATGTTTTTTGTCTGTATGATGATGAGCTATGGGGAATCCTACAAGATGAGTATTCAATTTCGACAGATGGACTTCATCAGCTCATGAGACTGAAAGAAACACGTTTGTGTCAATGTCAGCTTTGCCTTAGCATTCGATCTAATAGCCTCAAGCCCATTAGCGAGGTTGAAATGCTTTGGGATGACGATGATTAGAGTTCTCTGGTAAAAGGATAGCAATTATTTTGAGAGCCATAACAGCTTTTCGATTCCCCAATATAAACCCTGCCTAGAAGCACTTGCTGTGTGGAATAAACGCCAGTCCCAGTTTAGTCTTAAACTTGTGGGGAAATGTAGCAGTGTGATCGATGAGGCGACAAAGGCAAATTTTTGTGTTTGTGAGGGTTTTAGTGGTGTGGTGCTCCCTGAGCTTTGCTCAAGTCACCTTCGCCAATCCCTTGCCCAGTTCTGCACCTGCGCCCCCCACCACCGCCACTGAATATATCCAGAGCCTGAACCAAAACAGTAAGGTGATGGACTTGCAACTGAAGTATTACAGTGAGCAACTCCAGGACGCGAATCAGCGATTGCAGGAACTGGAAGCGGCTCTCAGTAAAGAACGCAAAACCTACGCCCCCCAGATTGCCGCGACAGTAGCACGACTACGCTTTTTGCAACAGCAGTCCTTTAGTAGCCAGGGCTGGCATGTGCTGCTCAACAGCGAGAACCTCAATGAGTTTTTCGATCGCCGCGATCGCCTCCGCCAACTCTACCAAGCTGACCGTGAACGTCTCGAAACCCTCCAGGTCAGAGCCATTGAAATTCAGCGCCAAAAAAGCGCGATCGAAACCAAACAGACTGAAATTGAACGCTTTACCCAGCAGATCCGCACCCAAAAGCAAGATCTTGCAGCCCAGCTTAAATTACAGCAGCAAATCTTGGCCCGAGGCAGCACTCAAGACCAAATTAAAGCCGCCCAAACCCAACTCAGCCGAGATGCAGCCAGTATCGAACAACTACTGCAACAGCGGAAATTGTCCTCAGAGGTGCTGGCAGTAACAGGGACAGGGCAACTGATTGCACCCCATGCAGGAGAAGTCACCAGTCTGTTTGGCCCCCGTCGCCATCCGGTGTTAGGGGGCAAACGCCTGCATACGGGGGTGGATTTCAAAGGTAGTTATGGCAGCCCCGTTAAGGCGGCCGATAGCGGTGTGGTGATTTTCGCCAATTGGTATGGCGGCTATGGCAAAACTGTGGCGATCGCCCACGGAGATGACCTTACAACGCTCTATTGTCATCTCAACGCGATTACCGTTGTGGAAGGCCAACCCATTCGGCGCGGTGAGCTGATTGGTGAGGTGGGGTCAACAGGTCTCTCTACTGGCCCCCATTTGCATTTTGAGTTGCGACAGCAGGGCAAAGCGATTGATCCGGCACCTTATTTAGTGGTGCGCGGGCCAGTGCCTGATAATAATTAGAATATATCGCGTAGAGTGAACACTGCCCGCCAAGTCAGAGTTTCAGGGATTTTTGGATACACTGATTAAGGTGTGTCACGGCAGTACGATGTCAACGGCCAGCGATCGCAGACTGTATGTAGGAGCAACACATGAGCCTAGCCACCAGCGTTTATGAGATCAAGACCCTAATTCAATCGTTTCATCCGATTATTGCGATCGAAACCGTTGAAGAAGAACGGGTGGAGAACTTGCTTAAATCTGCTACGGGTGAGATGAAGATTCCGCTGTTTGAATGGACAGTGAGTCGGGGACTTTACCTTTCACCTGGCAGCAAATTTGCACCGCAAATGGATATGTCTGCCCCGGTTAATGCTAAACAAGCCACCACTTACGATGGCACCCAAAAACCCCTTGATGCCCTCCGCTACATCGAAAAGCTCAACCGGAAAGCGGTATTCCTACTCAAAGATTTTGGCTACTATCTCAAAGATGATGAGATTTCGCGTCAAGTACGTGAGCTGGCACGGATTTTCCGACACAATCGCGGGGCATTGGTGCTAACCGCAAGTTCCCTAGAAATTCCCAGTGCGATCGCCCACGAGACGGTTTATTACGACCTCAAACTCCCTGGCCGCGACGAACTCTACAAAGTTGTTTCGGAGGTAGTGCGATCGCTCAATCAGCGGAGCCAACGGGTTCAAGTGCAACTACAAGACCAAGAACTTAAGCAACTGGTGCAAGCCCTGAGCGGCATGACCCTCACCCAAGCTCGACAAGTGGTGGCCTATGCCGCCCTTGATGATGGCAAACTCACGGCTGATGATATCGATAGCATTCTGCACCGCAAAGCCCAAGTGATCCAAGAAGATGGCTTGTTAGAATATTTCCCTGCCTCAGAAAATCAGGCAAATTTAGGGGGGTTTGTGGGCCTAAAGCAGTGGCTCAAACGGGCACGGGTCGGGTTTTCCGCCGAAGCGCGAGAGTTAAGATTACCCCCACCCAAGGGCATTTTGATTGTGGGGGTACAGGGGTGTGGTAAGTCCCTGGCGGCCAAGACGATCGCCCGAGAATGGCGTTTACCCTTGATTAAGCTTGAAGCGGGCCGCCTCTACGACAAATATGTGGGCGAGTCGGAGCGGAATTTTCGGCGGGCGATGACCTTAGCAGAGTCGATGGCACCAACCGTGCTTTGGATTGATGAAATTGAGAAAAGTTTCGGTGCATCCGGCGGCGGGGGGAGTGATGGCGGCCTGAGTCGCCGCATGTTTGGGGCGTTTTTAACCTGGCTACAAGAGAAGTCCGAAGAGGTGTTTGTGGTAGCAACAGCTAACGATCTCAGCCAAATTCCGCCAGAGTTACTACGGAAAGGACGATTTGATGAGATTTTCTTTGTGGATTTGCCCGATGAGCAGGATCGTGCTGCAATTTTGACGATCCATTTGCGATCGCATCAGCAAGCTCCTGATAAATTTGATCTCAACCGTTTGGTGCAAGTGACTCAAGGCTATAGCGGGGCTGAAATCGAACAGGCGATCGTCTCGGCGCTCTATCGTGCGCTTTCTCTCCGGCAACGGTTGGACACCGATCTGTTGGTAACTGAAATTGAATCCACAGTGCCCCTTTCGGTTTCACGGGCAGCGGATGTAGATGCCCTCCGAGAAGCGGGGAAAAACAATTTTGTAGATGCCAAAACGGGCCAGCCTCAGCCCCGACAATACAGGAGCATCATCCTGTGGTCACCAGAACAAGCGCAGTACTTGGTGCAGTTTCCTAGTTTTCCAGAGCAATGTTATTGGTTCGACGGAACCGAGCAGCATCAAGCCGAGCAAAACGCCAAGACCCTTTTAGCTATGCTTCTCAAGCAAAAGGGCACAGCCTCACCCCATCCCCATGCGATTCAGGTGGAACATCAAAACAGTCTGCATATCCGTTCTGCTCAAAATAACTAGGCTGATGCACTATCGGATACGTTTGGCAAATATAGTGATTCGGTTCGAGATGTTTTGGACTAGTGTTCTGTCAGCTCTAATTTTGTGTGTTATCTATCGATAGCATTATTGCCGAGTAAGTGATGTGGAAACGAACAACTCACAGTTTTAAGCTTGACGCTGCACTAGTGCAGCGTCTCAATTAAAAAGAGGGGTTGCTGACCTTGGAAAGACTTGTTATTCAAGAGCTTCAGAAAACACCTACCCCACATCTTAGAGTTGACACTGCACTAGGGGCTGCCATCAGGTAGACTTCCAACGCTTACAGAGACTGGCTTACAACCCCTTTCTCTATTATTTGGTTTGGGTGCTCTACCCCTTGTCTCATCAGGCTTCTGGTGTTAATGGATGACACGCCCTAAGCCCAGATGACAGGATTGAAGATGTATATCGATATCGTGATCCCCATCACCACAGTGGTCTGACGATGATTGCTCTAAAAGCTCCGTAGAATCACGGGGTCATTCTTATCCCATCACAGAAAATCCTTGGCTATTGGGTGACACTGTAATTGTCGAACCCAGAGCACTGAGCCCAAAAATGAACGTCTTCATCACTGAAACCGCAACCCAAGCCCTCTCCACTTTTTCTATCTCCCAAGAACAGCACGAGATGATCTCGCAACTGCTGGGTAGCCATTGCCTTAACGACAGTGACCAAACCTTAGCAAAGCGGATGCTCTATGGTGTGCGCCACGGCATTTTGGAGCTGGTTTAAGAGAAGTCGGAATTAAGAAGTCGGAATTCGGCAATTAGACATCTTTTCCTGGAACACTCAGAAGTCTGTGATCCGTATCACGGAGTAGTATTGATCTTTATCGCATAAATTTCTCCGTAAAATCACGGAGTTGATCTGGCCCCATCACGGGAAAGTTGGTAAAAATCAGCAAAACTATTAAGTATTGCAATCAGACTGTTATACGCATCACGCAAGGCCAGAGCCATGAACGCTTTCATCATTGAGACTGCCACCCAAGCCCTCTCCACTTTTTCTATCTCTCGAGAACAGCACGAGACGATCGCCAAAATGTTAGGCAGCCAAAAACTCAGTGATCACGATGTTGCCTTAGCCAAGCGAATGCTTTATGGCGTGCGTCACGGCATTTTGGAACTTGTCTGAGACTCAAAGTCCAAAATTCAAAATTCAAAAACGCAACAAAGCGTTTTACTTGAGACAATTCCTAGTACAGAACGGCAGAAATAAGCCATCCATTCAAAATTTACAGAATGACTGTTGTACAAGCACTTTGAACTCTGAACTCTGAACTCCGCCTCGCGTTACTAGTGCAGCGTCAAGCTTAAAACTGTGAGTTGTTCGTTTCCACATCACTTACTCGGCAATAGTGCTATCGATAGATAACACACAAAATTAGAGCTGACAGAGCACTAGGCTATTCCTTGGGCAATTTCGATTCGAATTTGCTAGACCCATGTATTGACCGATTTTGAACCTTTAACTCTGAACTCTAAACTCACACACCTTGCTTCTTCGCCAGCATCGCTGTTCCAAACGCCGCTTCAGTTTGGGGAGATGCCAACACAGGAACTTGTAAGATGCGCTGACGGATTTGCTGCCAGGTTTTGTTTTTTGCCCCACCACCTGCGGTACAAACTGTTCCTACAGGTGTTGCACCCAACATTACAAGCCGTTCATAACCTTGGCGTTCAATGCGGGCCATACTTTCCAAAAGGCCATGCAAAAAGTTCTGAGCTTCAGACGGACGCGGTTCTAGGCAGGGTTCAAGATTGGGCTCATTGATTGGGAAACGTTCTCCTGGCTGGGACAGTGGATAATAGTCCAGACCGCTGTCTTGGCTGGGATCAATTTGCCCACTCAAAGCGATTAACTCCTCAGCAGAAAAGAATTGCTTGAGCACTGCCCCGCCCGTATTAGATGCGCCGCCTGTGAGCCACAGATTACCGTAACGATGGCTATAGACCCCCGATTGACTTTCATTAACCGGGGTTTGGCTCAAGAGTTTGAGCACCAGTGTTGAGCCGAGGGAGGTGACGGCTTGACCAGGTTGACTAGCGCCACTGGCAATAAACGCCGCGATACTATCGGTCGTGCCTGCACAAACCACACAATCGGCTGGTAGGCCAAAGCGATCGCAACTACTGGAAGTTACCGTTCCCACTGGGGTTCCAGGGGGCACAACCCGAGGTAAAAGTGGGGAACAATCAAGGGACATAAGCCAGTCTGGGTATTCGAGCTGTTCCACGTCATAGCCCAATTTCAGCGCATTATGATAATCCGTCATGCCAATTTGACCATGCAGCAAAAAACCCAACCAATCAGCCTGGTGCAGCAGCACGTGGGCATATTGCGTCCGTCGCTGCTGCTGCCACCACAAGAGCTTCGTGAGACTAGAGGTGGCACTGCGCACCACATGCTCAGGGGGCGCGATCGCCTCAACTTCGCTTAAGGCAGATCGTCCTCGCGTATCGTTATAGAGCAACGGCGCAACAACTGGCCCCCCATCTTCCTCACAGAGCAGTACAGTAGAAGAAGTGCCATTGATGGCAATCCGACGGGTGTGCTGCCGTAATAAGAGTGGAATTCCATTCAACAGACTATTCAACGCCTCCGGCCAAACCATTGTCCAATCCGCAATGTCCGGAAAGGCAACTTGTCCCTCTGAAACAATCAAACAGGCGTCATCAATCACCGTGGCCCTTGCACCAGAGGTACCAAAATCCAAGCCAATGTAAAAATTCATGTTGGTAAGGGGGGTGGGAGGCGCTTGATGCTAACCCAGCTAGGATATGATTAAACCACGCTGCATCTCAACCATGTCGGCAACGTTCTATGGACATTCATGAGCACCAGTTCATTGCTCTCTTCGATGCAGAGCAAGCGATGCAACTGTCACAACAAGCAGTTATTGAGACCTTTGCCGATGATGCGGTCATCTTTGAAGAAGGAGAAGTGCCAGACTTCCTCTATCTGATTCTTGATGGCGAAGTCTTCTTCCGTAAGCCCACAGCCCAAGGGCATTACCAAGTGGTGGGCCAGGCAAAAACCAACGATTTCTTTGGTGAGTTTGGTATTTTGGATGGCCAACCCCGGAGCGCTCAAGCCGTCGTGCATGAGGGCGCAACCTTAGCTCGCATTCCTCGCAACGTGTTGATGGAACTCCTCAACAATGCTAAGGGGGAGTCAGTGTTGCAGCTGTTCCATTTCATTGTGCAACGCCTGCGAATTACCACGGACGAATATGTCAAGCAGGTCGCCCATAAACAGAAGATGGTACTCCTCGGCGAGATGATGAACACCATCATCCATGACTTCAAAAGTCCCCTCAGCAGTATTCACCTTTCGGGGAGTATGTTACGGGAAATGTATGCCGATGATGAGGACACGATGGAATGGTGTGAGCTCATTCAAGAGCAAGCCACTCGTATGACCGCAATGGCAGAAGAATTGCTGGATTTTGCACGGGGTGGCTCCAACTTAAATTGGAACACAATTAATCTTGCGAAAGTATTGATCCGCTTTGAGCGACTCAATCGGATTTATCTCCAGCAGTCGAAGGTGGCACTGATCATTGATTGCCCACCCAGCCTGATGCTATTGGCGGATGAATATAAGCTGATGCGGGTATTTCAGAATTTAGTGGTCAATGCGGTGGAAGCGATGCAGGGTCAGGGTGGTGAGATTCATCTGGTGGTGACCCAAGCGTCCCATGAAGTTCAGATTGCGATTCAAGACAATGGGCCGGGTATCCCTGAACATATCCAGGAGAATTTCTTTGAGGCCTTTGTAACCCACGGCAAGAAGCGAGGGACGGGGCTGGGAACCGCGATCGCCAAATCTATCATTGATGCTCATAAAGGCCGAATTCACTTTGAAACTGAACCAGGCAAAGGTACAACGTTCTATATTAATTTGCCGAACGAGACGGTGATGGCAGGTTTGATTAGCTGACTTCTTCTACAACAATGGTTTGGTAGAAAAAACCTTGGTCTTGTTCATTCAGTTGTGTTTGGAGTTCAGAGCACGATCGCAACCGCTCGGCCAATGCGCTGGGGTGCTGACGGTGGGCAAACAGGTTCCAATAGACCAATCGTGTGCCAGAACAACTGCGATCGCAGATTTGCCCCAACACCGCTTGATAAGCCGCTGGAGACATATATTCAAAAATATTGCTCAAGTTGTAGCGATCGAAAACTTGGCTCTGAGCTTGGGTGAGAAATGATTCCAAACTACAGCAATGCCATTCCAGACAATCCAGATTGGCGCGAATGGCAGCGAAATTTTCTGCTCGGAGGGCATAGGGACGATTTCTGGGGTGATAACCCGTCACAATCCATTGCAGATAGGGATTAGTGGCAGGATTTTGTTGAGTGAGTGCTTTAGCTGTGCGTTGCAGCAATAGTTTGCTAATCTCGTTGGGAGCGTAACGTAAAAAGCTGGGATCACGGCCAAGGCGACCTTGCCAAGCTGCTGAAAAAAAAACTGAAACAGGAGTCGCCAGCGCCAATTACACCAGACTTGGTCATAGAACTGCTGACGTTCGGAATGTGATCGCGGTGCTAAAAGCTGCTCAATTACCTGAGGCGAATGAATTAGTGGCAACACCCAACGCCGAAACTGTTGCAAATATCGCTCAAATCGTCCTACCGCTCCAAACCCTAGAGCGATCGCATCCGTTTGTAAGTCCCAAAAGGCTTGAGCCGCAGCCGTGAGTTGAAAACGACAACGGTTGTAGAGCTGCTGGCGGGTTTGGGAATCCGTCGGCTCAGAGCCAAGTAATTGTAATAACTGAGTATGGGTGAGACGACGATACGCTGCAACCCGCAACTCTAAGCAAGCAATTTGAGCAGGGTTGAGATCCACTGCGATCACCTTTTGAGGCCCCTGAGCCGCCATTGCCAAGGTGTTATCTCCGGCTGAGGCGATCGCTAAACAATGATGGTGGGGTTCGATCTTTAAGGCTTGTAAAAGTACATCTGCATCTTCCCAACATTGGGCGTACCGCAATTGCGAGAAGTCTGCATATTGTGCTACTTCAGTGCTCAAGATAATCCAAACTCAAGATGAAGGGCTAGATGTGGATGTCTGCGCAGCACGAACTCGCGTAACCAATACCTTGATGATGGCAGCCGATACGCTTGCGGGTAATGGTGGTTGTGAAGCTTGAGCAGGGAGCACTGGCTCGTTTGAGGTTGAATGTTGCAGCTCAGAATTGTTCATCTAGCCAATCACTCAATTCAATATCTGTAATAAAGTCCCAGGCAGCCTCAGCGAGGGCTTCAAGGCGATCGCCCGGTAACTCCTGAATCTTGGCTTGTACCGTGGGCTCTAGCTTACCAAACCGACGAGCCAACAATCGTAGAACAATACCACGTTGCCCCAGATACACCCCTTCACTGCGCCCCTGTTGTAAACCCTTTTGCTGGCCTTGCTTGATCCCCTCTTGGAAACCTGCTTCTCGGCCCTGTTGTACCCCTTCACGAATTCCGGCTTCTCGGCCCTGTTGCATCCCTTCTTGAATCCCCTGCTGTTTACCCGTTTCAATGCCCTGCTGTAAACCCTCCTCTCGGCCGAAGGAAAGGGATTGGCGTTGATCAGCGATAAAGAAGAGTTGCTGCTGTAAGATATCAAATTCTTCGCGGTTTAAGCGGTCTTCGCGGGCCAACTCATAGGCCTGCTGTAACTCAGCTATTTGAGCTACACCCGAGGGGAGTTGCGTAATCTGATGGGCATGCTTAATAAAATAAATCCACTGATCGGCTACAGTTTCAAGCTGTTCATTGCGTTTATTGAACTTGGGCAATTCGACAAACACCAAATTCAGATCATTGTTAGGGTACTCAAACCCCTGGGCTTGTTCCCGAAGGGCAAAATGGGAGACATAATGGCTTTGCCCCTCAAACATCTCAAAATCAGTAATGTTGAGCGTAAGCAACGGCAGAATCTCCCGCTGGTTAGTTTCCCGGGAGAGCTGAAAACTATAGCTCTTCGCAGCGTTATATAATACGCGCTTCCCTAACGTGGGCAGGCTCAAGAGTTGAACTTCAATAATACAACTCTTCTGATTCGCTAACTGGGCACGTACGGTGAGGGGAACCTGTTGGACCCCAGGCATTTGAGCGGCTCGGTAGGACTGCTGCAACGTAATGGCTTCAATCTCATTCGCACCATCGTAAAGTAAGGCATTGAGCAGACTTTGGAGTAGGGACTGGCTGTCTGGCGAGCCGAAGACACGCTTAAAGGCAAAGTCGGTTCTTAGGTCAATGAGGGCCATAGGATCTACTCTGGGGTTGGGGTGGATAGGGCAGAACGCACTCTGCGCCACACTGTATCATATTGTTTCCGGGTTACGCTTGGCAGGGGTTCAAGAAACTCACTGCGGGTCAAGATCTCCGTACCCGACTGCAATAATGGGGTTTGTATATTGTCTTGAGATAAGGGGATTTCATTGTCTGCTGCCAGCAAGGGCGAAAGACCATCGGTGAAGCGTGAAATCCGCTGGATGGCGTGAGGCTGCCAACAAAAATCAATCCATTGGGCGGCGATTGGAGAGGCAGCGATCGCCGCAGGCTGCGCCCATAAATCAACCCACAGAGCAGTTCCAGACTTCGGGACGACTGCCCGGAGCTGGCCATAGTTACGCAGGGCTGGCAGAATATCGTTTGACCAACCTACGGCAATCCAGGCATCTTTGAGCAACAGGGGTTGCAGATAATGTTGGGAACTATAGGAGCGAACATTTTTTTGCAGCGTCAGTAAACGGGGCTCTAGGTCGGGAACTGCTTTCAGATCAGAGGTATTGTAGGACTGGCCGAGGGACTTGAGTGTCAGGCCAATGACTTCTCGGGGTTGATCCACTAACGCAATGCGCCCCTGAAATTCCGGTCGCCAGAGATCGGCCCAGTCTTGTGGGGGGGCTAGCCCCAACTCTTGGAAAACCTGTTGATTGTAAACGATAAGCGTCAACCCCCAGCGGTAGGGTGCGCCCCACACCGGTCCGTTGGGATCAAGCTGCCCTTGGTTGTTGCGCCGCATCAAGTTTTGCCAACGGGTTGGCAGTTGTGGCCATTGGGTTAACATTTCAGTCTCAATCGGCTGAAGCCAACGTTCACGAATGGCCTCACTCAACCAAGCATCCCCCAAACTCACAAGATGGCCACGGGGCTTGGCTTTGCGGCCGATAATCGGTACCCAAGACCAGCGATTGGTCATTTTTTTGTCGCTACGCCATTGCTCCAGAAGTTCTGCAATAGCCTTCAGGCTTGTTTCACGGCGAAAGTTGGGGCTGATCCCCCTTTGGTTGCGAAATTCTCGAACGAGGGCTAGAGGCAGCGTGCGATCGAGCAGGTAGATCTGGGTCGTTTCGGCTGAGCCGCCTCGACAACTGGTGGTCAGTGTGGAGAGAGCGATCGCCCCCCCAGCCTGCAAAAAAGAACGACGATTGAGCATAATGTGTCCTAATCCAAATCTTCCAACACCAAAACCTTTAAACTTCCCGTAAGGCTGAACCCTTGCACAGTACAATCAAAGCTGTTCTGCTTGCAAAGCTTTGATCTCATGACAATTCTGGATTCAAAAGGGCGACTCTTTGGCAAACTTAGTCTTCTGGATGTGGGAGCTGCATTAGTTCTTGTCCTCGTCGTCATCGGCATCTTCTTTTTTCCAGGTACATCTGGCTCGATCGCTCAGGTGAGCGATACCCAACCCATTGAGGTGGATGTATTGGTGCGGGGATTGAGCCTACGCGAGCCCGATACACTCCTTGCAGAATTCAAAGCCAATGAGCAAACGGATGTGATTGTGCGTAACCAGCCCAGTGGCTCCCTAGACATCACTGCCGTAAAAATTTTGGAACGCCAGGTCTTGGTTCCGCAACCGGACGGAACCGTCAAAGCGGTGCCAGAGCCACGAATGGTTGAAGGATTAAGCACAGATATCCTCATTACCCTTGCAGGCAAAGCCCAAATCACGGATGCTGGCCCAGTTATTAAACAAAGCCAAATGAAGATAGGAACAGGAATTGAAATTGATGGCAACACCTATAACTTCAAGGGCAGTATTATCGATGTGCGATTAGAGGAGGGGTAGCTCTCTGTAGCACTACGACAATACAGATAGCCGACTTTGCAAATAGGCTTGGCTGGGTTCAACCCAGAATCGTTGCCGGATCGCTTCTCGCCCCAGTAGCATCCGAAACCGCATCTCGGTGCGAGCAGTTAAGGTGAGGTCAATAGACCAGGTTAGTCCCCCAAGCTGAACCGGTGTCCGAATTACTGGACGCAACTCACTCTCACCACCAGAGTTCCGCACCGTGCGTTGATCAATGACGGGAGCTGAACAAATGACGGCTGGAGTCGTGGCATCAGGGTGAGGGTGCGTAACAAAACGAACCCATAGCCTATCGTTGCGATGTTCATAGGTGATGGCGATCGCATGGAGTGCCGAAGAGTCAGCACCAGTATCAATTTTGGCTTTGACGGGGGGAAGGGGAAGGTGAGTAAAGTTAATGTATTCTTGCCAACCAATTAAAGGCAGACTCGGAAGAGCGACCATTGCAAATGTATAGTGTGGATTTAAGCGGACGAAACGCAAACTTAACGATGATCAACCCCGCTCTGCAATTAGAAGAATCGGGATATTAACGGGAGTTCAATGGGAGCACCCAACGATGGCTCAACAGCGTATAGAAGTAGTGTAAACCTGGAACTGCGTTGTCCTATTAAGTCCATTGTACCTGCTCTTGTAACCCCGACAGCGTTTTGTGGCTGATTACCAACAGAATGCAACGATGCGATCGCTAGCCGATTCACCCATCAGTAGCAGCGCAAATATCCCTTATCCAAATACACAAAACCGCCGCCTCTATTGCATTAGAGACGACGGCAATCCAGAAGTTACCAACTAGACAACCATCAAGTGGGAAAGGATGCAATTGTAGCAAGAGAGCAAAGATTACCCAAAACCAACAAACTGCTATTCTCGTGCCGAGAGACGATACTGCTGTCCAGCATCGGCACCAGACACCCAAACTTTATATTCGCCAGCATCCCAATGGGTACGGTTGAGCACAGAGTCTTCATTGAAGCCTGAACCGGGCTGACCACAATAGAGACGGCCTTGGGGATCTTGCACCATCAGGGTTGTGGGTTTGCCATTGCTGTTAACAGTTAACCGCAAATCCACTAACTCTTGAGGCAAATTCAGGAGGTGATCAGGTTGCTGGCTGCTATAGCGCTCCTCAATGCGACAGGCTGCTGGCACATTCGTGCTGAGGTCAGCCGCAAGATCAGTTAAAAGGAGATCGCTCCCGGTATTGCCCAAACGGCTGGCTTGAGCACGATCGAAGCCGGGAGAGAGGTCGAGTGTGGCGTTTTGAGCCATTACTGGTACGGCTGTCGCCAGTAATATGGAGGTGAGTAGAAAAAGAATGTTTTGTCGTTTGTTAACCATGAGTCTTTACCCTGAAACACAGTTGATTAGCCCGTTGTTCCTTGCTGGGCAAGAAAATTCAGGCTTTACATTTATCCTAACTCGCACGCTGGTGAATAGAAATTGGGCAGGACAGTCTCTAGGGTGACACAGCTTGAGGTTAGGATAGAGCAGGCAAACCCATTGTTATTACTCGCTGATTGCTTGTGCCTGTCTTAGTTGTCATTTTGCTGTTCTTTACTCTCAATTGGTTTGGGTCTCAACTGGGCTCACTTTGGCCCCTAGCATGGTTGCGAACAATTGGAACGGGGATTTGGATTCTTTTGGGCTTAGGGATTTTGGGCTTTGGCATTTGGTGTTTGGGCGATCGCCAAGATCTCGAACGTTAGCCTCACATTCTCAGATTGCCAGAACGACACAATTGCTAGAATCATGCGGAACAAGATGCTACAGATATCGCCTCAGGGGGTCATTGCTCATCAGCAGAGGAATGCAGCTTTCATCAAATGTTTGAACTGCGTCTAGCCTTGCCATAGAACAGCACAATGACTAAAACTGCCAGAGTAAAACGCCATAGCACTCCTATCCGTATGGTCAACCCCATTCCTATCACTCTTAATCACCCTGGTTTCCTTGCTTGCCTGCTTTCCCTAGCAGTTATGCCAGCTTCCGCCCAGCCAATTCCTCCTGAAGAATCTTTAGATCTCGCACCTGAGATTATTGAAAACAGCCCTTTACTTCAGGACTGGCTAGAGGCAATTCCTGATGTGCGCCAGAGCATCCGCGCTGACCCCGCGTTTGCCCCCCGATTCCGGGTTGGCTATGCTGAGTTTCCTGCCACCAATGATCAAAGCGGCTGGCTCATTGGTGTCGAAGATGTAATTGTTGGAGAAACGCCCCTGACTGTGAGTGGACATTACCAGAGCACTGGAGATGGCGATCGCGCCACTTGGGGCGGTGATTTGCGCTACTATCTCCAACCCTTAGGGAGTTATGTAAATGTTGCTCCCGTTGTGGGCTATCGGCATATCACAACGGAAGGTCAACAGACGGAAGGGGTCAATTTGGGGGTTAAGGTGCAGTTTGCCCTCTCGCGCACGGGGGCAGCTGACTTAAGTTTGCAGCAGAGCTTTGTGTCCCTCGGTCAGTCTGAAGAAGTGGGCATTACGACCTTGGCTGTAGGGTATGCAGTAACATCCCAGCTCCGTTTGGCCACTGAACTTGAAAAACAAAATTCCCCTTGGGAAAATGATAGTCGGGCCAGTGTTTTATTGGAGTGGCGATTATGAAACGATTTAGTATTTTCAGTGTTTGGAGCATATTGGCAGTGATTTTGATGGGAGCCGCACCCTTGCCAGCGCAATTAGATGTTCCGCCAGATCTTTGGGCTCGTAAAGAATATAAGGGGTACCAAGAAGAGGAACCGGGCTGTGATTTTCAGTTTATGCGGGGTTGGTTTTTTTGGTATATCGATAGTGCGCTCATTTGCTATACAGTTCCCGCCAGCAATGAAATTGAAGCCGATCGCCGTGCTCAAGAAGTTTTAGAGCATTCATTCAGCGTCATTATTAGTGGCTATGGATTTGGTACGTTTTAGCTAAACCAATGGAGAAGAAAATGGCAAGTTTCTGACAGTATCGATTTGGCATTTTTGTTAGATCATCTCTATTTTTACCCAGAAGATCAATTTCATTGATCTAGATTTGTGACTAACGATAACAAACCTTGTAATATCTAAAGAGTACTCATCTAAAGCTAAAGCCATGAAGTTGATCTCAAGATTTGTATCAGGATTTATAAAGGCAGCGCAGCGTAGTTGTCTGCTCACACTTCTCCTCTTGAGTGGGCATAGCTTAAGTGCCAATGCTCAAAAGCTACAAGTCGGTCTGTCCCTTCCAGGCTCTGCACCTTACATCATGAAGTCAGTCTCGGATGAAGAGGAGTTAGAGGGTATTGTTATTGATATATGGGATGAAGTTGTCAAAGACCAGGAGTGGGAATATGAATGGGTTTTTCTGCCCAGTTACAAAAGTGGCATTGATGCGGTTGCGCAGGGCGAGATTGATCTGTTCATTGGCGCAACTTCAATTAATCTGGAGCGTATAGAACAAGTTGACTTCACTCAACCTTTTGAGGATGCCAGAGTAACCTTGATGATCCGGGATCAATCCCCCAGCCTTTGGAGCCGAGTGAAGCCTTTTTTAGGAATTGCTGCCCTATCCTCGATATTGATTTTAGGGGGTCTTATCTTTATCGTTGGTAATCTGATGTGGCTCGTTGAGAGAAAGCAAAACAATGAGCATTTTCCTGATGCCTATCTTCCTGGAGTTGGTAACGGCATGTGGTTTGCGTTAGTGACAATGACAACAGTGGGGTATGGCGATCGTGCCCCTGTCACCAACGCAGGACGTTGGGTGGCAGGAGTATGGATGGTCACCAGTCTGTTTACCGTTTCCTCAATTACAGCTGGACTCGCATCAGCGTTTACCGTGTCATTATCCGGAAACTTTAAGGCTCAGTTTGAAACAGTTGAAGATTTACGCAATGCGAAAATAGCTGTTCTTCCATGGAGCGCCAGTGCTCGCTGGGCAAAGTACTATAACGCTGACATCACTGAAGTCGATTCGTTTGAAGACGGTGCCCAAGCCCTGGTGGAGGGTAAAGTTGATGGTTTTGCTAATCATCAACCCGCTTTGCTTTATTTTCTCAACCAAAATTCTTATCCTGGATTGACGATCTCCAATTTATCAATCGCCACAGATTCGTATGCATTTGTGCTTCCCCAAAACAATGAGGAATTTGAACATGACTTGAATTTAAGTATCATCAAGGCAAAGGAAAATGGAACAATTCAACAGTCTAAGGAACATTGGTTTGAGTCAGCAGGTCTGGGCGATTCGAGCGGAGATAATGATTAAGCCATTCAGCCAAGAAAATTTCAGACGCTCAAAAACTAGTACCGCGATGCGGAGTTCAGAGTTCAAAGTTCAGAGTTCAAAGTGCTTATACAACAGGCATTCTGTGAATTTTGAATGGATGGCTTATTTCTGCCGTTCTGTACTAGCTAAAGTCAAAATTGTGGCAGAACCTTATGATTAATTTGATGACATTTCTTGTTGAACCTTCGTAGTGAGCTTCTTGCCAATCTGGGGCTCTGTCCCTGTGAGTAATCGTTCAATATTTGAACGGTGACGCAGAATTACATACCCACCAGCTACAGCTCCAAATAAGCAATAGGCCAGAGGTTGTTGGCAAACAACCATCAAAATTATCACAGTGGCAGCACCCACAATTGATCCCAGGGAGACGATCCGCCAAATCGCTAGTACCAAACCAAAGACTGCGAAGGTTCCCAGACCAACCAGTGGGCTCATAGTCAAAATCACACCAATGCTAGTCGCCACAGATTTGCCGCCGCGAAATTGAAGCCAAATCGGTTTGCTATGGCCAAGAATGGCTGCCAAACCAGCCCCCACAACAAGCCAGGGCTGCCAAGCTGCGGGGAAATTGAGCCATTGAGGTAAGGCTAAAACTAAACCGACTGCGATCGCCCCCTTCAGCGCATCCACAACCAACACGGTTGCCCCCGCGCCCTTGCCCACCGTGCGTAAAACATTGGTTGCGCCCGTTGAGCCGGAGCCCTGTTCACGAATATCAATGCCCTTGAGCCACTTGGTCAATAAAAAGCCCGTCGGGAATGACCCCAACAGATAACTCACCAGCGCGATCGCCACACCTAAACCGAGCAATAAGCCCATAACAACCCTCCAAAACTAAACGCAAACCGATTTTACTCTAGCTCAACCCAGAACGTAGAAGACGCTATACTGCCAATCGTCCAGATGACGGCTGGCTATAATGAAGTTTAGTTTTAGCCTTGTTTATCCCTCTCTCTACATCCTCACCTTTCCCGTTGCTCGATCCCTATGACCCTCCGCATTTCCTTCACAACGGAACAAGCCATCCGACTGTTTGAACTGGTTTTTGCCCTGACTGGCATCTTGTTCTTTTGTCATGCCCTGCACAAACCGCTGGGGGGGTTGAGCTCTCTGATTCGATATGGGGTGTTTTTAACCTCTGTTGGCCTGATTATTTTTCGTTGGCGGATGTTGATCTATGTAATTAAGGGTGATCCGTTTATTCTATTGGTCAACCTCATCTCACTGGTTTCTTTTAACTGGTCAGAAGTGCCACACGAAAGCAAGGTAGCGTGCCGAGAAATTCTCTATATGGTGTCGTTGAGTCTGTACTTGGCAACTCGTTTCAACCTCAGAGAACAGCTCATTTTACTCTGCTGGGGCTTGGAGATAACTGCATTTATCTCAGCAGTTTATGGTTTAGCACTGCCCGCAGAAGGTATTCATCAGAGCGGAGAATTTGTGGGCTTGTGGAAAGGGGTCTATTCCCACAAAAATGATCTCTCTGCTTTTATCACCCTGGGCGGTGCTACCCATTTAGTATTGCTTTTTGACCGTAATTACAATCGCATTTGGGCAGCAGCAGGCTTAGCCCTATGTGTGTTTGTGGTATTAATGAGCGGTTCTAAATCTGGTTTGGTCAACATGATTTTCTTAGTTGGTATGTTGTTTTTGCTCAGAACTATTCGTTGGCGCAACCTGTTGATGATTATGATCTTTGCCACCATCATTGGTACAGCAATTCCTGTAACTACGGTCATTCTGGGCAATTGGGATAATATCATGATTGGTTTAGGCAAAGATCCAACGTTAACGGGTCGAACTGACATTTGGGGATATGCCTTTACCCAAATTGAAGAGCGACCATATTTTGGCTATGGACGGGGTGGCTTTTGGAGTCGAGAACTCGATTATGCCGCTGAAGCAGGACTGGCGGTGGTGGGTGCTCCACCAGTGAGTATCTTGACGCCAACCTATCGTCCGCCCCATTCCCACAATGGTACGGTTGATACGCTTTTAGAAGTGGGTTGGATTGGTTATGGTCTACTGCTCATCAGCATCTTATTGATGGTGACTCGTACTGTTAAACGAATCTATATTACTGAGACGCCGGAAGATTTTTGGCCGCTGATCTTTTTTACCTTCTTTGCCCTGTATAACTTCACCGAGAGTTTGATGATGATCGGGGAAAATATCTTTTGGGTGAATTATGTGGCAACAGCCTTAACTGTTCGCATTGGTGGCCAAGAAGAACTGCCAGAGCGTCCAACGATCCGCTACCGCTATCGTTCCCTCCAGGCGACTGTGCCCTTATCTCAGGCTCGTCAGAAAACGCCAGTCTAGTGCTCTGTCAGTTCTAACAATCAGGTTGACTCGTCGGTTAGGTTGAAGGATGAAATCTAGGGGCTGTCGTCAGTTAGATTTCAAACTATTGCTGTGATTGACTTACAGCCCCTTTCCCTGTTTTTGGGGTCGGGCGTTCTATCCCTTGTTCCATCAGGCTTCTGGTGTTAACTAACGACACGCCCTAATAATGGCAGGGGTTGTGCTGGATTTCGTTAACATGCACTGCACAGGCTACGTTTACACTCAACACAACCTACAATTGAGGCTTGATGTTGTACAAGTTTATTCCGATTGACGTAGGGCAAGATAGCCCCAGGTATACGCTGTTGGAGCCATCGTTTCCATAATCGTGAACTCCGTTGCCGCTGGAAACAAGAACACGTCAAAATAGGCTTCAGCGGTGGGCCATTGAAAGAGCTCAGGGAACACATAAGGGTGTAATTGCTCAAAAATCCAATAGTCTTGGAAGCGCACCACATCCAGGGGACCATAGACTGTAATGCCGGGTGGGGGAGCTTGGGCTGTGACACGGGTATCAATCACCAAAGGGTTTTGGGGGCTACGATCGCCTAACCCCGTGGTAAACGCCATATTGATGGGGTTAGCTCCGGCTGAAAACTGCGCCGCCAGTACCGCTGCCTTGAGATATTTTTCATTTTGGGTCAGGGCATGGGCACGCAACAGGTGGATAGCCTTGGGAGTTCCCAAAGAGCCTCCCCAACCCAAAGGTTGATAGGGTTCATCTTTTGACCAGTTAAACGCAGTCTTTTGTCCGACTTCTACAGCGCGATCGCCATCTCGGAGCAAAGCATTCCGGGCATGGATCTGCACAGTGAGATTGGTTTGCTCATCAGGTAAACGCGCATAGAGGAATGCGGCCTCAGCTTGGCCATGCTGGCCCCAAACCCAGGGGAATTGGCTGGGTTGCTTAAACACTGTAGTTGCCAAGAAAATCTCGTGATATTGCGGGTCCTGGGTAAGGCGATAGAGCTGCGCTGCGGCGAGATTACGTGCGTCATCAATATGGTGGGGGCGATTGGGCAAGGCATAGGGCGGATGGGTTTCGGCATAGTCCATCGCCGCGATCGCACTCTGGCGGTAGACCTTTGCTAACTTCGGCTTAACGGCTTGCAATATTTCGGCGGCCTGCGCTGCGGTCGCCGCATAAAGATAGCTCGACCAAGGATCAGCAGCATAGGCATAGGTTGGCAAGGAATTTTGCCAACTGGCTTCGCCCCGACGCGGGTGATCTACCGACTCTACGCCACCGCGAATCCCCCCATCCGATTCTTGTAGTCGTCGATAAAAATCTAAATTCCAGAGCGCTTCATCCAAAAGGTCAGGCAGTGAATTGCGGGCCTCTGGGATCTGGAGTTGGGTTGTGGTGAGCTGCTCGGGAAACAGTTCAAATAGCTCCAGCAATAAACGTGTTGCCTCTAGGTGTTGAATCCGCCGATCCCAATCACCCGCATCAAAATAGCCCCCCCAAGCTTCTGGCACAGACGTTTGAGTTCCCGTCCGCGCCAGGGATTTAAACACGTTCTGCGGGCCAATCCCCATCGTGGTCTGCATCAGAGAGGTGGTGGACTGATAAATCGGTGTGTCATCCGGGTGGAACGGCCGAGGGCGGCGCTGGGCGACTTCAGGAGGCTGGAATTCCACACCGCTACGCTGGGCGAGGAAACCCTGCATTGAGAGCTGGAAAGCATCTTGCCAGACATCTGCTGCAATTCGAAAGGGGTCAGAACAGCCCACCCCTGCCACGCAAACCCGGTAACGTCCTGGCTGTTGGAGACGATCGAAACGTAAGGCATAAACATCAGCATGGGTATAGTTGCGATCGCGGGCATCTTCTGGGGCATCGGCCAGTTTATTCAGTTGCGCTTTGCCGCGATACACCACTTTATTATTTCGATCATTAACTACGGTAAACGGAAGCTGCTCCGGATAGTTCCACCCCCCGCCGCTACCTAGCCAAGCAGACAGAAATGCCACCTTAACTAGATCATCAGGCCGGAACCCAATCTGTGAAACATGCACCGCTTCACTCCATTGTTGCTGGGGTTGATAGCGCCAGCGTTGAGTGGGTAAAACCTGACCAGAAAATTCGAGGTGATAGGTTTTATCCGGCTGCAAAGCGGTTGGCAATTCAAGATAGAGGCGATGTTCCAGGGGCCAAACTAAGCCTTGCCGCGTCTCGCCCCGATCGCTGGGTTTGGTCTTGCGAAACACTGCCGTTGGAAATTGGGTGGTGTGGTAGTTGGAGTCGTCGGGAGAACTGATTTGATAATGAAAGCGATCGTCGGCCCATTCTAGATTGAGGGGTTTGCCCACAAAGCGATCGAAGCCATAGATCACATCTTCTTCTGGCCCCACTAAAGAGCCGATCACGCGTCCCTGTCGTTGAATCCGTACCGGGTAATTGGGGTTGTGCTCATTTTCAAGGCGGCGATCGCCGAGCTGAGGTTGGTAGGGCTGCTGCTGGGCCAATTCCAGCTCACCTTCTTTAATCTGAAGACCAATGACCTGGGGCGCGATCGTGTAAACAGCGTCTATGGTAGGGGTGACAGGCACGGCCGCCCAAGAAATCCGCCACCAATACCCTAAGATCACTAGCCCACAAACCACTATTGAAAACAAGGCAAATCGTATTTTTTTTCGAGACATAGCCCCAGTCAACCCAGAATCCCAACTCAACCCATACCAAGCTTTATTCTAAAGACTCTGCCCAAAAGTAAATAAGTGATTGAATTGATTGCTTTTCTGCCTAAATTCTGAATTCCGTTCGCGTAGCGTCTCCGAAGGAGAAATTCCAAACTTCGAATTCTTCAATCTTGCGGTGAAACCTGGGCCCGAAAGAGTAATTTGTCTTGATGGCGATAGCCCACATAGCGCACCCGGACTTGCTCTCCAGGTTGTGCCATTCCGTTTAGGAGTTGATGCCATTGGGGATCGTAGGGCAGCACCTCCCCCACCGAGGCGATCGCTTCAACGTCCCATTGATTGAGCAAGTTCTCCAACGGTTGCAGCAAGGGCACAACGCGGCTGGCGGGGAGATTTGGATTTTTGGCGATCGCGGCCACAACGGTGGGCCATTGGCGCAACCAGGATTCCAATGTATCTAGGGTGTTTTTTTGGAACATCGTCTCATCAGATGATTCAGGTTCGGATTGGGCGATCGCTGTACGATGGGTTTCTGATTGTGGGAGAGCGCTATCAGCGACTGGAATGGCTGAGAATTGTTGCAATAGCTCCGGTAATGAATAGTCCAATGTCTGCGCTAATTGAATCAAAATCCCACCTCGGAGTTGATCCGCTTTACCTGAACGCAATTGACGCACTGACCAATCCGTAACCCCCGCCTGACGGGCTAAAGCGCGAAAACTGGGGATATTTTTTTGGGTGAGGCGCGATCGCAAGCGGGCGGTATAGTCGATGTTCATGGGACTGACAGAGATAACAAATATTGAAAGTGGTAGAGGTGGTGAGCAAGCTGCCCACGCCACGGACGAGCTAGCGGGAAAAGCATAATGCAGGTGGTCTATGAGCAGAGTCATTAGCTTAGCCTTCCGAAGGGATGACTGCGTTTCACCTGCCCAATGAACAATCTATGCGTAAAGTAATAGCAATTGTTCTCCAACAGCGTCCATCGCAGCCCCCAAACTCCTGTGCTAGAGTGAAGAGAATACTCCCATTCTCTTTGGTCAAAGCAGAGACATTATGGCATTGGCAAAACGCGGACTTGTACTGAGTGCAACAGCCTTTGTGCTCACCACAATTGCTGTAACCGGTGCAGGCCTGCACCTCTCCCAAGGGCAGATGCTCGGCCTCAACAGCAGCCCGAAAGAACTCATTGATGAGGTGTGGCAGATCATCAACCGTAACTATGTCGATGCTACCTTTAATGGCCAGGATTGGCGCCAGCTCCGCACTGACTATTTGGATCGCACCTATAGCGAACCAGAAGCCGCCTATGAAGCGATCGAAGAGATGCTGGGTGTCCTGGAAGATCCCTACACGCGCTTCATGGACCCCAAAGAATACCAGGATATGCAAATTGACACCTCTGGTTCCCTAACCGGGGTGGGAATTCAAATTGCCAAACATGAAGAGAGCGATCGCTTGGTGGTGGTTGCCCCCATTGAAGACAGCCCTGCCTTTACGGCAGGTGTCATCGCTCAAGATATCATCTATGCCATTGATGGTCTCGATACCGAAGGCATGGATATCAATGAAGCTGTGCAACTGATTCGAGGTGAAGAAGGCACAGAGGTGGTGCTGACTATCCAACGGGGCAACCGTAAAATTGACTTTCCCATCACACGCGCCCAGATTGAAATTCACCCCGTTCGTACCCGCTTTGAGTCCACCCCTCAGGGGAATGTGGCCTACATCCGCCTGACCCAATTCAATGCTAATGCTGCCGAGGATATGCGGGAGGCAATTCTCGAAGCCGAAGAGCCCCCCAATGGTGAAGCACCAGTCATCGGTTACATTCTGGATTTGCGCTCTAATCCGGGTGGCTTGCTCTATTCCAGCATTGAAATTGCCCGGATGTGGTTCGATCGCGGCGTGATCGTCACCACCAGCGATCGCCGGGGTGAAGTCGATCGTCAAGAAGCAAATAACCGTGCCCTCACCGATAAGCCAATGGTGGTTTTGGTAGATGGGGGTTCGGCTAGCGCCAGCGAAATCCTTTCCGGAGCCCTTCAAGACAACGATCGCGCCACCCTGGTGGGGACGCAAACCTTTGGTAAAGGTCTGGTGCAGTCAGTACGCCGCCTGGGTAACGGGTCTGGGCTGGCGGTCACGATCGCTCGTTACCGCACTCCCAGCGGCCGCGATATCCATGAAGAGGGCATTATGCCGGATGTGGTGGTAGAGATGAGCGAAGCGGAGCGTGAGGCTCTGCAAGAGGACAACACCAAAATTGGTACCCGTGAAGATCCTCAGTTTGCTGAGTCGCTAGAGATTTTGCTTGAAGATGTTCGGGTGAGTCGGGGTGAGCAGATTGAGGCGATCGCTCGATAAGGTTCGGGTTCATTTCTCCAATCGCACCACATACCATTGCAAATAACGCCCTGGCCCTAGATCTAACTCACAATGGGTTTCGATAAGATGTTGGGCTTGGGCGTCAATTGAGTCGATCGCTTGCACGTCGTAAGGAACCTGTTCTAGCTGGGGTAGCAGCACCTTCAGTTTGTCATGCAATTCCTCTGCCGTGAGAATTTCCTGCTCTGGTTGCTCAGAATCGAGCACCACGTAGGCATCCTCTTGATACATGATGCTGTTAGCCATTGTTTCCTCCCCAGATTGTGCTTAGACTGTTAACTTGTCTTTTAACCTAACGCACTTCGATCGCTCCACTATGGCCAATCCATTTTTGACGTTGCCCTACGAAAGCGCGATCGCAGACTTGGGGACAGACTATAGCGATCGGGTTCTGGCGGCTGAGTTCCCCCAACATCTCCTCCGTTTTCGCAATGATGACCTCTTGCCCCGGCTGGGTCTTGAGCCCCAACAGGTGCAAGATGAGGACTTCATTGAGGCTTTTGGTTATTTCCAAAGCGTGACGCCCTTTCTGGCTCTGCGCTATCACGGCTATCAATTTGGCGAATATAACCCCTATTTAGGCGATGGGCGGGGCTTTCTTTACGGGCAGGTACGGGGTAATGATGGTAATCTCTACGATTTTGGCACGAAGGGCTCAGGGCAGACCCCCTATTCCCGCACCGCTGACGGTTGCCTGACACTTAAGGGCGGTGTGCGCGAAGTGTTGGCGGCTGAAGCCCTGCACCACTTGGGCGTGAGCACTTCCCGAGCCTTGAGTTTGATTGAAACGGGGGAATCCCTTTGGCGGGGGGATGAGCCATCGCCAACGCGCTCTTCGGTGATGGTGCGGTTTAGTCAATCCCATATCCGTTTTGGTACCTTCGAGCGCCTGCATTACATTCAACGCCCTGACCTGATTCCGCCACTGCTCGACCACATCATCACCATTTACTACCCCGAAATTCCAGGCACAGGTGAGGAACGCTACATTTTGTTTTACCAAGCCTTAGTGCAACGGGTGGCGACCCTGGCAGCCCAATGGATGGTGGCGGGGTTTTGTCATGGTGTGCTCAATACGGACAACATGTCAATCACAGGTGAGAGTTTTGACTATGGCCCCTATGCCTTTATTCCCGCCTTTGACCCAAAATTCACCCCTGCCTATTTTGACTATGGGCGGCGTTATTGCTATGGCAACCAGCCAGGGATTTGTCGGCTGAATTTGGAGTTGTTGCAAGTACCGTTGCGGATGGTGATGGATAAACAAGAATTAGAGGTGGCCCTGGATCGCTTTGAGAACCATTACTTTGAAACCTATCGGGCCTTAATGGTGCGACGGTTGGGCATGAATGCGTTACCGTTAGAAACCGCTCATGAGTTGGTGAAGGCAACGGTTAAGCTATTGATCGAAACCCAGGTGGATTATGGGGGCTTTTTTGCCCGATTAGCCCGACAGTTTAACCCTCAATGGCGACAGGACGCAACACTCATTTTGCCCCAAACTGATGAGCAGTTCAGTGAAGTTTGGCAGATGTGGCGGCAATGGTATCACCAGGCGCTCACCGAATATCCACCCGAGGTGATGCTGGAGATTCAAGCACGGCTCAAAACGGTGAATCCGCAAACCACCTTGGTGCGTCCGGAGATTGAGGCAGTTTGGGAAGCGATCGCTCAGGAAGACAATTGGCAACCTTTTAATGACTTGCTGATCAAGCTTGCCACTAGAACCTGAGGATAGTTTGTCGCTTAACATCGAAATTGCCCAGGCAGTGATTGGATCTTTATTCACCACTACAACGAGAGCTTTCCTGAAATTTAGTCTTTCACTCCATTTTGCTCTTTCCCTGCTTCATGTTCAGCCATCAAATAGTCCGTGTTGAGAAAGATTAAAACGCCATTGATAGCGGCAAGGAAACCAATGAATGTTCCCAATAAACTGTTCCCAATAAACGGCGGAGAATATCACTCAGATCGACAACGCTCCAGAGTGGCAGAGCAGATTTGATAAGTAAGTTGACCAAGAAAGAAGCGACTACATAAACTTTCATGAAGCCAAATTGACATGAAAGTATTGAGTCGAGTGACCCTGCTTTTGAGCCCGTGCTTCCAAACCGAGAACAACATGATAAGCCAGCTCAGTTTCCAGCTCAAACATCTGTCCTGCGAGCTCGTCACGTTTGAGCTGCCGCCATTCACCTTCAATCGGATTCATCTCAGAACAATAAGGAGGCAGAAAAAACAGATAGAGACCTTGGGCTTCCCATTCCGGCCATTTGGCCTGGACAACTTTGCTTTTGTGAATAGAACCATTGTCCTGGACAATCACCCGAATGCGCCCAGTGCTCTCCAGCACTTGAGCTGCTTCTTGAGCTTGAGCATCCATAATTGCGATGTAATCTTCACTGGTGAACCCACCGAGCACCAAGGCATAGACAAAATTTACCAACGGTTGCCATAACCCTAAAATACAAATACTCAAACGTTTACCTCGCTTTCTGGTTTGTTCTTGACGTTTCTGCTCACCACGAAAGTAATAGCTGTAGCCCACGTCACTCCAGAGACAGCAACCCGATTCATCGCCATACAACAGGTCAATTTCTCCGTTAGCAGCCGCTAACTCTAACATCTCTAAGTCCGCTTGCTTAATTGCTCGTTGTTCTGGGTCTTGCTTTTGGCGATGACTGTGCCGAGTTCGCTTCCAGATAATCCCCTTTTTTTGAGCACCCGTCTGAGATAGGCGGGACTCAAGCTCACTTGGCGCTCCTGCTTTAATCGCTCTGCTAGTTGCACACTACTATACGTTCGCTCCTCACTTCGTAACACCTGCTCGATATATTCCAGGTCTGCTTCTTCCCAGGTTCGTTTCTGCCCACGCCCTGTCGCTTCCCACAATCCGCCCAAACCTCCTTTTTTCCATCGCTTTAGCGTGTCTCTTACTGTCTCTACATGCCATTTCATGTAGCTCGCTATGGTCTCCACATAGTCCCCTCTACTATTCATTCGTACCACTTCGGCACGGTCTTTTACTCTTTGCGGTACTGTTGGGGCTCGTCTTAACTCCCACAGTGTCCTGTCTTCCTCTGCGCTCAGAAAGACCCTTAAACGCATTCCCATAAGTACGCAAGTCCTCTCTCTTGGTTTCCTGATAGACTTCAGGATACCTCGACTTTTTTAGGTCGGGCTACTTATTCACCTTCATACGCTTTAATTAATGCCAGTAAATCACCAACATAGTTCGTTGCATGGGTGATGTTACCGTGGATAAAGTTAACTGGATTATTGATCTCATGGGCAACACCTGCAACCAACTGCCCTAAACTGGACATTTTTTCAGTTTGTACAAGCTGTGTTTGTGCCTGTTGCAGGGTTTGTAACGTGTCTGAGAGTTCCTCCGTTCGTTGCTCAACTCGCATCTCTAGTTGGTGGGTTAAGTCTTGGAGGGCAGTTTGGGCCAGCTGCCGCTCTTGAACCTCAGTTTGGAGTTGCAAATTTTGCTTGTCAAGTTCTTCCTCAACCAGTTCTTGGCTCTCTTCACTTAAGACAAACCACCAAGCTGCTACGGCACATAACACTAAAATTAGGCTGTAGAGTGCATAAAACTGATTGAGAATAATTGCAATGACTTCGGGTTGTAACTGGCTAGATTTCTGCACACCAAAATAGAAGACCAGTCCGAACACAGCACCCAAAGTACTAGATAAGAATAGAAAAGATCCTAGAAAACGGATAACTCGTAAGCTTAATAACGGCAAAGCTTTTTGTTCAAAGAGAGCTAGAATTGTTTTTTCGTTCTGGGTCTCTGAGGTTTTACATTGATCATGACAATGGGCTTCTAATGTGCAACACAGTGAACAAATATAGCTGTCATAAACTGGGCAATGAGCAGTATCAGCAGGCTCGTAGTCTTGCTCACAGATCACGCAGGTTAATAGTGGTGGGCTTAAATTAACGGTTGTTTGTAATCGGTTTTCTCGGGCAATGTAGTATTTGCCTTGGGTAAACCAAGCGAGCAGTGGCGACAAAATGAACGCAATTCCTAAAGCCAAAAAGGGTGCGTAGGCTTGGGGATAAACGCCAAACACGCCTACAAAGGCCAAAATAGAAATGACTGAGGCGATCGCCATCGATCCAAACCCGACCGGATTGATGTTGTAAAGATAGGCTCGCTTAAACTCAATATAAGAGGGACTTAGTTTGAGCGGTTTATTGATTACCAAATCTGCAACTAAGGCCCCTACCCAAGCGATCGCCACATTGGAATATAGACCCAGTACCCCTTGTAAGGTGCTAAATACACCCAACTCCATTAACAACAGCGCGATCGCAATGTTGAACACCAGCCAAACAATACGTCCGGGATGGGAATGGGTTAAACGGGAAAAAAAGTTTGACCACGCTAAAGAACCCGCGTAGGCATTCGTAACATTGATCTTGATTTGCGAAATAATCACAAATAGGGTTGCAACTGCCAGTATGATATCTGGATTGGCAAACATATCTGCAAATCCAGCTAGATACATTTGGATGGGTTCTTTAGCATCGGTAAGACTCACACCATGAGCCAGAGCAAGTACTGCTAAAAAAGAACCACCTAGCTGTTTGGCAACGCCCAAAACAATCCAACCGGGGCCAGCACCCAGCACAGCAAACCACCATTGAAAGCGATTTTCGGGGTGTTGTGTCGGCAAAAAACGTAAATAATCGACCTGCTCCCCCAACTGAGCAATCAACGAGAACGAAACTGTAGCCGCCGCTCCAAACAAAAGCGGATCAAATCCTACTCCACTGGCTGAACTCCCTATAAAATGTAGCCAATAGTTGATAGATTCTGGCTCCTTATGCAAAACAAAAACATAGGGTACAACCATTAGAAATAGCCAAATGGGTTGTGTCCACAACTGTAATTGGTTAATTAAGGTCACACCATAAAAAACGAGGGGGATAATGATCAATGAACATAGCAGATATCCCCAAGAGAGTGGCAAGTGAAAATAGAGCTTTAATGCCTGTGCCATAATGGCCGCTTCTAGGGCAAAGAAAATAAAGGTAAAGGATGCATAAATTAATGATGTAATTGTTGAGCCGATATAGCCAAAACCTGCACCTCTAGTGAGCAAGTCCATATCAATATTGTATTTAGCAGCATAGTAAGAAATAGGCAGACCGGCTAAAAAGATAATGACCCCAACAACCAGGATTGCCCAGAATGCATTCACAAAGCCATAACTAATCAGCAGTGAGGCACCAATTGCTTCTAATGCAAGGAAAGAAATTCCCCCAATTGCAGTATTGGCAATCAAAAGTCCTGACCATTTCCGAAAAGATTGCGGGGCATAGCGAAGGGAATAGTCTTCTAAGGTCTCATTGGCAACCCAAGTATTATATTGACGACGTTCTTGAACAATCGGCTTATGTGTAGTTGTCATTTGACCAAGATCAATGGTGGATGTGAGAAATTTCTAGCCAAAGGGAATGATTAAGGGGAAGCATCCCACTTTGGTATTTCTAAATCGTTGCCCACCCTTCGGGAAGCTATCGCTACATCTCCCCACCCCTTTTCCCATATTTGGGAGAAGGAGAGCTAGATTCAAAGTCCCTCTCCCAAGCTTGGGAGAGGGATTTCGGGTGAGGGCCGCTAAACTGGGATGCTTCCGATCAATGATGCTCTTAATATGGCAAAGCAATTGTGATTAGCATGTGATTAAAATTACCAATAATTAAAATTAATTTTGGCATCTTATCTTTAAGAGAAGGCAATAAATTTTCTGTATAAAAAGGCACAAAAAAATATATTTTTTGACTGAAATATAGACCTCAACTCAAAAAACAGTCTCAACAACTTATAGAATATGTGTCTTTTACAGACATCAAAGACGGATTCCCATCAATGACATTTAGGGCGTGCCGTCAGTTAAAATCGGAAGTCTGAAAGAACTAAGAAAAAGGGGCTGTAAGTCAGTCTTTGCAGGCGTTTGAAATCCAACTGACGATAGACCTTAGACAAGAGCGATCGCGCTTCATTACGTCGTTGCGCAAAATTTGAGAATGGGGTGAACAAGGCTGCGATCACCTAACGAGATAGGCTAGGACTCCCCCACTCCATCCGGAAAGCCACAGCGCCGATAGGATAAAAGAGGGTTGTGGGAGCCAATGCCGTCACTGGTGCCTCCCCCGACCCAGACCTTTGCGCCCCAGCGTCCATGTCGTCTTTTTTCCAGAATATCTCGCTCGATTTCCTGACCAACCCCATTTTTAATTTGGGCAACACCACGGTCACGTTTTTGTGGATGTTCCAATTGCTCTTGGCCTTTGTCAGTGTTTTGGTCATCTCCCGTACGCTCAAAACTTTTCTGACCCACCATCTGCTAACCCGCTTCCAAATTGACTCCAGCAGCCGCGAAGCGATCGCTACTTTTGCTAGCTATGTGATCAGCATGATGGGCTTTGTTTTAGTGCTCCAATGGACTGGGTTTGACTTTTCCTCACTGGTGCTGATTGTGGGTAGCTTAGGCGTTGGTATTGGTTTTGGGTTGCAAAATGTGGTGAATGACGTGATCAGTGGTTTTGCCCTCTTGCTTGATCCCAAAGTTAAAGTGGGAGATTTTATTGAATTTGATGAGATTTCTGGGCATATTACGGGGATTTTTGTACGTTCAACAGTCATTCACACGATTTATGACAAAGATGTGATTGTACCCAATAGCTATCTCACCGAATCCAAATTAACCAACTGGACATTACAGAATTCAGGGGGATGGCTATCCATCAAAGTTGCAGTAGATGAACGCAGTGATCCGCTGATCATAACGGAAATTTTGCTCACCTGTGCTGCCCTTGAATCCCGAATCAGTATCAACCCGAATCCTCAAGTATTGTTTAAGGCAATTGAACAGGATGCTTATGTGTTTGAACTGCGGGCTTGGACACCGGAAATGGATAAATATTATCTCACTGAAAGTGCACTCTACTATTTAGCGGAATATCATCTCCGTCAGGCAGGAATTGAGTTTCCCTTTCAGCGGGTTCGCTTTGATCAACATAAACCGCTTTGGTTACTGGGCGATCGCTCAGCTTGGCAAGAAGAGGCTGAACATTTGCGACAAACCCGAGACAGTTGGCGTCCTCAACCGGGGCAATATCTCCATGACTATCTTCGGCAAGTGCCCTATTTTGAGCATTTCAACGCGATCGAAATTCGCCAACTGATTGAACAAGGCTATCGTCAACGGTTGACGACTAGGGAAATTCTGTTTCGAGAAGGTGAGCCGGGTGACACATTCTATATTATTCTTTCGGGTCGAGTTGAGGTATTTGTGGAGCAACTCAATCGCCCACTCCAAACCTTGGGGCGAGGTCAGTTTTTTGGGGAATTAGCTTTAATGTTGGGCATCCCCCGAACAGCATCGGTTAAAGCCCTAACCGATACGATTCTTTTCACCATTAATCAAGAGGGGTTTCAGCAGCTTTTACAGCAGCAACCATTGCTAGGCAGCATGATTTTAGAAGAGTTTCAAAAAAATCGTGCTGAGCTGGAAAGCCGTCAACAATATCTCGAAGAAATTGGCTTAATTACAGCCGATGAGCATGAGAATTTGATGTTGTGGGTGCGTAAGCGATTACGACAGTTATTTAACATTTAAATCGCATTCAGTTTAAAGCCGATCGATTTCCCCCTCTTCAAACGTATTCGCAATTTAATAACTACTTAAACTGTGTCACGGCAGTGGGTTGGGTTGAGACACGGACGCTGTTGGCGAAGTTTATATTCCGTAACCTTCTCAATGCATAACGGCGATCGCACCTTCATAATCACATCACTCTAAACCAACCCACCGAAACTGATACGGTTCATCCTCCTTGGCCCCCCAAATCTGATTCCCCTCGGCATCAAAACCACGATCCCAAGTATCCATCCCCGCTTCGTGCAAAATTACCGTATTGCTAATCGTCACCGCCCCCCGGAAATTCGTCGGACACCCTTCCGGCGGTGTTTTACCCACATAAGTTAGTTCGACCTGCTCAATAAACACACTACAAACCCGCTCTCCTAAAGCCTCCAGGACTTCTGCCCGCTCAGGCTCTGGGCGATCGCATAACCCCGCCCAATCTGCCTGATCCTCAAGGCGAAAGGCGCGAGACTCCACTTGAAGCACATCTTCCTGAAGCGAATCCACAGCAGGAGCCAGCAACAAAACTCGCTGTCGATAAGGCTGATCTAATTTCTTGACCAGTGCCTGCTCTTGATACAGATAAGTATCGTAATGAAACTCGGATTGATGCACCACACAAGTGGTCATCCGCACCTGCGATCGCTCTGGATGGGGCACGGTTTCCATCTCTCCCACCAAATGGGCTGCGATCGCGTTAATCTCCTCAACCACAGGCTGAAGCAGAGGGGTCATGGCGAAGCTGGGGGCAGACCCGCTGGTTAGGCTCAGGGTCAACAAACCTGCGATCGCGCCAGAGAATCGAGAGAGCATAAGCAATCATGGGGGAGGATGTACCCTAAAATGATAGGCAAAGACCCCGACCGTATTCATGACAGTTTGGCAAACTTTAGCAATCGCCGCCGTCAGTGGCATTGCTGTTCCAGTATTTCAATCGATTTTAGAAGGGGGCGGCAAGGTTCTCGATCGCTTCGGTAAAGGCATTAACGAGCAGACCCGGCAGCTTATCTTTAGCGCCTCAGAGCAATACACCACCAACTTCACCGAACGCCACGGCACGCTTAAAGTGCTGGGGATGCGGGAGCCGATTGAACTCGAAGCGGTCTACACCACGGTACAGGTTCTCCAGGACGATGGCTCGCAGCAATTCGACTCCTTAGCGGATCAAGAAGCTAATTTTCGTCAGAGTAACCGCCGTTTTACCCCGAGCGATGTACCCACCCAAGCGGGGTTGGCGATCGCTGATACTCAACCCTATCTGTTGGTGCTCGGCGGGCCGGGTTCGGGCAAATCTACCTTGCTCAAACGGGTGGGTTTAGAGGCACTTCAAGGCAAAAAAGGAGAGTTTGATCATGGTTGTATTCCTGTGTTTATTGAACTCAAACGCTTCAACGCGGGTGAGTTAAGTTTAGAAGCGTTTATTGGCCGAGAATTCGAGATTTCCGGCTTTCCGGAGCCAGAAAACTTCACTGCTAAAGCCTTGGAACAGGGAAAGTTTCTCTTGCTTCTCGACGGTTTGGATGAAGTCCCCAGTGAGCAGATCCATGGGATTATGGAAGAGATCCAAGATTTCGTCGATCGCTATGCCCAGAATCGGTTTATGATCTCTTGCCGTACTGGCGCGATTCGGGGCAGTTTCCCTCGTTTTATCGATGTAGTAATCGCGGATTTTGATGATGCTCAAATTGAGCAGTTTATTAGTAATTGGTTTAGTTCGGCGAGTGATCAGGAAGCGGAAACCGCCGAGCGGTGTTGGGCTGAATTGCAAAAGTCTCAAAATGCGGCCGCTAAAGAATTAGCCCACACCCCCTTATTGCTGACTTTCCTCTGTCGAGTCTTCGATCGCTCCCAAAAATTCCCCACTAACCGTAGTGTGCTTTACCGTAAGGCTCTGCGCATTTTGCTTGAAGAATGGGCTTCCGAGAAGCGGATTCAACTGGATGAAATTTACCAGGGACTCCATACCGAAGCTGAAGAAATTCTCCTCTCGGAAATTGCTTATCAAGGCTTTCAAGCCAACCATTTCTTTTTCTCAAAGCGGGAGCTGGTTGACCCGATCAAAACATTTTTAACTGATAACCTCAATGCGCCGCAGGGGTTAGATGGGGAGTCAATCTTAAATGCGATCGTGGTGCAGCAGGGCATTATTGTCCAGCGGGCGGAGGATGTTTATTCTTTCTCTCATCTTTCGTTGCAGGAATATCTCACCGCCCAATACATCATTGATAACCATTTGATGACTGAAGTGAGTCAAGAGCACCTCAGCGATCCAGCTTGGCAGGAGGTGTTTGTTTTGATCGCAGGTTTGATGCGAGGCGGTGCGGATGATTTGCTCTTAGCGATGGAGCAGCGGACGTTGACGCTGTTGAATCAGACCGTCTCGGAAATTCCGCGATCGCTTCTCCAATGGGCAAGTGACATCACCACAGAGCAAGCAGGTAAGTATGAACCGACAGCGAAACGGGCGATCGCAATTGCCCTGGCCTTGGCTCTCACTCCCGCCCAATCCCTGGCTCGTGCCCTGGCTCCTACGCTCACAAAAATCCTGATTAAAGCTCTCAATAGTGAGGCGTCACCCCAAGGGCTGTTGGAGCTAGCCCAGAAGCTCCAGAACCTCGAAATTTTCACACCTGAGCCGCTCCAGATGCTGATCGCTCAATTGGAAAAGCTGGATGCTGAGGCGACCGATGCGGCTAAGCTGAAGCAGCGCTGTTTGCAGGCGTTTCAGATTCCTGCGGCAGTTTTGGAGATTAGCGATCGGGATGTGCAGCATCTACGCACCTATCTGTATAACAATCAGTTGATGGTGCGGTGCAAGCAGGCAGCGGTGAAGGTGTCGCCCCAGACTTGGGCGGAGATTGAGTCAAGGATGTTGCGGTTGAGTAGTGGGTGAGGTGAGCGACACATGGCCAAAGATCTATTTCACGATGTTGTTAAAAATGGCTTAATCAAAGAAGGCTGGCACATCACCGATGACCCTTATTTTGTAAAGACAGGTGGTGTTGAATTCTTTATCGATTTGGGTGCAGAAAGAATGATCGCGGCAGAAAAAGAAGGGGAACGAATTGCGGTTGAGATCAAGAGTTTTATCGGCCCATCCGCAATCAACGATCTTCATCTTGCTGTCGGTCAATTTATTAACTACAGAGTTGCTCTGAGTATCAAAGATTCAGCCAGGAAGTTATTTCTCGCTGTGCCTGAAACGACTTATGAAACCTTATTTCAGAAGGAGCTGATTCAAAGAATCGTCCTTGAAAATAATCTAAAACTAATTGTTTATAATATTGATCAGGAGGAGATTGTGTTATGGCAGACTTAAGGAAAGTTGAGATGTATCGAGCGATAATTCGACAACTTCTTGGACAATATGCCACCTATAAACCCTCTCATGGTGAGATTGAAGTTCACCCCATTTTTGATGATGAACATAACCACTACCAAGTTGTGGGCATTGGTTGGGATCAGCAGAAACGAGTTTATGGCTGTTCGATCCATTTAGAGATTAAAAACGAAAAGATCTGGATTCAGCTCAACAATACGGAATGGGATATTGCTCAGGCTTTAGTCGAAGAAAATATTTCTAAAGACGATATTGTGATCGGTTTTCATCCTCCCTCTCTACGTCAATATTCGGGCTATGCTGTTGCCTGAGAGTAACTGCTACTATCTAACCAAACAGTCATCCCAGAGAAAACCCCATACCTTTCAGAATAAAACGTGTTAAGGACAAAAATCTTTCTTTCCTTGAATTAGGTCATTCATCTCTTCCGCATAATACATAGCCTTAGTAATAGCTTCTCTCTTCCCTTTATCTTTTACTGTACGACCATGCATTAAATCATCACGGATCTTTTGGGCATCGACAAGACATTTGTCTGACTTCTGGCTGATTGGGAAGCTGTAAATCGTCTTGAATAACTCTTTAAATCCAGTTCGAGTCAGATCATGAAGATCAATGGCACGCCATGTAAGTTCAGATTCGGTACGATATAGCTTACGTGCACCGACGTAAAGAGTCTGACGTTGTCCCTTTTCAATACGAAAAAATACATATGCTAGGGCTATGTCTAAGTCAAAATCGCTATCAATCAGTGCAGGGAGGTCTTTAAAAAAAGATCTAACATCCTCTGACATCGACTCATAAACATTTTTGAGTCCTCTACGTTGTTTTGGTATTTGAATCGACATAATTACTAATTAATCGATAGTATATTCACTTTAATATGCTAAACAAGCATTACGCTACCATATTCGAGTAAAACCCTATTACATTTTTGAAATAATCTCAGCTAAGGCTTTTGAGCTAATAGCTCAACCATTTCCCAACTTAATCAACCGCTTCAACACCTGCACCACCTGATACAGCTCATTCTCCCGCCGCTTCGAGAGGGTCAACTTATCCGAAAGATCATACCGACCGCCCTGAGCATCCAACTTCACAAACAAATAATCCTCCCCCGTCGTGATCAAACCATAGGCAGGTGCGCCATCACTTGGATTTCCCATCATATAACTCAGCGTCTGGGGCAACGCCTGCATCACACTAAAGCCATACCGCTTACTTTCGAGTACCACTAACCATAACTGCTCCTGCATCACCAACACATCGATCAGCCCTTCCAAAATCTGATCGCGGTCTTCGATCGCCACCTTAATATACTTCTCCCCTCGCACCAGATACGGCGGCTGAAACACTCCTAACAACTCCAACAACGGCGCAACCAAAATCAGGTTAACGGTACTCTCCGTAATTGCCCCCGCAGTTTGATAATACTGGTAGCGCTCACGGAGTTGATCACACCGCAGCCGTTCTGCATCGGTTAGCTCCGGCAAGGGGTCTTGAAACCACTCGGGAAAAAAATCCTCGTCATCACTGGGGGCAAGGTTAAACGTCAGGTGAACATCCCGCAAGTTGGTAATGGCTCGGATAATGCCAATGGTTTTAGGCATGGTGATTTATCTTTACTATCACAACCGATGAGACCTTCTGAAGCAAAGCCAGATAACCAGACTAAGTTTTCTAGATACGGAAGCTCAACCCCATACTAACGCGGCGCTACTTTGAGTATGGTGCTGATTGAGATGTGTAGAGGCTAGCTAGAATCGCGGAGACGATCGCGCTTGGCAAGAATAGATCTAGGCAACCACAAACTGGCGCAAATCAACCCCTTGCTCCTTAGCAACGGTGTTTAAACCTTTACGTTGAATAGTTTTGAGAGCCTTCGTGGACAGCTTGATGCGCACAAAGCTCTCGCCCTCAGCCCACCAGAGGCGCTTCCATTGCAAATTCGCCTGTTGAAGCTTTTTGGTGCGGCGATGGGAGTGGGAAACAGCAAATGCATTGTTGGCTTTTTTGCCAGTGAGTTGGCAGCGACGGGCCATGGGGAACCTCCAGAAATAAATTGGCAGCGGCAATCTATGATTCTATCACAAGCTAGAGAATCGGTACAACTATGAATTGGGTTGGTGTTAAAGTGCGATCGGCTCTATTGAGACCAGCCGATCGCGCACCGCTTCGTTTGTGCTCAATTACACTGTGTCTGTCACCAACGATCGCGGTGTCTCACTGATGTCGCTGATTTTGAAGATGAATCTTGTTTCTCCACTCTTCGAGAAGAGCATAACTCTACACCCAACCCTCTCCCAACGAGCTACCGCTTATACACATCTTGGGAATATGCTCAAAATGCCATTTTGGCCCCCAAAAATTGGGGGGAGATTGGAGTTCACAATCCTTCAGAATTGGGGGATTTAGGGGGCGAGATCGCCAAAATGTATAGACCTATAGCCAAAATGTATAGACCTATAACTTATATATAAGCAGTAGCCCTAGGGAAAGGACTTCTGACTCCCTTCCCCCCTTGGAACTAATCTTGTAGGGGTTTGGAAAGAGCCTGAGCCCCTTGCTTGACAAAAAAGAAACGTTCAATCGCAGTAGCCAGAACCTTGACCCCTGGTAGCGGTTGCCTCTGGGAAGGTGCAAAACCCACTAAC
>JAAHHN010000149.1 GCA_010672165.1 Spirulina sp. SIO3F2 | reverse complement strand
GCAAGCTTTTCTGCTTCCGGGGAGGTTCTGAGTTTCTCCGCTTTTTCCTTCTCACGATACGCCACGAGGACGCTTCGCTTACATACAAGCGGGAGGTGTCGGGGGGCTGCCCCCCTGACAACCGGGTTTAACAATGAAGGTTGTCAGTTTTTCGAGAGTTCCGATGGACTTGACCGGCTCTAACCTTTAGCTTGGGGTTTCCAAGCATACCCCACCAATGTCTCGCTCTCTTGCCACAACCGAGCCGCGGCCACCTCATCCTGGGCGTGGGGCGCAACCGTCGCATCACTGACCCGACCCCGACATTCCAATATCGCCTGGGGGCCATAATAACCACCGGGCTGGGCTTCTAAGCCAGCGGCAGCCAACACCGTAGGAATCGCACCGTTGTAGGGCGGCTGAGCCAGGAACCGATTGGTGAACTTGTAGATGGTGTTCAGAATCCCTTGGGGGCCAGTACTCTGGAGATGGGTATTGGAATAGCCCGGATGGCAAGCATAACAGGAGACGGAACTACCCGCAGCCTTAAGTTTGCGATCGAGTTCAAAGGTGAACAACAGATTCGCTAACTTGCTCTGACCGTAGGCGCGGGACGGCTCATAATCGCTTGTGAGCATCAAATCATCAAAATTCATTTGCCCGAACTTATGGGCCAGGCTGCTGACCGTGACAATGCGGCCAGCTGCCTGCTCAACTAAATCTAAGAGCAAGCCCGTAAGCAGAAAGTGCCCCAGGTGATTGGTCGCTAACTGGAGTTCAAAGCCATCAACGGTACGCGTTTCTGGCGTCTGCATAATCCCAGCATTATTGATCAAGCCATCGAGTTGGGTGTATTTCTGCTGCACCGCTGTGGCAGCGGTTCGCACCGATGCCAAACTCGACAGATCAAGCTGAACCGAGTCTATCGAGCCTGAGCCGAGAGGGTTGAGATCTGCGATCGCCTGCTCGGCCTTCACCAGATTTCGGCAGGCAATGATCAAGTTAGCGTTGGCGCTGGCAAGCATCTTGGCTGCTTCAAAGCCAATACCAGAGTTGCCCCCCGTGATCAAATAGGTCTTACCGCTGAGATCCGGTAATTGGGCAGGAGTCCAATCACTAAAACCACTATTAAGGCGTTGGGTGGTTTGGGATTTGGGGGCAGTTGTTGCAGTGGACATAGGGAATATTTGGGAGTGTTGTACCTGTACTAAAACTTAAAACTTGGAGTGATTACCTGAAAACCTGACCCACTTCTCCCCAGAGGTGATTTCATCACAGAACATCCCCGCTCGAATTCGGAATTCCGAATTCAAAATTCCGAATTGGTTACGGGTCAGGCATTAGCCGCATATCCAAAATCTGAATTACCGCCTCAATCGCTCGGCTGTATCGCCCTGAGGCAAAATACCACGATCGCTTGCAGTTCCTGAGTTTGGGTGTCTGGGTTGGGCTGCTCTAAACCCAGCAGAACAGGGTAAAAGAGCTGTCCTTTGACCGCTGCCCAAAGCATTTGGCTGGCTTGGGCAAGGTCACCTGTGAGTGCGGCTCCCTTGGCCTGAGCATCCTGGAGCCAAACCCGGAGATAGTCATAGCCCGTTTCATATTCAGGCGCTTCAGCCGTCTCATCGCTTGCCAACTCAAAGAGAATGGCGCGATAGAGCTTAAGGTTCTGGGGATTGAGCATTGTTGCTAGATAGTCCGTAAAGATACGGGTGAGCTGTTTGGCTAAATCAGCATTGGGGTCAAAGGGAGGCAGGGTGCGCTCCTTCAGTTCGGCGGCGGTGGCTAGCGCCACTGCATTAAACAGAGCCGTTTTAGTGCCGAAGTGCGCATATACCGTAGGTTTGGTCGAGCCGGCTTGCTTCGCGATCGCCTCAATGGAAGAGTCACGGACGCCTTTTTCCCGAAAGCAGTCCGCCGCAGCTTCCAGGATGCGTTGGCGGGTTTGTTGGGCACGGGTTTGTTGAGAGGGCTTGGGTTTTGGGGTCATGGCTTCAAATTCAAAATCCGGCAGGCTCCGATGGCATGTCAATAGCAAGTACCGGATAAGACATCACTTTGATTGAAGCACCTCATTCCTCCTAGATAACGCTCGACAATTTCAAGATAGCAGCGCTTTACTTTACGGTCAAGTAAAGTTTTTTGTTTTTCCCAGACATCCCATACAACTCATTTGATATCTTTTGTCGAATAGACGTACCCAATCTCAGGCTGATCCCACAAACAACGACTCATGCATAATATACATAAAGGGATAAGCGCTCCCTCCCAACCCAAAACATTCGGAGATGGATAAGAGGACAGAGTCCAACTCACGACCGTCCCTAATCCGCCTGATAGTTCCCTGATTTCCCCCCCGTTTTCTCAACCAAGCGAATATGCTCAATTACCATCGACTTTTCCAATGCCTTAGCCATGTCGTAGAGCGTCAGAGCTGCCACTGAAACGGCGGTCAGCGCTTCCATCTCCACCCCCGTTTCTGATTTGGTCGTAACGGTCGCTTGGATGTGATAGCCGGGAAGACTGGGATCTGGAGTCAGCTCCACCTGGATATTTTTGAGGGGCAAAGGATGGCAGAGGGGAATCAGATTAGCTGTCTGCTTTGCTGCCATAATGCCTGCAAGTTTGGCGGTGGCAATCACATCCCCTTTGGGCGCGTTCCCCGCCGCGATCGCCGTCAATGTGCTCTCTTGCATCCGGATTTGCCCCGCCGCGATCGCTGTACGCTTTGTCACCGCTTTACCGGAAACATCAACCATCTGGGCATCTCCAGCCGCATTGAGGTGGGTTAATTTAGAAGAAGAAGCAGAAGTTGGTTGCGTCATGCCAAAAGCTTGTGATACCTTTAGTAACTGTCGCACAAAAGCGATACACGTTAGGGCGTGTAGCTCAGTGGACTAGAGCACGTGGCTACGGACCACGGTGTCAGGGGTTCGAATCCCTTCTCGCCCGTTATTTCGTTTTTCCCCTTAAACCTTGCTGATCTGACAGGATTTAGTCCAGCAGGGTTTTTGCTATAAAAACTAGACAGAATAGTAAGACCCACATAATTCCTTTTGATTTTGCGCAAAGTTGAGTAAACTCTGTTAAGAAATCTCTATATACTGGGGAGTCAACACTCCAACCCTTTTTCAACTCTTGTTTCTTCTGCAAAACACAAATTTGGGTGAACAAGCCCTGAATAAGATTGCTGAGTTTGCCTTAGCCAGTCAGTTTGTTCAGTCTGAGACCCTTGCTGTTAACGTCGTCACTGAACCGACCCTCTTGGCCCAAGGTAAATTATCAGCACTCTCAATCCGAGGCACAGAGTTGTGTTTGCGCTCAGGGTTGCAGATTGCCCAAATGGATTTGCGTATGGGTGAAATCACTGTTAATCCCTTGCGTGCGTTGACCGGCAGTATCGAACTCGTTGAGCCCATTCAAGGGGAAGGCAAAATTGTGCTCAATGGCAAAAATCTTACGCGGGCACTGTTGACGGATGAATTGCGTCACGCACTCAAAGCCTTACCTGATTTAGAAATCGATTGCCTAGAGGGGCAATTCGTCACCCCTCAGCAAGTGGCTGTTGCTCTCCATTATTGGACACCTTTAGGGGGTAAAGAACAGACGGTTTTGCAGGCGGAAGTGTCTGCTCAAGCACCCATTGAGCTAAGCAATCCACATTATTCGCAAGGTCAAGCTCCTAGTGCCCAGCTCACTCATATGCTCTTGAATCAGGTAAGCAAGATCTTGAATCTGCAACAATTTGAACTCAATGGTATGACCCTAGCCGTGCAATCGATAACCATCGCTAACCAACGTGCTGAGATTAGGACTATTGCTCGGATGACGGCTTTTCCAAGCTAACCAGTACCCACTGAGGCTTTATATTACTGATGACGCTGTGGCGCGATCGCCGTTTCCTGGCACTATCAAACTTCTTGCTTTTGATTCCCATCGGCTTGGGCGTTCGATTCTACACCATTCCAAACTTGGCTTGGCTCAATGATCTGCTGGGAAGTGTTGTCTATGAAATCGCTTGGTGCCTATTGGGGTTTGCCCTATGGCCCCAACGCCAAGCAGTATACCAAGTGCCCATCTGGGTCTTTGGGCTAACTTGCGTCATTGAATTTGCCCAGCTTTGGCATCCAGCTTGGCTTGATGCGATTCGAGCGACTTTACCTGGACGACTGATCCTGGGCAATACCTTCGTCTGGCTAGATTTTAGCCATTATGCTTTAGGCGCGATCGCGGGGTGGCTTTGGCTCAAACAGCTTTGGCGGTGGAGTCGCAATAAGCGACCTTAAGATTAAAACCCCATTCCTAGGGAAACCGGCAAGTTTAATCAGTAGTCTGGTGGGCAAGGCCCACCTACATTGCTGTCTAGTTGAAAAGCACTAGTTCTGTACAATCGATTCGAGTTGACGACGTACCTTAAGGGTCTGCAACTGCTGGAGTAGCACTTCAACTTCCGCTTGTAGATGTAAGTACTTGAGTTGTTGGTCTGTGTTGAACGCGCACATCTCTCGACTCAGGGGTTGGGCTTGCGGTTTAGTTAAAGTTGCCATGATTCTTAAACAGTTACTTATATTATGAGTTCACACCACACGGTATTCTAGCCTGACCACAGAAACACTTCGTAACAAATGTAGCGTTTTAAGATTGAACTATCTTATCGGTATGTTCAGAGATCATTGAGAATTAGTAAACAAGACAGATCACAATATACAAATCCTCCTTTAGGCGGATGAAGCGCAGGCTTTATCACCCCAGAAAACTTGGGAAACCTAATTTTTGCAATATCCCAAGCCAAACCCCATCATTCTAGGCAGCATCATTTACCCCAATACCAATGACGCCATGTTCTCTTAAGATTATTGTTCTTTGGCTCAACTAAGTGAACATCTGAACTGTGAGATAAAATATGGATTGCGCCATCAGGGTTTTAGCCAAAGTTTGTTTGTTGGTACTGTACTCAACTCCCAGAGACTCAAGGGCGCGTTGCTAGAATTCGTGGTTGGGTTGACACAGGCAACCTAACACCAGTAAGCCATATAGCGCTCGTGTTAGGTTTTGCTTAACGTGCGCTGCACGGGCTACGTCTACACTCAACCTACAACTGGTATTACGACTGAAGGGTTAGGCTTCACCATATTGAATCAACAATTGTGCCAACTGAGCAGCGCTGTCTTTGACTGCCAAAGTCTCTGCTTGGGCAGCCATTTTAGCCAACCGTTCTGGGGACTGGAGTAGCTCTAAAACAGCCTGTTCAAGCTGCTTAGCAGTGAGTTGTGCCTGACGGAATACCAATGCTGCTTCCTGTTCTACAAACGTCATCGCATTGTGATATTGATGATCCTCAGCAGCGAAAGGATAAGGAATCAACACCGCAGGAGTTTGGGTAATTGCCAACTCGGTGAGAGTTCCCGCCCCCGAGCGCCCCACCGCTAATGTTGCCCGCTGGAGCAACCCCGCCATGTTGTGATAAAACGGCAAGGCAATGTAATGGGGATGTTCAAATGCCTGAGCCTGAGGATCGCGATCGCCGGTCAAATGCACAATATAAGCTCCGGTCGCTAACCAAGCGGGGGCGCAGTCCCGCACCAATTGGTTCACAGCCACTGCCCCTTGAGAGCCTCCTACCACAACCACCAAGGGAACAGCCTCAGGAACCGGCAGTTCTAAGGTTTGAGGCGAGAGAAAATTCTCACGGACAGGCGTACTAGTCCAACGGGTTTTTGAAGAGGGTAGATAGTTTGCTGCGGGCGTAAATCCCACCGCCACTTGGGTGCAAAATCGGGCAAGCAAACGGGTCACTTTACCCGGAATGGCATTAGACTCATGGAGCATCACGGGAATCCCCTGCCATCGAGCGGCTAGAATTGCCGGTGCAGCAATATAGCCCCCAGTGGTGAATACCACATCTACATTGAGTGTCTTAAGCATTTGCTTAACGCGCAAGATGGCGCGAATCAAGCGAGATAAAGTCCGCAACGTATGCAGCCCTGGTCGCCCCTGAAAACCACTAACCGAAATACTGTGGAGCGGATAATCTTGGATTAGGGTTTGTTCGAGGCGATCGGGAACCCCCAACCAATCAATCTGAGCCCCCGATAGCTGTTGAGCAACGGCTAAGGCTGGAAAAATGTGACCACCAGTGCCGCTTGCCGCAATCAGAACACGCATAAGTTATAGTGAGGGGTGTTATCTTCTCAGTCATTTAACCTACCATTGATGGGCAATTTTGCAATTCGGCGCACCGCTACATCCTTCCTACTAGGGCTTACACTCTTAGGATTCCCCAAGTTTGGTCTGCTGCCTGCCCAAGCGCGAGATGCTGCCATTGCCCAAGCCCTCAATGACCTGGAATCTGCGGCTAATGCCCATGATGTAGACGCGGTTATGGCCTATTACGGCGAGTCGTTTACCCATTCAGATGGCCTGAGCCGTCAAATGTTAGCTGATGGCCTAACTGATCTATGGGAGCAGTACAGCGGCATTCAATACGATATTGAAGTTGAAGATTGGGATGAGGAGGGTGAAACCGTCATTGCTCACACGGTCACGCGGGTTTCCGGTTCACGCTACGAAGGAACCCGACCTATTCGGCTAGAGGCTGAGATTGAATCTCGGCAGTATTTCGATCGCACCAGCCAACAAATTCTCCGTCAAGATGTCTTAGCCGAGCGTACTCTGATCCTTTCTGGAGTCAATCCGCCCGATGTGGATATCAATCTGCCGCAGGAAGTGGGGATAGGCGACACTTTCGATTTTGATGTGATTGTCCAAGAACCGTTGCAAGGGGAATTATTGCTCGGTGGAGCATTGGAAGCACCCGTTTCCTACGAAGAGATTGCTGCAATTGAAGCCTTCGAACTTGAACTCCTCCAAGCAGGCGGGATATTTAAACGGGGGACTGCCCCCCAGCAACCGGATGATCAATGGCTCTCCGCGATCGTTATTCGGGAAGACGGGATTACGATGTTGACCCAACGCCTGCGCATTCGTTAGGACAGACTATTTATTCGGAGCCCTCTTTCGAGGAGGGCTCACTTGGTTTTGGCTGCTGGTGACGGTTCTGAGCAGCAGCGCTGAGGGGGAAACCCGCGATCGGAATCACCTGATACTGACGAGCCGCTTCTAAACGCTTGAGTTCGGTATAGTCAACCCAGTGAATACAATTGACGGGACAGGTATCAATTGCTTCATCTACAATCACCTCTGGGTCGCCATCTTGGCGGATGGCGCGGGCACGCCCATATTCTGGCTCAATATAAAACGTATTGGGCGCAGTATGGGCGCAATGCTTACAGCCAATGCAGGTGATCTCATCGACGTATACCCCCTTTTGGCGGAGTTCTCCCCCCAGCTCTGGTTCAAATCCAGTGCGATCGGGGGTATCACGGAAAATCCCGCCCAACTCCGGTTCTAAACCTGTGGGTTGATTCTCAAGTTGAGCATCAGCGTCGAAGTCACTCATCTGCCTAGGCGCTCCAGCGTTGAACCACAAGGCGGATTGAACCATCAGCTTGCTGTTGTTCTTGAGCCACCTGAAAACCCTGATTCTGGGACTCCGTCAAGACTGTGTTGTAGGCATAACGCTGAGTGAGCTGTTGGATAAAACCTTCAACAGAAAGGGGTTGCTGCCAATATTGCAAATCTGCAACCAGCTCATATTCACTACCATTCCAGCTAAAGCCAATATCGTAGTCGTTGGCTTGCTCTAAGACGATCTCAGCAGTACGGGTCTGACCCTGATAGCCCCGCACAGGGCTGGGTCCCTCTTTCCAATCCATCTCTAGGTCACTGAGGGCCGCTTTGAGCGAGGTCAGGTTACGCAGTTGAGTTTTGATATTGCTGAAATGGGACATAGTTAAATTTGGGTTAGATATTGAGCGGTTTTAAGGAAATCATCGATATGAAAAACACCACTAGATTCAAGTGTTCCAGGTCGTCTGGATGGTCTGATGGCTAGCGGTGTTTTGATGGTTTTGAGCGTAGTAGTCAGCCGTTTTCTCGGTGGCAACCACTCGACCCAGTTGGGCTTCGATCGCGGCAGTTACTTCTGCGCAGGAGGCCCCAACAATTCCGGTCACTGTTTCTTGGACACGACCGTTAGGGTGAATGATGAACTCTAGGGTTTCCATGCTCATATTGTTTCTATGGAGATAGAATTTAAAACCTGGAATCAGAACCTGACTCTGGCAAGGGGGAAGAGGATTGTATTGTTGCTGCATTTAAGTTGAACAAAATGTACAGCTTTGGCGATCATCAGTATCTCTTTTAACAACACAATGAGCCCTCGCTCTCCTAGGGTGTAACTCATCTGAGCCAGAAAATTCTAGGAATAGTTTTAAAATCTTAACAAAAATCGGTATTAGCAAGAGTCTTTGCTCAGACAAAATCAACATCTGTAGCTCAGAGGATGCTCAATTCGTTGTCTGTCAGACGATTGATAATAGCTACATCGTCAATGCTGCCGCTTCCATCCCCACTCGTCCGCAAATCAATTGCAGGCTAATGAGTAAAAAAGTCCACTTCGGTGGACTGAGGGACGATATGTTCAAAAATCTAAGGTTGTAAACCTGGATTATTCATCAGGCAGGCGGGACGATTGCGTTACGATCTTGTCACTCTACAGTCTGTAGCGCGTTTGGCCAGTGAGCGGAGTCGTTGCGCAGCTTCCCGAAGAAGCATCTTCATTTTGCCCGCTATTGGATTAAGCTTAACACCCAGCGATTTCGGAGGAGAGTCATGAATAATGCAGGTTACGTGTACTTACAGGTTTGAATCACACATTAGAGCTCTAATTCTTGAGTTAGCTCCACCACTTGATGTGCCACACCTCCGATTAAGCCCTCAGCGGCATCACTACTATTGGTGAGGACAACAAACCCCAACTCATACTCTGGCACTATACCGATAATGCTCAAAAAATTGTCATAAAGCCCCCCATGGCTCAGTAGAACCACGCCTTGGTAGTTTTCCTGTTCCCAACCCATTGCATAACTGCCCCAACGAGGTTGCCAAGTGGCTTGCAGGCTGGAAGTTGAAACAATGCGGCTGCCATCCGGTGCAACCCCGCCCTGTACCTGAGTGATTAGATAGGCAGCCATATCGTTGATGCTGGCCTTGAGTCCGCCTGAAGGCGAAAGAGGATCATCGTCAAAGTCTTCCCGTTCGGCTACGACAAAGCGATCGCCCGCCCACACATACGGCAGCGCCACATCTCCACTGGTCTGGGCATCACTCAACTGCAACCGGGCATCCTTCATGCCAATGGGGTCAAGAATCCACTCTGTCAGCAAAGCTTCGTGATCCGCTTCAAGGGTATTCATATTGCTCTGAGCGGCAAAAGCAACAAGATATCCCCCCAGAGAAACCGACACGTTACTGTAATCGAATATCCCGCCCGGTTCTCCCAGCAGTTCTGCATCGGCAACCTGGTCAAAGAGATCGAGCGCTTCAATTTCTGCAAGGTCGAAATCAACCGCATCATCGCTAATGCCACTGCGCATACTGAGTAGATGACGCATATTCACCATTTCAGTGGCATCCGGATCGCGCAGTTCAAACTCAGGGGCAAATTCCACAATCGGTTGCTCCCAGGCCAAAAGGCCGCGATCGACGGCGATCGCGGCCAACAGGGCAGTTATAGATTTGTGGGTGGAACCGATGTGAAAAAGAGTATGGGGCGTGACGGGGAGTTCTTGGGCTAAATCGCGCGATCCCATGCCTTCAAGCAGCAGAACTTGATCTTGGTAAACCAGTGCCACTGCTAATCCCGGAATTTCATCCGCAGCTTGATATTCAGCGACCCAAGTCGCTAGTGCTTCACCGAGTTCATCAAGTTGTGTTTGACTAATCGTCTTCTGGCTTAATTCATCTGACCCTCTGGTTTCTGTGTCTGATTGGCTAAAATCAGCACAACTGATCGAGCTAACAAGAACCATGCTAAGAATCAGCAGTTGTCCCAGCCCTTTGCCCATTGTCCTTGTTCCTGCGACTTTTGATTTTGTTAGTAATTTGGGTACGCGATCGCTATTGTGAATTGATTGCGCTTTGAGCCTCCGGTGCACCCACAAACCCCAGAAATGCCTGAACTGCCTCACTGGCCGGTTCTTTATATACATAAAGGAGCTGACGCTGGTAAGGATATTCAGGTTGTTCTGGAAAAGCCTTATTGATAGGAACAATGCGCACGGTGCTTTGGTTCGCTATTTGTTGATATGTTGCATAGCCAATACCGTCGGTGCCCAGTTGTTGGAGCATACCAGTGGTTTCATCCCGCTCTAAAGTTGTAACGCCCGGCCCATTAACATCTTGACCATTCAGAGCTAATTCTGTAAATGCGGAATAGGTGCCGCTCACTGGCGGGCGATTCAGTACCCGAATTGGCATATCTGGCCCCCCCACACCCGACCAATTGGTGGTTTGACCCGTAAAAATTGCCCTCACTTGTTCGGTAGTCAGAGTCTGCCTAAACCCATTATTTTTATCCACAACCAAGGCAATTTGATCCGGTTTCACAACGACGGTATTGAGACCTGCTGCCACTTCTTCGGGTTTAAGGGGACGAGAACTCGCCGCAACATCCACTTGACCCGCGATCAGGGCTTCAATACCTTTGCTACTGCCCTGGGCTTTGAATTCTACCCGTGTGCCAGGAAACTTGCTTTCAAAGGCAGCTTTAAGCGCCACATTGATCCCAACCATGCTAGTGGAGCCATCGATAAAGATCTGAGTGCCAGACGCCACAGTAGTGGGAGCAGAAAAAGGGGTTGAGGGCGCGGCTGTGGGCATGGTGGGGGGATTATTCGGAGACACCGCGGTGTTCGACGTAACCTCAGCGACTGGCTGGGGATCAACGCTGGCGTTTTGCTTGAGCAAGAATCGCGCACCGACACCAAGAATTCCCCCTGTCACCAACAGAGCCAACAGCAGGGACAACGTATTGTTTTTTTGAGCCATGACTCCCCACCGATTCCTAGACAATTACTGGTCTAAAACAGCCTGGGCGTCTGGAGAGCCGACAAACCCCAGAAAAGCTTTGGCTCCCTCGCTAGCAGGTTCCTTATAGACATAGAGTAGTTGACGCTGGTAGGCGTAATTGGGCTGATCTGGGAAAACATTGTCAATGGGGAGCGTCCGCACTGTGCCCTGATTCGCTACCTGGCTATAGGTTGCATAACCGATACCATCTGTCCCCAATTTCTGGAGCATCCCAGTAGTCTCGTCTCGTTCTAAAGTAGTCACCCCTGGCCCGGTTACATCCTGACCGCTGAGCACCAATTCCTTAAACGAGCTATACGTCCCACTTACTGCTGGCCGGTTGATAACCCGGATGGGCGCATCTGGCCCGCCGACTTCTGACCAGTTGGTAATTTTACCGGTGAAAATATCAGCAGCTTGCTGGGAGGTGAGGGACTGTTTGAAGGCATTGTCTTTGCCGACAACCAGCGCAATTTGATCCGGCTTGACCCCAAAGGTTTTGAGTCCAGCAGCGGTTTCGTCCGGTTTGAGGGGACGAGAGCTGGCAGCAACATCCACATTACCTGCGATTAGCGCTTCAATGCCTTTACTACTGCCCTGAGCCGCAATCTCCACTCTTGTGCCGGTAAACTTGCTCTCAAAGCTCTCTTTAAGGGCAGCGTTGAGCTGAGCCATGCTCGTGGAACCATCAATGAAGATCTGGGTTCCAGAGGCAACTTCGGTAGGGACAGGAAATGGAGCCGCAGTTGGTGTTGAAGAGGAAGGGGTTTCAGGAGCTGACGAACTCCCAGAGTCAGAGTTATTCCGATCTTGCGCATCAGAGTCGCCAATGGAGACATCGACACCATTAATTTCAAAGCTCCGCTTTTGACCTGTTAAAAGCCAGAAGCCACCACCAAGAATCCCGCCTGTCACCAAGAGGGCCAGAATAAGCGGTAAAGTATTGTTCTTTTGTGTCATGACAGACCCACTGAATAATTCAATAGAGGTTCTTGCCCATGACGATAGCAGAACCCCTTAGTGTTCGCCGCAAATGCTCCAGGGGATTTTTGAATTGCTCAAACGGTCACCAAACTAAAAAAATTCCCTCTAAGCCAACTCTGCACAAATCCGCTCCCAGGCGTCTATGGGGTTAGCTGCTTGGGTAATTGGCCGCCCAATCACCAGGTAATCTGCCCCAGCAGCGATCGCCTCACTCGGCGTCATTACCCGACGTTGATCTTGCGCAGCAGCCCAAGCAGGACGAACCCCAGGACACACCAGAATAAAGTCTGGGCCACAAACCCGGCGAATTTCAGTGGCTTCATGGGGAGAGCAGACCACACCAGGCAGACCTGAGTCTTGGGCCAGCAGGGCTAGATGCAAGACATATTCTGGCAGTTCTAGAGGGATTTTGAGCTCAAAGGCGATCGCTCGGCTATCTAAACTCGTCAGCACAGTTACCCCCAGTAGATTCAGGGAACTGGCGCGATCGGCTACAGCGGCTACAGCAGCTTGCAATGCTGATCGCCCTCCTGTGGTATGCACTGTCAGCAGATCAACTCGATGAGTGATAGCGGCATTGACTGCCCCAGCAACCGTATTAGGGATGTCGTGGAGTTTGAGATCCAGAAAGATGCGCTTTTGGCGTTCTCGCAGCAGCGCTAAGATTTCCGGCCCGGCACTAATAAACAGTTCCAGGCCCACTTTCCAGAATTGAACCTGCGGAAGTTGATCAACGAGAGTGATCGCCTCAGCCAGGCTGGCCACATCCAGCGGGACAATAAGGCGATCGGCAGGGCTCATTTTATTTACCACCACCGCAGTTCCATATAGCTGGCTTTTGCTGTGGTCTGCTCTGTCTCGGTGAGCCAATCCACTTGCTTGTAAGTGCCAAACACGTGATCCCACCAATCGACGCCTAAACCAAAATTGTGATGCCACATCTGATACTTATGATGGACATAATGAACAGGCATCTTCATCCAGAAGCATTTGGTGGGGTTCTCATGCTGAAGCTGGTGAGCGTAGGCAGAAAAGGCGGCATAGGCCAATGCGCCCAGTGACCAGGCAACTCCAGCTTCGATAGAAACTAGAAACGGCAGCAGCATGGCGATCGCACTGCCTTTGACATAGTCAAGGAATTCCCAAAGCACACCTTGGCCCTCGTTGCGACGGTGATGATCGCGGTGGCGTTGGCCCAAACGAGCATTAGCGTGCATCAGACGGTGAATCCAATATTCCACCAAACTAGCGACCAGGAAAGCACCGATAAACCAGAGAGTAGGTTGAAGTAGAGACATCTGTTGAAGTTTGGTGATGAGAGTAATAACTAAATGAAACAGTAGAAACTATAGAGATTAATTTGTACTTTAGTATTGCAAGCTTTCGCAGACAATAAGGTCTGCACAACATACGAATTATTGAATCTTCAGCACAATTCAACCTTAATGTCAACGCAGTGGATTAAGCCAACCACTCAGGAAAGACTCAGGTTGAGATCAGTCTCGAACGTTTCATTACAGCGAGTTTTAAAAGAATCTCCATCTGTCTCTGGGTCAGTATTTGACCAGTCACAGGAATCTGACGCATCCTTCCGAAAGTCTGCTATGATTCTAGCTCAAACGATTGTTACAAATTTTAACTAGGAGTCTAGGATGCAGCTAACTCCAACGTTAACCGGTCAAACGGTGCAGAATCAGGTCAGAGAGGTCGGAATCAATCCGAACTACTGGTATCCCGTCGCGTGGACTCATCAAATCAAGGTGGGCACGATCGTGCCGGTTAAAGTTTGGGAGCAGGCGATCGCCGTCTTTCGAGACGAGCAGGGTCAGCTCCACGCCCTAGAAGATGCTTGCCCCCATAAAGGGGTCGCTCTCCATCAAGGCGAAGTTCAAGGCGATCGCCTCCTGTGTCCTTATCATGGTTGGGAATTTAATGGTTCAGGGGACTGTGTTCGCATTCCCTACTATCCCCCTGAGCAGAAGTTGCCCTGTGCCCAAGCACGGAGCTATCCAGCAGCAGAAAAATATGGAATTGTCTGGGTTTTCCCTGGCGATCCCAATCTTGCCCAGGAAATTCCTCTACCAGATGTGCCGGAATATACTGATCCGGATTGGCTGGCTGTCCCCATTCCGGGGCATTTTCAAGCTCACTTCTCAATTTGCAACGAGAACACGATGGATGTTTTTCATGGTTTTCTCCATCGGGATATCCAAGGTTGGTTTGACCCTGAATTACTAGATTTACAGCAAACTGACTCCAGTGTCAGTGCAAAATACCGAATATCGTACCGGGGCTGGTTAACCCAGTTTTTGGGCTTGAGCCAAGACGGTAGCGGTACCACTACACGGGTTATCTCAGTTCGTTACCATTACCCCCATTATTTCAATGCCCTTGAGGGAGTATCCCGCATGTATTTAATGCGGTTACCGGTTGGCCCGAGCGAAACGCGTTCATTTTCACTGTTGTTCTTGAAGATTCGCCTACCGCAATGGTTGGTTGAGCCTTTACGTCCCCTTCTGGCCCGTTTCATTTGGCATTTTCTACTCAAAAAATTCCTTGATCAGGATGTAGAAATGATGGAAAGTGAGCAACAGACCTATGACAAAAATCGTCAACGCCGTTATACAGAAGTCAACCCAGCAATTATTGCGCTGCAACGTGTTGTTGTGAAACAGTACGCTAAGTTTCAGCAGTCTTCTGAATCGACGATCACCTCACTGTCATCTTCTCCTCGTGAGAAACCGTTGACGGCAATCCATCAGTAACCCAGTTCATCCTGTGAATTTTAACCATCTTCTACCCATCAATAATTTTTTAAGGAGTGAGTAAGTAGTGCAAGTTGTTCAAGACTATATGCAGGGGCTTCATGGCGCGGGTTTATACCCGGATAAGTTTATTTGTCATCAGAAGCACGGCAACATTATCGAACTTGAAGAAGCGGAAACTGGCATCCGGCGTACTGTATTAACCTTCTGCACCAATGATGTGCTGGGTCTCGTACAGTCTGAAGCGGTGCGTCAGGCAGCGATCGACTCAATTTATCAATACGGCACCTCCAATAGTTCCTGTTCTGTACTCAGCGGTCGTATTGACCTCCACCGCCAACTCGAACAAGAGATTTCTGCATTCAAGCACTTACCCCATACCCATCTGTTTTTGAATGCGTGGATGGCGATGCAAGCCCTGATGGATGGCTTCTGTCACCTCGCAATGCCAGTTCAAGGGTTCCAGAACACCCGTGAAACCCTAATTATGACCGATGTCCTCAACCACGGTTGTATTATTTCTGCGGTGGTGAATGCAGATAATCGCTCGGGTAAGGTCTTTAGCTACAGCCCCGATGTGCGCGTCAAGCCCTATCGCCATTGTGATATGAATGACTTGGCTCGTAAGCTCCGCCGCTATGCCAAGGCAGGCGACCGCATTATGGTGGTCTCTGACGCCGTTTTTTCAATGGATGGCGACATTGTGCCCCTGCCTGAGATGCTCGATGTTATGGAAGAATATCCAGGCAGCGTTATCGTTATGGACGAAGCCCACGCCAGTGGCGCCCTTGGCCCCCAGGGGGGTGGCGTTTACGACCACTTTGGTATCCATCCCCAAGAGGTGATCGATCGCGGCATGGTGCCCTTGATTATGACCACCTTCTCCAAGTTTGCGGCCTCAGCCGGAGCAGCCATCAGCAGCCATGTTCCTGAACTAATTGACCTTTTAGATGTTTCTCCCACATCGATTGGTACCATTTCCTTGCCCCCACCGGTAACGGCAGCCGCCCTTGAGAGCATTCGCCAGGTACGTCAACATCCTGAATTGGTGCAGCGCCTGCAAGCCAACACCCGCTATCTGCGATCGCGCTTTATTGAGCACGAGTTTGAGGCAATTGGCGAAACGAATGTTGTGCCCGTGCTTTTACCCAGCGAGATGGACCCCAAATCCTTCTCGAAACACCTGATGGAGGAATACGGCATCTGGGTTTCCCCGATTTGGTTTATTGCCAAGCCTCGCCTCCGGATCACTGCCAATGCACTCCATACCAAGGAAGATATGGATCGTTTGGTCAAGGCAATGGTGGAGACTCGCGAATATCTCTATCCTGCTAAAACTGCCAGCTTAACGGCATAGTGCCTACATGAATCAAAAAATAGATTGATATTTAAGGCTAGAGATATCCTCTAGCCTTAATTTTTGTTGTTCGTAATCCTTCCTTCGCCAACCATGAAACGCCTTGGGCTGACCCTTGATGCAGATCAACGCTTTGTCAGTGGCGCGATCGCTCTGACCACCTTATTGCTGTTCAGCTACAGCAGTTTGCGGCATTTTCTGCTGCGCTCAACGGCCTATGACTTGGGCTTTTTTGACAGTGCCCTCTATCGTCTCAGTCAGGGGTATTCTCCTCTCGACACCCTGCACAATACCCACATTCTCGGTGATCATGCGGCTTGGATTGTCTATCCCATTGCCCTGCTCTATTGGCTAACACCCAATGTCCATTGGTTGTTTGGGCTACAGGCGCTGGGGCTGGCGTTGGGAGCCGTACCGGTGTGGTGGTTAGCCAAGCATCACTATCAGTTGAAATCAGCATACGTCCGAGTGTTGGTACTTGCTTATCTGCTTTATCCAGTGGTGTTCAATATCAACCTGTTCGATTTTCACACCGATGTATTTGCTCCTGTGTTGTTGCTGAGTGCGATCGCGGCTGTCTACGGCCAATGTCTCTGGGGCTTTCTCCTGGCATTGGTGCTGCTCTGTGGTTGCAAGGGCGTATTTGGCTTGACAATTGTCGGGTTGGGAGCTTGGCTCTGTCTGGGGGAGCGGCGTTATCGCTATGGGGCGATCGCTCTCATTATCGGCATTGCCTGGTTTTTAATTGCCAACTATGGCATTGTTGCCGCACTGAGTGATGGCACAGAAAAGGGGATTGGTCGCTATGCGTTTTTGGGCGAGTCCTTGACCGAAGTTGCCCTCAACTTGGTGCTCAAACCCAACGTCGTGTTACAGCAGCTACTGACTCTCGCAAATCTGAAATATTTACTACTTCTCTTTATCCCAGTTGCCTGGGGTTTTTCACCTCGTGTTCTTAGTCCCCTCATTGGTGTCATACCGAATCTGGTTTTAAATTTGCTGGCATCCGATGCAACCCAAAAAGACCTTAACTTCCAATATTCGTTACCCATTTTGCCTTTTTTGATTGTGATGGTGGGGATGGCATTGCAACAGCAGGTCACTTGGTTGCGACGTCCCCGCTGGCTGATTAGTTGGCTTGTGGTGGTGTTTTTGGTGTTGGGAAAGGTGGAGTATTTTGCCCTACGCTATTTTGATGAAGGGTTTAATACAATCGCGGCGTCTAGGGAAGCGATCGCCCTGATGCACCCGACTGCACCTGTGCTTGTGCCCTCCCGGATCGTGCCCCAAGTCACCCATCGATTAAAGGTGCAGATGATTGTCACTGGGGCGGAAAATCTAGATCTCGCTCCCTATCACAATGTCTTTTTGGATACAGAAGTCCCCGCAATCCACACTCAGCCAGAGACGATTCCCAATTTGCTCAATCGATTGAAAAATGAGCCGGATTTTAACTTGGTTTTCAATCGTGATAATGTATTTCTCTTTGAAAAACGAGTACAAGAGTAATCCAGGTCGGGTATCTAAATGTGCCACCTTGACAACGCCTTCACAAACAACGGGTGACTCTACATAGTATGTGCGAATCAGCCGAAGCTTTGATGACGGAATCATCATCGCCCTCATTACTGTCCTCAATTGGATGCTAATAGCGGCGTTATCTCTTTGGAGCAATGGTCAGAATCCCTTGGCTTCAATGGTGTCTGCACACCTGTTGAGTTTTAGAGCACAACGTATTTACATCCTTTCAGCAGTGACATAATTAAATGAGGGGAGGGTGCAAACGTGTTGACCATTCACCAGGAGAGGATTATGACACAGTCAATCTTCGCGGGTGCAGCTCAAACTTTGACTTGTACTCTATATGCAGGGACGATCGCGCTTGGGTTAACGGTTGGTGTGATTGAATCGGTTCAGGCTCAAACATTTCAGTTTGAGTGGGATCGCAGCGATGCGAATCTTTTTCATAACACCAGCAAATGTAGTACTTGTTTTAACGACCTCAACCTACCGTTAGGGTTGAATGACAAGCCCGGTGTTCACGAGTTTATCCAGACGACCTATAACCAGCAGACCGAAGCGCTAAGCTGGACTTCAGCTTTCAGCAACAGCATTGTCAATGGGGGTTGGCTTGTGATTAGTGATGGTCCAAACCCCAAAAAACATGATCAAGAATTTGCAATTTTCTATCTGGATGGCTTAAACAATAAGCTTACTGCCTATGCCTATAACGGTCAGAACAACAGTAAGAGTTGGCAGACTAACCCATTCTTACAGTCTTGGGATAATGCCTTAACCTTTACTGATGATGGTAATGGCAATACTGCACTGAGTTTCTCCATTGATGCGTCGGCGATCAATGATCGGAATGATCTTGGAGCGGCTTGGCAGGGGATTGGCTTTGGCGAGGAAGTGGGTATCTGGTTCCATGCAGCTAACATCAAGACCTTGCAATACGACGCGAATGATCACCTTACGGCTGTGAAATGGGGTAAAGCGGGCTGGTATGATACGGGTGCTCTAGATACCGAAGACGTTCAGATTCCTGAGCCTGGAACGATCTTGGGATTGCTAGCGATAGTAGA
>JAAHHN010000148.1 GCA_010672165.1 Spirulina sp. SIO3F2 | reverse complement strand
GCAAAAAAGTGGCCCAGCAGTTTGAACAAGAGCCTTGGCTGCCGGGTGTGATTATTGCAGATGAGCAGTGGTTTTGGGGCATGATTTCGCGGCGGCGCTTCAATGAATGGATGAGTTCGCCCTATGGGGTTGAGGTGTTGTTAGAACGTCCGATACGGATCTTTTTAGAGTTGAGTCAACAGGCAACACCGCTACTGAAGCTTCCCGCCACCATCACCGTGGGTCAAGCCCTAGAACAGGCACTCGATCGCGATGTGAGTGAAATTTATGAACCAATCGTAGTCATGGTTCAGGATGAGACTGCGCCATTACAGGTGACTCACTTTTTGCTTGAATTTCAAACCCTTGTTCGTGTCCAGGCCCAAATCGCTCAATATACATATCAAGAACTCCACCAACACCGTAAAGATCTCAACCGTTATGTCCAGCGCTTGGGACAATCCCAAGCCCAGTTGCAGCGCTACGCTCAACAGTTGCAGACGGAGACCGTCCAAACCGAGACGGTGACGAATCGTGTATCTGTTTCTGAAACTGAAGACATCGCCGCCAGCCAAGAACTTAATGACTGCCAACAGTCCCTCCAGGAACTGCAACAAATGACCCAACATTTGCTCGATGTTAGTCAACAAGCAGTTCGCAGCAGCCAAAAGGCGTTTCAAGGCACCCTTGGGGGGATGAGCGTGATCATTCGCAACACCCAAGATATTGTTGAGATTGGCCAGTTGTTGGATGCAGAACTGGATAAAGTACAAACGACGTCTCATCTCATTCGCAATATTAGTCAACAGATCCGTCAACTGGCGGTACAGGCCACGATTGTGGCCAACCAGGCGGATACCAAACTCACGGGCTTTAGCAGCATCACCAATGAAATTGGCCAAATGATTAGCCAAACGCTCGAAGCTGGGCGGGATATGGATTGGATCGCGGAGCGATTTAATCAAAAGCTACGAGATTTAAGTGGCTCAGCCAAAGAAGGAATGAAGGCGGCGCGATCGCTGATTCGTAAGGTGCAACGGGCAGAAGCCGCGGTGGATGAACTTGAAGCCGTGACCTACCAAATTGCAGGTGAAGAACAAACCAACACAACAGTTTCAGACTTGCCCGATTCAGGGGATACTATCTTGCCGATTGCGAACCCCCAGGCCTTGGCCCAGAAGATTACCCACCTTGAAGGCACATTAACTGACTTAGCTGCCCTGGCCCGGCAGCAAACTGCCAATCACTTGGTGCGCAAGATTCAACGAACATTGGCCCATCATCGCGCCACCCATGCCGCCCCAACTAAATCTTCACCCACTCAACCCCGTTAACAATGGTGCTCCCAACTTCTACAATCGCAGTAATTAGCCTTAACTGTGCCTTTGGCCTGCTCAATGTGGGGCTATGTTGGCAATTTTGGTGTTGGCGACGCGCTTGTCGGAAACAGCGTCGTCAACTGCAAGCGGTTGAGCAAACCATACATGCTGCCCTCACCACCACCGCGCTTACCTTAAAAACTCAGCAACTGACGAGCAAAACCTGGCGATCGCGGGTTTATCAACTCCAGATCTACATCCATAATCTCCGTCAACTGTTGCAATTGTTGGTTTTATTGCAGACATGGTCAGCCAAACTACGTTAGGAGTTCAGGGTTCAGGGTTCAGAGTTCAGGGTTCAGAGTTCAGAGTTCAGGGTTCAAAATTCAGAGTTCAGGGAACAAAGACAAACGCATGCTCTCCAAAAATTATTATCCAGGATCGGTAAGGCGTCCGTTCAAACCGCTATATTGATAATCCTGCGCCCTGAAATTTTGCCTAACCCAGAGCAGCATTTTCCTGAATGACTCTTTCTTGAAACACTTCAATTCCGAATCGCCAAGCCCTGCTATACAATTGGATATAGCGTCCCTCACCCCCACTATGGCAAAGCATCATTCTGGCTCATTTTTCAATGGTATTCTGCTGGGTAGCACTGTGGGTGCGGTGGTAGGATTATTGGTTGCACCCCGTACAGGCAAGGAGACCCGCCGCATCCTCAAAAAATCGGCTGAAGCCTTGCCGGAATTGGCTGAGGATCTCTCCAGTACGCTTAACCTCCATACCCATAATTTGTCTCACACTGCTCGTCAGCGTTGGCAGGAGACGCTTGAACGGCTGCAAACGGCGATCGCAGCAGGTGTAGAAGTGAGCCAAGCAACTACAGCAGATTTGAACCATAAACCAGAGGCGGCCGCTGAAACCCAGCCCCTCTCAGAGCGAGCATCCTAGCAGGAGTTATCAGGGTGCGCGATCCGTTGTTTTGGTTAGGTTTATCACTAATATTTGTGGCTCTCAGTGCGATCGCAGTGATTCTGGCGGCGCTCCCCACCCTCCGAGAAATCCAACGAACCGCCCGTAGTGCCAGACGGCTCATTGATACCTTAGACCGCGATTTGCCCCCTACCCTAGAAGCAATTCGTCTCACGGGTTTAGAGTTAACGGAACTAACGGATGAACTCAATGATGGTGTCAGTCATGCCACCCATGTGGTCAAGCAAGTGGATGTGGGGTTAACCCAAGCCCGAGCCCAAGCGCAGCGGCTCCAGATCGGCAGCCAAAGTTTATGGGCAGGGTTAGGTGCAGCCTGGCAAACCTGGCGACGCTCGTCTCCAAAAACGCGATTGCCTCGTCGCCGCCCTCGCCGTTAGTTGGGGTCTTGATTGGTTAAAACCACTCGGCGCTGATTCGGTGCTAACAGACCGCTTTGATCCTGCATTACGCTCTGGGCCTGAGAAGGGTCAAAGCTGCGATTAAAGTCTTCCTGCAACCCCATCACCTCAAGCTCAGTGGTCTGTACCTGCTGGCGCACTTCTTGCAGCTTGGCTTGCTGAGCCCAGTAGTAAGGAAAAAGACTCGTCAAGGTGAAAATTGTCCCTGCCGAAAGCACCCCATTGACCAGTAGCTTTAACATCGTTTCTGCCGCCAAACCTGCACGGGAGGGACGCTGCTTTTTACGACGGCGGGGAGCAGGGCGATGCTTAGTAGAGCGAGACGTTGGGGATTGGGTAGGTGGACGCACAGGGCGACGGAGTGAGTTGACATCCCGAGCCACCCGCAGGGAGGGCTGAGGTGCGAGGGGTTGGAAATGTCGAGATGCACTCATAGTGAATAGACAAAAATAGCGATGATGCGGAAATTGGGCTGTTTACATCCCTCCCTATGAGGGGGAAACACAGTTTGAGTATCAGAGACTCAGTATTGTAAGACCTTCAATTGAGATTAATTATCTTGAAGGGGTTGTGGCGATCGCAGATGCACAGCAACAAGCCATCGCTCCCTTCAGTTATAAAACATTTGTTGAGCGATCGTATCAGCGCTGCTTAGAAAAACAAAATCAGGGCAGAGTTGACCGCTAAAGCAGTTCATCCGTGCCCTGGTAAAAGTGGGTTATACCACTCAATTACAGTTGCTTACTTATACAACTCAGCAGAGAGACGATAAGCCAAAACGCCAGGCAGCAGGGCAAGGATCAACGCAACAAAAATTTGAGTATCTGATAGAGCCATAATTCGAAAGTCTCCTTAAAAAAATTTTGAGGCACTTTGCAGGTGTGCATCACTCCTCAATTTGCGGCATGGTTGGGTCTTTGTTCGCAGTCTTGTTACAAAACGCTACATAAACTGATCGCCTGAAAACTGGCTCTGAAGAATTCAGTGGAATGATAACGCTTGAAAAATACTGAATATTTGGGTAATGGTCAAAGCATTATGTTTAAACCAAGACCAGATTGAAATTCTGTTGTTTTTGAAAAAATTATGATTTGGAAATCTAGTTTAGGCTCTCACTATCTCCGTCCCTTCGCCCTATTCTTCCTTACCACCTTGCTCTGGTTCTGGCCCCACCCAGCTCTTGCCAAACCCAACTTCGAAACCCAAGTCCTTGAGGTTATCCGCAACCATCCTGAAGTGGTAGTGGAGGCATTCGAGGCCTATCAGCGCCAACAGGAAGCGGAACGGGACGCGACCCGTCAAGCTTTTCTTGAGCAGCTCGATCGTGAGCCGGAAACCTTGATTGGCCAGTCCCCCACCACCCATAGCCTGGAGAATCGTGTTGTCCTGCTGGAGTTTTCGGATTTTCAATGCCCCTTCTGTGCCCGCGCCCATGACACTGTGCAGGAATTTCTTGCTCAGCATCCAGATGATGTGATGCTGGTGTATAAACATTTTCCCTTAGCCGCGATCCACCCCCAAGCTATCCCTGCTGCCCAAGCTGCCTACGCCGCCCAACAGCAAGGCCAATTTTGGGCGTATCATGACGCCCTCTTTGCCCACCAAGACGAATTGGGTGAAGACTTCTATCTGGATACCGCGCGTCAACTTGGCCTTGATCTCGAACAGTTTGCTGCCGATCGCGCCAATGCCCGGCCGGCGATCGAGGCTGACTTACAACTGGTTAAGGAATTGGGTCTCAACGGCACACCCAACTTTTTCTTCCAGGGTCATATGCTTGCGGGGGCCGTGCCGCTGACTGCCTTTGAGGAGCTCTTGACTCAATCCACACCAGGGTCGGAATTGGAATCACCAGAATTGTAAAGTTGTGGTGCATCATCGGAATACAGAGATGGAGATTCGAGGGGTGTAGGTAGTGCAACGGTGGGGGCGATCGCCGCGATCGCCCCTTGGGTCGCCGCATCAACCGTCAACTCTCGCCGCAACCAAGTGGGACGCTCTCGCCATTGATCCAAAATATCGCTAAACACCAACTCCTCTAGCCACGTCTTTGCCACCACCGTCAGCGGCAGGGCCAAAATTAGCCCCAGCAGACCAAACGATCGCGCAAAAAAGATCTGAGCGGTAAGAGTGATCGCGGGCAGCAGATTGACCTGCTTGGCCATCACGGTGGGTGAGAGCCAATAACTCTCGATATTTTGCAACACCACATACCAAATCAACACTGCTGCCACTTTCCAGGGGGCATCGAGCACTGCCACCATAATCGGGAAAACTGCGCTCGTTACCGGGCCGATGTTGGGGATAAAGTTCAACAAACCGGCAATTAGGGCATGGACTAAGACTAAATCCACCCCAAAAAACAATAGCCCCACACCGCTGCCAATACCGATAAACAGACAATTCACCACCATCCCCTGTAACCAACTCCCGAGGGCCAGTTCACAACGATCTAAAATGCCTTCCGCTCGACGTCGATAAAAAGACGGAAACAGTTTCAAGAAACCTTGGCGATAGCTTTGGGGATTGGCCAGCATCATCAAGGTGAGCACCACGACCAATAACAGTTGGAGTAAGGTCGCCACCGAGCTGGAGAAAAATTGTAGAAAGACTGTGCCCAAAGGCTGGACTTGGGCGCTGAGATCTTTCCAGGTCGGCGGTTCAGGAATCCAATCTGAAAATCGCTCCAACTCCACGATCGCCGCTCGAGCGCGGGCAAATGCAGTGGGTAGCAAATCCAGCAGTTTTTGAAATTGCGCCACAAAAGGCGGCACAATCAACCCCACAAAAAGCACGAGGGCGATCGCTACTAGCCCTAAGGTGAGCCCTACTGCCACATTCCGCTGTCGAATCCCGCATTTTTGTAGCTGACGCACCAGACGGTTAAGAGCAGTAGCGAGTACTACCGCTGAAAAAATCAGCAGCAAGAGCTGGTGAATCTGCCATAGGATATAAAAGGCAATCAGCAATGAGCCAAACCCCAACCATTGGCCAAAATTCATGGCATTTCCTCCTGAACTCCTGCGGTATAGCGTTGCATCTCCTCGCTTTGCTGGCCATAAACCCCACTAATTTGTTCACAGCAACAGTTAATAGCAAACTTGTCGAAATCAGCAGGCGAGACTGCATACATCTGCTCGAAGGTATCTGGTGTGACCCGGCAGAACCGGGGTCGAGTGTCATAAATCTGGCATTGACGCTGCGTGTGATCAAAATGGATACACCAACCCGCTTCCCCCACCATACTCAGGTATTGCTGAAGTTCTGCTGGCGAGAGGTACATTTCAAGATCCGGGCGATCGCGGGGGTCAAGATGGCAGCAAGCGCCACAGTTCGGGAGGCATTGCCAGGTTTGCATAGCGGGTTTGTGTAGTTTTGTTGCTGGAGATGAGAATCATTTCGGGACGATCCCCAATTCAGGTACTATGGATTGTGAATTTTTGTTTAGCTCCTTTTGGGTTGAGAAACGCGGTTAAAAATATGGATTTTCTTAGTGGTTTAGGCAGCATCAATTTTGAGGTTATCTTTCAACTTCTATTCGTCGGATTGATCATGATCGCTGGCCCGATCGTGGTTTTCATTTTGGCGTTCAGAGGTGGCGATCTCTAAGGCAAGCAGCCTTACTCGTATTCGCATACGCAGTATCAACATACATCGTTCCAGCCCTCCCTGGCAGACTCGTTCCTTGAGTTGAGGTCAGGGAGGGTTTGGTCTTGGAGAGTAGCTAGGGACGCAGGGTTGTAGACGTCAAAAGCAGGACGCTTATCAATTCAAGCGATCGCCTTCTAGGGCGTGTCGTCAGTTCACACCAGAAGCCTTATAGAACAATGGATAGAGCGCCCGAACCCAAAACAAGAAAAGGGGCTATAAGTAATTCACAGCAAGAGTTTGAAGCCGAACTAGACGATAGCCCCTACAAAACCAGAAAAAACTTTAACTTTGCCAAATCTCAAGATATTCCGATGTAGCGTTTGGGAAGATTGAAGACATCGACAGTCCGACCCTATAAGAGAACCTGCACATGTCCACCCTAATCATTACCCAAGACACCGTATTTAAAACCAAGCCCGTCCAGTCCTCAGCGTTGAGTGACTTGGAAAAAGCCTTTGTGGCTGCGGGTGAATATGGTATTTCCGCCTCAGACAAAGACGGCAGCCATTATAAGATCAGCCTTGACAATGAAATTGCTGGGCGTAAAGACTGGTACGTCTTTGAAGGCCATGCCACCCTGGTAGATGCGGGTACATTGGTCGTCAAAAACGACACCATCTTCAAGAAAGAACCCGTGCAATCGTCCCAACTCAAAGACGATCAAAAAGCCAATGTGAGTGCCCAAGAGCTGGCGGTCAAGAGCTTTACTGATGTTGGCACACACCTCAAAATCCAATTGGTGAATCCGATCGCTGATAGCACTGAATGGTACGTATTTGAAGGTCATGTGGATACACTCCATATCGAGAGTTACGCGCCCCCCAAAGATCCACCGCCCCCAGCTAAGCCTGTGGGCAAACTGATCCGGATTGCAGGCATTGGTAAAACCACAACCCGAACCCCGATCTTCTCGGGCGCGAATTTCACTTGGGGTGAAGCGACTAAAAATGGCACCCGTCTACCGGTTAATGAACGGATCACCAACAACATCATCCGGATGGCCAAGGAGATGCAAAAAATCCGTGGGAAATTTGATGGCCGCTCAATTACCATTACCAGTTGGTATCGTCCACCGGCCGTAAACCGGGCGATCGGCGGTTCTAGCCGTTCAACCCATATGCAGGGTCATGGTGTGGATTTCTTGGTGGCGGGCCTGTCGCCACGAGAAGTGCAGCGTCAGTTGGAATATTGGAACGGGGGTCTCGGTTATGGCCGCACCTTCACCCACATCGACAACCGGGGCTATCGCGCTCGCTGGAATTACGGGAGCTAGAGTTTAGATAACTGTGCGCTCTGACCTCAACCGCTACTTGATCTCTGCGCGAGAGTTTACCCGTTTAAGCGGTTTGAGAGTGTCAGACCCATCTGCCGAGGGGAGTGATAGCGATCGCTCCCTCGGCCTTTTGTTTGGCGGTTCGGTCGTGGCCGCCTTTCTCGTTTTTGGCATCGCCAGCCAAGTTCTCCACAATCCGGTGCTCGATATTGGCTTGGGTATTTTGCCGTTACTGGCTGTTTCGGCCGGACTATTTTGGGGTCGCAGTGAATTCCGAGCCCCCCTGCTCACTGCACAAGTTGCCCCGGCTACCTGGGCGCTCTATCAAGAGGTGGTGAATTTTAATAAGATTGTGCGATCGCTAGCAGTCAGTGATCAACTTCAGCGAGTTGGAAATCCAGGTTTACCGCCTGCGGTGCGCCAGAATCTGCTCAAAGCCTTGCAGTTGGTTCGTCAAGATCTGATCCGGGCAATTAAAACCGAACGGATTCTGCGGGAAAATCAAGATGTAATTGATGAGTTGCTATTGGGACAAGCGGATCTGTTTGCCAATAATTTGGCGTCGTTGCAAGCACTCCAACTTGAAGGCCAGGCTGCTGAAGTGGAGCAATATCTGACCAGTGCGGTACAAATTGCGCTGGAGGTGCGCGATCGGCTTCAAGAGTTACAGAGTAATGGGGATTAGGTTTGCTTGCTGCATAGTTAGAGCTATGTAATTGAAGCCAATCCAAATACCATCATGATTCAAAACTCAGCCATTGATGAACAGGTTCAGATTCAAATTCAAGACAATGGCTGTGCCGTAAAACCGACAACAGTGGAGCGGATTTTTGAGCAAGGATTTACCACAAAAGGGATTGGGAAAGGAACAGGATTGGGGATAGCGATCGCCCACCAAATCATTACCGGAAAGCATGGCGTCACAATCACCTGTACCTCAGAACTAGACCAGGATACAGCCTTCACCATTACTTTGCTGTTAGCTGATGTGTAACAGCCTCCGTAAATATACCTAGAAATCTTTACAGAGCCTTCACAGGAATTTCACAAACCTGTTGTCATAATAGTGCAGGGAAAGCTTAAGCATAATCTCAGCTTGAGCTGATGATTAAGTGATGACAAAATGCTGAATTTAACAAACTATCAAGACACTGAACTGCTCTACAACGGAACACGAACTCTGGTTTACCGTGCTCTTCGCCTCAGCGATGAGCAGCCCGTCATCATCAAAGTGTTGCGCAATCCCCATCCCAACTTCAATGAGCTGGTGCAGTTTCGTAACCAATATGTCATCACTCAGAATCTCAACTCTCCGTATATCGTCAAACCCCTAGCCCTAGAACGCTACAGCAATGGTTATGCTTTGGTGATGCCGGATGAGGGGGCAGTCGCATTATCGAGCTATTGGCAGGACTCCGAACAGAGCCTTAAGGAATTACTGAAGATTGCCATTCAATTGGCCGAAGCACTCCACGTCCTCACTGGACAGCAGATTATCCATAAAGACATCAAACCCGCCAACATCCTCATCCATCCTGAAACCCAACAGGTTCAGCTCATCGACTTCAGCATTGCCTCACTCCTGCCCAAAGAGCAGCGGCAACTGGTGAACCCTAAAGGGCTAGAGGGAACCCTGGCCTACATTGCTCCAGAGCAAACGGGACGGATGAACCGGGGCATCGACTATCGCACGGACTTCTATTCTCTGGGGGTGACCCTCTATGAACTCTTGACCGAGATGCTCCCCTTTAGCATTAGTGACCCCCTGGAGTTGGTGCATTGCCACATTGCCCAAACGCCCACTGCTCCCGTGGATTTATTGGATACTCAGGGTCAGCCTTACTCGGCGATGCTCTCGGCGATCATCATGAAGTTGATGGCGAAGAATGCTGAAGATCGCTATCAGAGTGCTTTGGGGTTGAAGCATGATTTAGAGCGATGTCTGCAATCACTAGAGCGCACAGGTGAAATTGCCGATTTTGAACTAGGTGAGCGGGATATGTGCGATCGCTTCCTCATCCCTGAGAAGCTCTACGGCCGTGAAGCTGAAGTTCAAATCCTCTTAGATGCCTTTGACCGCGTTGCTAATGGCAATAGTGAAATGCTGCTCGTAGCAGGTTTTTCCGGGATTGGAAAAACGGCTGTGGTCAATGAAGTTCACAAACCTATCGTGCGTCAGAAAGGCTACTTCATTAAAGGCAAATTCGACCAATTCAATCGCAACATTCCCTTCTCAGCTTTTGTGCAAGCATTCCGGGAGCTGATGGGGCAGCTCTTGAGTGAGTCGGATGAAGCATTAGCAGATTGGAAAACCAAAATCTTGGCAGCCGTTGGAGACAACGGACAAGTCTTGATTGATGTGATTCCAGAACTCGAACAAGTCATTGGTCAACAACTCCCCGCCCCAGAACTATCTGGTAGCGCAGCCCAAAATCGATTCAACCTCCTATTCCAAAAGTTCATAGCTGTCTTCACCAAGCCAGACCATCCACTGGTGATGTTTCTTGATGACCTGCAATGGGCGGACTCCGCCTCTCTCAATCTAATGAAGGTATTGATGGGAAAAAGTGATACGGGGCATCTGCTCCTGTTGGGAGCCTATCGAGATAATGAAGTTTTTCCAGCTCATCCGTTGATGTTGAGCTTGACGGAAATCGAGAAGCAACAAGCCGTCATTTCCACGATCACTTTAGATCCACTGGAGCTAGATGAGATCAATCAATTGGTCGCTGAGACTCTTCATTGCACCGTTGACTTAGCGAAGCCGCTAACGGAATTGATTTATCAAAAGACTCAAGGCAATCCGTTCTTCACGACTCAGTTTTTAAAGGGGCTGTATGAAGATGACTTGATTCTCTTCAACTTGGAATTAGGCTATTGGGAGTGTGACCTAGTCAAGGTACAAGAGGCAGCCCTCACTGATGACGTAGTGGAGTTTATCGCTACTCAATTGCAGAAACTGTCCCGCCAAACGCAAGAAGTCTTGAAGCTAGCAGCTTGTATTGGCAATCAGTTCGACTTGGCAACCTTAGCTATTGTGAGTGAGCAGTCTCAAGAGAAGGTCGCCGTCGCACTATGGGAAGCTCTGCAAGAAGGTCTGATTTCTCCCCAAAGTGAAATCTATAAGTTTTTCCAAGGAAGCGAGGGAGACAAACGAGAGTCTTCTATTGATATCTCCGTAGGCTATCAATTTCTACATGATCGCATTCAGCAAGCCAGCTATGTACTCATTGCTGACAATAAAAAACAGTCCGTTCACCTCAAAATCGGACAATTACTCTTGGCTCATCAATCGGACAGCGATCAGGAAGATAGCGATAACATCTTTAATATTTTGAACCATCTGATGATAGGCATTGACGCCGAGCCGTCTTCTGTTCCCGCCGATCAGCTAGCAGAATTAGCGTTTTTGGCAGGGATGAAAGCCAAACTCTCTATTGCTTATCAAGCAGCCATTGACTACTTCAGTTTTGGACTTTCCCGACTTCCCCAAGATGCTTGGGAGAGTCACTATCAGCTCACATTTGAACTTAATCGAGAAAAAGCAGAATGTGACTATTTTGTTGGTCAGTTTGAAGAGTCGGAATCAAGACTAAATTACGCTTTGACAAAAGTAAAAAGAGCTCGAGATACCGCCCAGATTTATGGAATTTTCATGAATCAACGCATGACTCAAGGGACGGATCTTGTTTCTGGCATTAATGCTGGGATCAAGGGTTTAGCTGTTTTGGGTATGACGCTGCCCACCGATATTGAGTCTTTAGAGGATCTAGTCAAAGAAGAATCACAGCAAGTGCAAGAAGTCTTTGACGAAATATCTCCTCGTTCTCTTCTAGACCTGCCTGAAATGAGTGACCCAGCGCAGAAAAACTGTATGGAGTTAATGCCTATTTTGTTGTCAATTTCTTATGTGGCAGGCAATTCAACTCTGAGGTTGCTAATGATTTTACGCATAATAAATCTCTCGCTGCGATATGGTCGAGCAGAGAGTTCTAGCTTTGCATTTTGTTATTATGGGGAGTTTCTGGCTTCCCAGGGTCATTATCAAGAAGCATATCAGTTTGGTTCTGTTGCCCTAGAGCTTGATCGGACTTTCCATAATAAGCACTATATTGGCAAAAACAACAATATTTTCGCTCATTCTATCAATCCATATGCTCGTCCATTAGCAGAGAACCTGCCTTTATATCAACAATCTTTTGAGATTTGCACTGAATTAGGGGACTTGATCTTTGGGGTCTGGGCAATTGAATTTCTCATGTGGACTCATCTAATCAAAGGAAGTCCTTTACCTCTAATCGAGGAAGAAGCTCAGAAGTATATTAGCTATGTCCAGGGAGTCAACGATTACAATATGCTGTGCTGCTTTGAGCTTAAACAGCAATTTGTGCAAGAGCTGATGGATGAGACCTTAGAGGATGACTCACTAACATATTCAGGATTTGTAAACAATCCAAACCTGAAGCTTTGGCAAGACAATCACTATGAACACGGGATCAACTGGTATGGCTTCCTTGTTTTACAACGACTTTATCTCAAGGGGAACTATGGGCAAGCTGTGGAGATAGCTCAATCACTAAAATCCACACTAGCGGCAAATTCTGGCTTTTTTCCTATTTTTATCTATTATGTTTACTATCCCCTCAGCCTGATTGCTAATTATTCTGAAGTGGATAGTGAAACTCAGACTATTTATTTACAGCAAATTCAAGAGCAACAACAAATACTTCAAAAGTGCTCTGAAAACTGCCCGGACAATTTCCTTCATAAATATCAGTTGATTTCTGCCGAAATTGCTTGTCTCAATGGCGATCGCCTGCAAGCAATCGAGTTATATGAGCAGGCGATAGCCGGAGCGAAAGAAAATGAATACATCCAAGAAGAAGCCCTTGCCAATGAACTCGCCGCCAAATTCTACCTGGACTGGGGCAAGGTGAAGATAGCAGCGGTGTATATGCAAGAAGCCTATTACTGCTACGCCCGCTGGGGAGCCAAAGCCAAAATCGCTCACCTTGAAGACAACTATCCCGAACTGCTCATCCCCATTCTCCAAAAACAACGGGTTGAATTTAACGCGATCGATAGCCTCACCAGCCTCACCCAAACCTTAACCGCTACCCTCCAAACCCAAACTTCGAGTAGCACCGGCATTTCAGATACCCTCGATTTTGCTGCCATCCTCCAAGCTGCCCAAAAACTCTCCAGCACGATTGAGCTAGATGAGCTATTAGGAGAGATGACTCAAATCATCCTCACCAACGCAGGGGCACAAAAAATCGCCTTGCTTACCCCCAATGGACAACAATGGCAACTCCAGGCCATGGCAGAACTGACGGGTGAGAGCAACATCACCACCACCCAGCTCCAAACTCAACCTCTCACCGCCGAAAGTCCGGTTCCTATTCGCCTCATTCAATACGTCAAAAACACCCAAGAATCTGTTCTGATTAGCGAAGCCAAAACTGAGATTCCTGGAATTCTCGAAGGCTACTTGCTCAAACATCAACCCCAAAGTGTGCTTTGTGTACCCTTGCTTAACCAAGGCAACTTAGTCGCCATTGCCTACCTCGAACACCTCACCACCAAAGGCATCTTTACTTCCAACCGCCAGACGATCGTTGAATTCCTCTGTGCCCAAGCCGCTGTTGCCTTGCAAAATGCCCAGCTCTATAAACAAGCCCAGACTGCATTAACTGACCTTCAGCAAGCGCAACTCCAACTGGTGCAAAGCGAGAAAATGTCTGCATTAGGCAATCTCGTTGCAGGTGTGGCTCATGAGATCAACAACCCGGTGGGCTTTTTGCAGGGAAATATCCAGCCCGCTCAGGACTATGTGCAAGACTTGCTGGGACTGATTGATATTTATCAAACCGAATATCCCCAAGCGAATGAAGCGGTAGAGGATGAAATTGAAGCCATTGATTTAGGGTTTGTACGGGAAGATTTACCTAAACTGATTAACTCAATGAATGCCGGAGTCGATCGCATTCGCAATATCAGCAATAGTTTACGAACTTTCTCACGCAAAGACCAAGAACACAAAACCGCATTCAATATCCATGATGGCATTGAGAGCACATTGCTGATCTTGAAGCACCGGACAAAAGCCAATGAACAGCGTCCCAAAGTTGAAGTGCTGAAACACTATGGTGAACTGCCAGAGGTGCAATGTTTCCCCGGACAGTTGAATCAAGTGTTTATGAATATCCTTGCGAATGCGATTGATGCGTTTGATGAGGCGAATCAAGGGAAGACCTATCAGGAGATTGAGGCAAGCCCTAATACCATTACGGTTACTACATCAGTCATTGATGAACAGGTACAGATTCAAATTCAAGACAATGGCTGTGGGATGAAACCGGAGACAGTGGAGCGGATTTTTGAGCAGGGATTTACGACGAAAGACGTGGGGAAAGGAACAGGGCTGGGAATGGCGATCGCCCACCAAATTATCACAGAAAAACATGGAGGGACAATCACCTGTGTATCCGAACCTAATATCGGTACAAAATTCCTTATAACGCTGCCTCTTTGTGAGTCTTCAAAGATGGGGAGTTCATCATCTCCAAAACTTCCTAGTTGATAATTATTGTGTACAGTATTCTCTAGCTTGAAAATATCTCGATTAAGCTTAAATATACATCAAGATTTCTTCAATTAATTCACCTATAAATTCAAGCTCAAAAATCAAACTATGTTTAAAACTGTAGTGGGTCACAGCGATGATCCTGATTCCCTTGCTGCTATCACTGAGGTGCTCGAAGCATGCCAGACTGCCTTGTCAGGTGTTACGCCCCAAGCCGGAATTCTATTTACAGCTATTGATTTTGATCATCTTGTAATCCTGGATTCGATTCAAAAAACATTCCCAGGAATTGAACTGATTGGTGGTACAACCAATGGTGAAATTTCTTCCATTCTAGAATTCCAGCAAGATTCCCTAACCCTAATGCTGTTTGCCTCCGATCGGGTTGAAATTCGGGCAGGGCTCGGACAAAATGCAGCGCAAGACCCCTATCAGTCAGCACATCAAGCGATCGCCCAAGCGAAAGCTCGGAGCACAATGCCACCAAAGCTATGTATTACATTTCCAGAAAGTTTAACCAGTAGCGGTGCAAAAATATTAGAAGGATTAAAGCAAGGTTTAGGTGAAAATATTCCGATTCTGGGTGGCTTAACAGCAGATGACTATACCTTCGAGAAAACCTATCAGTTTTTTAACGGTCAAGTCTTAAGTGACTCAATTCCTGTACTTATTTTTTCCGGAGATTTACAGCTTTCCCATGGTGTAGCCAGTGGCTGGAAACCGATTAGTCCGAAAAGCAGAGTGACCAAAGTTGACGGTAACGTAGTCTATGAAATTGAAGGTCAGCGAGCCTTGGATTTTTACCAAGAATATCTAGGCGCCGAGCGCTTTATTAACAATTATGCAATTCATGCCCTTGCTGTGTTTGAGGAAGAAGAGCGGTTTTATATGCGGGCCCCCAATAGTTATGATCCAGACTCGGGGAGTGTAACCTTTTTTGCAGATATTCCAGAACAGGTACTGGTTCAAATCACCGATGCTTCCCGTGACGATATTTTGTCTGCATCTGCAACCTCTTTACAAAAAGCCTTAAACCACTATCCAGGCCATCAGCCGACAGCAGCTTTACTAATTTCATGCTCCGCTCGTCGTCGTATTCTAGGAACATTAACATCTCAAGAATACCAACTGATTAAAACCCATTTGCCCCAAGGCTTACCCTGCTGCGGGTTTTATGCCTATGGCGAAATCGCGCCATTAGAGCAACAAACTCCCACAAGATTTCACAATAAAACATTTGTAACGCTCTTGATGGGAGAAGATTAGCTTGGTGATAACACAAGTGATGACACAGCCAGAACAAGAGCCGCGAGTTCAAGATCTTGAAAAAACAATTCGGATTTTAAGAAAAAAACTTCAACGCTCTGAGAAAGAACGGAATCAAATTGAATCTGATATTGAAACCAAAGAATTCTTGCTCAAAAATGTTATTGAAAAACTAGAGGCTTCTCAAGAAAATCTTAAAAAGCAAAGCCAAGAGCTGAAGCAGGCTTTACAGGAAATGCAGCAAATGCAATTGCAGCTTATCCAAGTCGAAAAGATGTCAGCTTTAGGGCAGCTTGTTGCTGGGATCGCTCATGAGATCAATAATCCACTTGGCTTTGTCTATGGAAACCTTGACCATGCCCAAGAATATACTCAATGTTTTTTGGATTTACTAATGATCTATCAAAAACATTGTCCGCTACCCAACCCAGAGATCTTAGCGGCAATGGAAAGTATGGAGTTCGATTTCATCAAAGATGATGTTAACCATGTTTTTCAATCAATGACTGCTGGGGCTGAGCGGATTCAAGCGATTGTCCAATCTTTACGAACTTTTTCTCGACTCGATGAATCAGAATTCAAACAGATTGATTTACATGAATCAATTGAGAGCACATTGATGGTGTTGCAAACCCGCTTTCGTGCTCAAAATTGGCGTTCTGAAATTCGTATCCATAAAGACTATGGTCATTTACCTCCGTTTACGTGCTATGCCGGACAGCTCAATCAAGTTTTCATGAGTATTTTGAATAATGCGATTGATGCCATTGAACAAAAGTTGAGCGAAGAAGATTATCTAGGTAGTCAAGGTCTTATTTTCATCGAAAGTGAGCTTCAGTCTAATCAAACGATTGAAATTTTGATCCAAGATAATGGAGTGGGAATCGCTCCGGAGCTGATTAATCGAGTATTCGATCCTTTTTTTACAACAAAAGCAGTCGGAAAAGGGACAGGTCTTGGGATGGCGATCGCCCACCAAATCATCACCGAAAAACATGGCGGAACTATTACCTGCACCTCAACACTGGATCAAGGCACAACCTTCACGATTATCTTGCCCCTGCTAGCAGACACCGCTGTGCAATGACGAAGCTCCTCGGCACTGGTTTCCAGAAGGGTGATGACTAAAATAGGGGTTTGGACATACGGCGTTTACTTCATAATTGGGTTCGACCCCATTACAGTGTGGGCAAGCAGGTCACGCCTGCTATGGCCTGGCTATTGTGACCTGCCCTCTCTCTATTTCCGAATCCTCTCTCTCCCTGCTTTCTATGCTCTCACCGCTTAAAAAAATAGTGCCCCTGACTCCGACTCATGTGGTTTCACTTCCGGATTGTTATAGTTTGCACAAATTGGATGAGAGATTCGCAGAAACCCTGAAGTTTTGGCTACAGGTGGGGCGATTTCAGTAGGATCGAAGCAATCTGATGATTCTTTTGTGTCCTGCTGTCTCAATCTATCTATGTGGCCCTACAAAACACCGGGTATTCCTGACGATCGCTTTGAACAATTGCCCGGTATTCCCTTGAGCAAACGCGAAGTTCGGTTGTTGCTGCTGTCTTCCCTCCGCATGGCCGCCGACTCGGTGCTCTGGGATATTGGCGCGGGCACAGGGACAATTCCAGTGGAGGTGGGGCTATTGTGCCCCGAGAGCCAGATTGTGGCGATCGAGCGTGATGAAGAGGTGGCGAGTCTGATTCGGCGTAATTGCGATCGCTTTGGCGTCAAAAACGTCCAGGTTATCCAAGGTAACGCTCCCACTTGTCTAACGGACATCGCCCCACCACCCGATCGCATTTGTCTTGAAGGCGGCCGCCCGATCAAAGATATTTTGTTGGCTAGTTGGGAATTGCTCAAACCCCAAGGCCGCTTGGTCGCCACCGCTAACAGCCTTGAAACGCTCTACGCGATCTCAGACGGTCTTGCCAATCGCCAAGCTCGCCATATTGAGGTGATTCAATCAGCGGTCAATCGTTTGGAAACACGGGGCATTCAGCAAACCTTTGCGGCGGTGAACCCCATGTTTATCCTCAGTGGTGAAAAGCGTTGACGATGCTTCTTAGTTGGGCTACTGTATCTCTACAGACTATTGCTATTAATTACTATTAAGTGAGCCTGGGTTTAGACGTAAGGTAACGCGGGAGCGGTATGTAGGCATTGCATAAGTTGATTCGCTTGAAAACTAGTTCAGGTTAAGGGTTTGCCCCTCAAGAAAGATTTTAGTGATTGTGAATTAACTTTAGGCTTTGGCCGAGCCCGTGAGCACCTGGACTGAAGTTAGGCATTATCACATTCTAGAAAGACTATCAATAAATAAATGATCGTACTATTGAATCCGACGACTAAATTACTCGCACTCATCTCGATCGCAGCCCTGACAGCCTGCACCGCTCCATCACCCACCCCAGACAATGGGGATGTCAATGTCTATTCTGCCCGCCACTATGATATTGACAACGACCTCTACGAAAAATTCACCCAAGAAACGGGCATTACGATCAATCTAGTCGAAGGCTCTTCGGATGAATTACTCGAACGTCTCAAAAAAGAAGGCGCTAACAGTCCAGCGGATGTCTTTATGACTGTAGATGCAGGGCGCTTATGGCGGGCGGAAGAAGCAGGCATCCTCCAACCCACTGAATCTGAACTACTCGAAGCCAAAGTTCCCGAAAGCTTGCGTCATCCTGAGGGGCTGTGGTTTAGCCTGACCCAGCGAGCACGGGTGTTGGTTTATAACGTCGATCGCGTTGATCCAGACGAGCTTTCGACTTATGAAGCGCTGGCTGAACCGGAATGGGCAGGACGGGTTTGTGTGCGCAGCTCCACCAATATCTATAACCAGTCTTTATTAGGTTCAATGATTGAAACCGAAGGGGAGAAAGCAGCCGAAACTTGGGCGCAGGGGTTGGTGAAGAACTTCGCCCAGCAGCCGGAAGGGGGGGATGTAAACCAGATCAAAGCGGTGGCAGCGGGTCAATGTGATGTGGCGATCGCCAATCATTACTATTGGGTTCGTTTGGCAAAGTCTGATGATCCACAGGATCAGGAAATTACCCAGCAAACGGCGGTGTTTTTCCCCAATCAGGGCGATCGCGGTACCCATGTGAATGTGAGTGGTGTGGGGATTGTGGCCAATGCACCCAACCCAGAAAATGCCCGCAAGTTTTTGGAATTCCTGGTCAGCGAAGAAGCCCAGACGGTTTTTGCGGCAGGCAACAATGAATATCCGGTGGTGGAGGGGATTGATGTTGATCCCTTGGTGTCAGAACTGGGTGACTTTAAGCGCGATACGGTGAATGTGGCGGCCTATGGGCAGCATAACTTGA
>JAAHHN010000147.1 GCA_010672165.1 Spirulina sp. SIO3F2 | reverse complement strand
CCCCAGCAAGGCCAGGAGCAAGTTTCCAGATGCTGCAACACATAGAAATATAACCCCTCACACACAAACTGGCCCGCATCCTCGCTCAGGGTCGTGTGGGGGAGTTGCGCCAGGAACTGGCTTAAGGGGATCGCCGTGGTATAGATGCGCTCCCCTCCGGGTTCCCGAGCGCGGACTTCCAAACTTAGGCGCGATCGCGTTTCGGCCATACCGCAGCAGAGCACCCCCGTAGGTTGGAGTTGATCAATTTGAGCACAGACCATGCGGCTAGCGATCGCAGTATCCACAGGCAAGTGACGCAGGTAATGGTGCGGGGCAAAGGCGGGGCGATCGCCAATAAGACCGAGCAAGTCATCGGAAGAATTGGACGTTTGATGGGCTTGCCAGGTTTGGAAGGAGGTGAGGAGAAGTTGAGTCATTCTACATTGCAATTTAAAACTGCGTGCAGTACCTCTTGATGGAGTCGAGCCTGCTGGGCAAACTGCGTAGCCTTGTGTTGGGTGGCTTGTTTGTCCGATCGCGCCATTGTCTCAGCCCAAGCATCCGCGATCGCGCCTGCATCGGTGGGTAGTTGAGCTAGTTCATAGCCTGGTAAATCTGCGATCGCCATCAGTTGCGTCACCTTGGGGTCATAGCTGAGGGCAAAACAGGGACAACCTTCGCTAGCCGCCATAATCAAGCTATGAAGGCGCATCCCAATCATGAACGTCATCTGCGCAAAAATTCCCTTGAGTTTGCGGGGGTCGGTTTCCATAATGACTTGGTTTGGCCCCAATAGCTGGGACGCAATCTGCTCAGCGATCGCCAAGTCCTGACTGGCTTGGAACGGCACGAGAACCAAGTCGCTATCAGTTTTTTGCTGGAATTGTTGCAGCGCTTGAGTGAGGGTGGTGAGGCGATCGGGCGTTAAATCTCGATGAGGACGGAGGTTAACAGCCACCGCGTTGGCAGGGAATGGCTCTCCTTCCCAGGGGAGTGACGTTAGCGCCCAAACTGGGTCAGGCGCAAGCTGATGGGGCAGTTGCCATTGTTCCACCAGAGTTGCAGAGGCGGGGTCACGTACTGTGATCGCCTGGGTACCCCGCAGCGCCTGATGGGTGAGCCAGCGGGTCAGGGCACGGTTCAGCGGGCCAATGCCTTGGGCCCAAGCTACGGTTTTGAGGTCTCGCTGCTGAGCGAGACCCATCAATCCACCGTAATACAGCGGACTCGCCCAACTGGTGGCATCTTGCATCAGGCTCCCCCCACCCCAAATAAAGGCATCCGCCGTACCGAAAGCTGTCAGGAGTTGGGGGGCAGAGCGGCGATCGTAAGCTTGAACATGGTATTGCTGATAGGTTTGGTGAGGATCACCCGAGAGCACCAGCGGCTGCCAGTTGGAGGGCAACATTTGCAACAGCGTGGCCAAGAGTGCCTCGTCACCACCGTTGCCTTGGCCATAATATCCACAGAGGATGGCTTTGGGAGCCATGAACACCTTAGAGAAAACAGTATCCTCATCACTATACGTGAAGAGATTCCGACAACAACGATGCACAGCAGAATCATCTGGCAACAACAGAGCCGCGATCGCGGTAATGCTGACGCCTTTGCTTTAATTAGTCAATGGTGGACTCGCCTCAATGGCAAAGCGGTCAAGATTGCCCGTCGTCCCTGGGATGATGCTCAAGACTTAGAGGAAGTGGATTGGACAGACCAACGGTTTGATGAAACCTTTTTGCTCCATCAACCCCGCATTGGAGGAGTCACACTCTATTGGCAACGGGAGCAAGACCCCTACGAATATCACCTCAGTGCCCGCAAGCTTGAACTAGATATTGCCCGCCAGCATCTTTATATTTATGTGCAATCTCCTCAGAATCTCGTTGTCCGGGTGATGATGCCAGGCACATTCTATGAAGTTGTGGAGCTGCGCGATCCCCACATTGCAGGGACTAAAGTGGGCGATCGCACCATTCTCTTATTGCGCGATCCTCAACAACATCTAGAGGTCAAAATTAATCTCAGTCCGGAGTCTGTCGCCCTGCTTAAAACCCGTTTGTTGTAAGAGAAACCAAAGGATGAGCAGTGAGTTGTTTGAGTACAGAACAAAAAATCAGAAATCCTCTGAAACCCTGATGATTTCGTAGGTTGGGTAGAGCCATAGCGTAGCTTGCTTCTCGCAGAGTAACCCAACACATTTCCTGTAATCCTCGCTGGTGTTGGGTTTCCTGCGTCAACCCAACCTACAATCTATAACTTTTTTCCTGTACTGAGGTGAGTTGTATCCAAGTCTGGGTGAAGGGTGTAGGGGCTAGGGTGTAGGAACTGAGCGTAAATGGATGCTGGAGCTGTTTGCAATCGTTTGCCCAAACGACAAAAATTCCAACACCTCATCCCAGCCTCCTATACCCCCTTCGCTTTTCTGTTTTGTTGTCCCCGCTTCAGGTAAGGGCGAAAAACCAAAAATCTTAAACTTTTCAAAAAAGTTGCTTTTCGCTACAACAGCCTGAAAAATTGTTATAAACTTGTATAGATCCCTTGAGTTGACCACAAATTCAATCTGGCATTTTTCCCCTTCACCTCAATCAAAATGCCACCACTCCAACCCAATTCTCACCCCAGCTCTTCTCTATGATTGATTTTGACCATCCTCTCGGTTCAGTTGTTCAAGGCTCCCTAAGCCAGGGCATTGAGGTGCGGCTCCACGCGGATGTTTCCGTTGAAGATATGCGAGTGGGCAAATTTTTGGTGATTCAGGGGGCGCGATCGCGGTTTTTCTGTTTGCTGACCGATGTTAGCTTGGGTACCGCCAGTGCCCGCATCCTCACCAATCCACCACCGCCAGAGGATGATTTTTTGCATGAAGTTCTAGCGGGTAGCAGTATCTACGGCACGATTGAACTAGCTCCGATGTTGATGTTTACCCCTGAGGGGGAAAGTCGCAATGGCAAAAATGGTAACGGTAACGGCAATGGTAACGGTTTAGCTTCCTTTCAAGCCAATACCAATGTAGATGTTTCGCTGCTACCCGTGAAAACAATACCCAGCCATTTTAGCCAAGTTTATGATGCCAGTGAGCGGGATTTTCGAATTGTCTTTGGTTGGGAAGATGACCCCCAACGCAAGAACTTTAATGTGGGGCAGCCGTTGGATATGGACGTGCCTGTTTGTTTGGATTTAGAGCGCTTTGTCGAGCGCAGCAACGGTATTTTCGGCAAGTCCGGTACGGGGAAATCGTTTCTCACCCGTCTGTTACTTTCCGGCATTATCAAAAAACGGGCGGGCGTCAATCTGATGTTTGATATGCATTCAGAATACGGCTGGGAGGCAATGAAAGAGGGCAAGCAGGTGAGTACGGTCAAAGGCTTGCGACAGTTGTTTCCAGGGGAAGTGGAAATTTTTACCCTTGACCCCGAATCCACCAAACGGCGGGGGATTCGGGATGCGCAGGAGCTGTATCTGAGCTACGACCAAATTGAAATTGAAGACCTGCGTCTCGTCACCCACGATTTGGGATTATCGGATGCCAGTTTAGATAATGCCAATATTTTGCAAGCCGAATTTGGGAAGACTTGGATTGTGCAATTACTCAATATGAGTAATGAAGAAATCTCGGATTTTTGTGAGACGAAACAGGGGCATAAAGGTTCAATTATGGCCCTACAACGGAAACTAATGCGCCTCGAAAGTCTTAAATATATGCGCACAGCCTGCCCCCAAAATTACATCAATCGAGTTTTAGAATGTTTAGATGCAGATAAGCATGTGATTATTGAGTTTGGGTCTCAGTCCAATATGCTTTCTTATATGTTGGCGACCAATATGATCACTCGGCGAATTCATAGTAGCTATGTGAAAAAAGCGGACAAGTTTTTGCGCACCAAAGATCCTTGCGATCGCCCCACTCAACTCGTCATTACCATCGAAGAAGCCCATCGTTTTCTCGATTCCAGTATTGTCCATCAGACTATCTTTGGCACAATCGCTCGGGAAATGCGCAAATATTTTGTCACGTTGCTGGTGGTGGATCAGCGCCCCTCAGGGATTGACAATGAAGTGATGTCCCAGGTGGGCACGCGGATTACCTGTTTACTCAATGATGAAAAGGATATTGATGCCATCTTTACCGGCGTATCGGGGGGTCAGGGATTGCGATCGGTGCTGGCCAAGCTGGACTCGAAGCAGCAGGCGCTGATTCTGGGCCATGCGGTGCCCATGCCGGTGGTGGTACGTACCCGTGCTTATGATCAGCAGTTTTATGAGGAAATTGGCATCAAGGCTTGGGATGAGATGCCAGATGAGCAGCTGTATCAGGCGGCAGAATTGGCCAAAGCGGATCTAGGGTTTTAATAGAGATATATCTTCTATGTGAGGAAGCCAGACATGACAGAAATTGAATTTCAGCAACGAGTTTTAAGTGAGTTGACCGCGCTACGGACTGATATGACCGCAGTCAAGTCAGATGTAGAGGGCTTGAAACAGAGAGTAGGAGATCTGGAAACAACCGTGGAAAAACTCGATTACAAATTTGACACCTATCAAAATGCCTCTGATCAAGTCACCCGACTGGCGACGACAATTGTGATCGCAGCGGCCTCGGTGGTGGTGTTATCTCCGGTATTACAAGCGATCGCTCCGGCAATTAGTGCTCTTGTTGTCAGTGGCATTGGAAATTGATAATTGTGAAATTCTTCATCTCAATTTTTCCGAACAACATGTCTGAGGATAATTTTTAGAGTTTTCCAGTTCCACCTGGGCTATGATGAGGATCTGAGTACAAATCAACTCGCACCCATGTCCTCGCTTCCTTCCCAACGCTGGCAGATCGCCACTGCCCAACCAGAGTTATGGCCGCCCCTCATCAACACAACCGGGCTACCACCACTTCTAGCTCAGGTGCTGCTCAATCGTGAGTTCACTGACCCGGAAACCGCTCGGCTACACCTTGACCCGGAACAGGCAGAACTCCCTGATCCACTAACCGCATTTACCGCACTGCCTGCGGCGATCGCCATCTTAGCTGAAGCGATCGCGGCAGAAGAATCGATTGTGATTTGTGGTGATTATGACGCCGATGGTATGACCAGCACAGGACTGCTACTGCGAGCCTTGCGGAAGTTGGGCGCGATCGCAGATTACGCGATCCCCAGCCGGATGCAAGAGGGCTATGGCATCAACAAGCGGATTGTGGAGCAAAGTGCCGAAGCTGGGGTTGGCGTTATCCTCACAGTCGATAACGGCATTGCGGCTCTCGAACCGATTCAGTTGGCGGTAGAGCTGGGCTTGAATGTGATCGTCACCGACCATCACGATATCCCGGATGAACTCCCCCCGGCTGATGCGATCTTGAACCCCAAGCTCTTGCCGGAAGACTCCCCCTATCGGAGTTTGGCGGGGGTGGGCGTCGCCTATCTATTGGCCGTGAATCTGGCTGAGCACCTAGGCGCTGATTTCAGCCTGACCACACCGCTATTGGAACTCTGCACCCTCGGCACGATCGCGGATCTTGCCCCCCTCACCGGGATTAATCGCCGCTGGGTGAAACAGGGCTTGCGGGCATTGCCAAAATCCAACCTTGCGGGGATCAAAGCATTGATGGAAACGGCTGGTGTACTCGACCCCCGCAAACCCCTACGCCCGGACGCGATCGGCTTTCGCCTTGGCCCCCGAATTAACGCGGTAGGGCGGATCGGCGACCCCCGGCATGTGATTGAACTGCTGACTACGGATGACCCTGCTCTGGCCCTAGAGCAAGCCACCCATTGCGAGGAGACCAACCGCCGCCGCCAGCAATATTGCGAGACGATCGAAGCAGAAGCCCTCGAAGTGATTGCGAGTGAGGATCTCGATGCCCAGCGCGATCGCGTTTTGGTCGTGTTTAAACCCGACTGGCATCATGGCGTGATTGGGATTGTGGCCTCGCGGTTGGTGGAGCGCTACGGTGTGCCTGTGTTTATCTGCACCAACGAAGGGGAAGGAGAAATTCGCGGCTCAGCGCGTGGCATTCCCGAGTTTGATGTCTATGCGGCGCTCAAATATTGCGATGACTTGCTGCCGAAATATGGTGGGCACCGAGCGGCGGGAGGTTTTAGCTGTCCGGCTGGGAATTTGGCAGTGTTCCGCGATCGCCTCCGGGAGTTTGCCCATCAATGCCTCGAACCCCAGCACCTCAAACCCCTAGTGACGATTGATGCAGAGGCTACGTTTGACCAGCTCACGGCTGAATTTTACGAACAAATTGAAGATCTGCAACCCTGGGGCATGGGCAACCCGACCCCTGTCTTTTGGTCGTCCCAGGTGCGGATCATCAGCCAAAAAACGGTCAAGGGCAATCACCTTAAACTCACTTTGGCCCAGGACTGCGACGGCGAGGCTCACGAAATCAAGGCGATCGCTTGGCGCTGGGGCGATTATCATCCGCTGCCAAGTCCGGTGGATATCGCCTATAAACTAACGGAAAACCATTGGCGTGGCCAGAGCACGATTGAGCTGGAGGTGGTCGGGGTTCGGGCTACGGCTGACACCGTTGCGCCTGAGCCGAAACCGATCGCCAACGTCATTCCCCTTCCGGTGGCTGCCCCTACAGTCTCAGATGAGCCGGAATTGTTAGCCCAGCCAGAGAGCTTGCCTAAAACTCCAGCAGTTGTGATTGCCTTGGAGACGGCTAACCAGGAAGCGATCGCACCGCCTCCCCAATCTGCGCCTAAATCCGTGGTTGCCCTATCCCCCTCTGCTGTGCCCAAACCCCAGAACATGGTGGAGTTTATGTACCGCGATCGCCCCTACACCTGTTGTTTTGCCCAAGCGCGAAAAGAGCTGCGGATTCGCAATGCCCAAGGCAAGGTGTTGGCAGTGCAAAAGGGTCAACGTACTGGATTGTTGGGCGAACGACGAGAGACGGCTGAGCCCATTGATGTAACCCAACCTCATTACTACAGTCTTATTCAAGCCGCTCGGGCTGCACTGGGGGATTTACGTTAAAAACCGTGCCATATTGTAGACAACCTGAATCGGTACATTACCCCCGAGCCAGCCATGCCCCAGCCCCCTGCCAAATATATCAATCCCTTCACTGATTATGGCTTCAAAAAACTCTTCGGTGAAGAACCTAACAAAGATCTTCTTCTGGACTTTTTGAATGAATTACTCAAAGAGGAACAGGGGAAAATCACCACGCTTAAATACATCAAAAATGAGCAATTGGGGTCTACCGATCTCGATCGTAGAGCCATCTTTGACCTCTATTGCGAAAATGAAGCAGGCGAAAAATTCATCGTCGAACTCCAGAAAAGTAAACAACGCTTCTTTAAAGACCGTGCTCTTTATTACTCCACATTTCCTATTCGAGAGCAGGCTCCCAAAAACGACTGGGACTTTCAACTCAGTGCTGTTTATCTGATTGCAATTTTAGACTTTGTCTTTGATGAAGACAAAGATAAACCTAATAAATATCGCTACGATGTCAAGCTCACCGACATTGAGACTTGTAAGGTTTTTTATGACAAGCTGACGTTTGTTTACTTAGAAATGCCTAAGTTCACTAAAACCGTCGAGCAACTCGAAAGTCGCTTTGAGAAATGGCTCTATGTCTTGCGAAATCTACCTAAAATCCAAGAGATTCCTGAATCGCTGCAAGAAGAAATATTCACCAAGCTATTTGAGATAGCAGCGATCGCCAAGTTCAGCCGTGAGGAATTGCGCTCCTATGAGAACAGCCTCAAATATTACCGTGACCTCAAAAATTCGATGGACACCGCACGGGATGAAGGGAAAGCTGAAGGGCTCACAGAGGGTATTGAAATTGGTCTAAAAAGAGCAGTTATTGGGTTTCTTAAACAAGGGGCTAGTGACAAAATGGTTCTCCAAGCGACTGGTCTAACGCCTGAACAGTTAGAACAGTTGAAACAGGAAATTTAAGTACACGCTATCATGTGCCAGTGTTTATTCTGCAAGGGTTATGCCTCCGATTCGGATTGTTTTAATTGAAGACCATGACCTCAGCCGGATTGGGTTGAGCGCAGCACTGCAACAGTTTGATGACCTTGAGGTGGTGGGTGAGGCAGCGAATGCCCATGAGGGGTTGCAAATCCTCAAAGTGAGTAAGCCCGATGTGGCGATTGTCGATGTGGGGCTGCCGGATCAAGATGGCATTGAACTCACTCAGGCCTTTAAAGATTCGGCTGATGCCAAACAGACCAAGATCTTGATCCTTACCATGCACAATGATGAGGATTCAGTGTTGGCTGCGTTTGCAGCCGGAGCAGATTCCTATAGCCTTAAGGATGTGAGTTTAGAGAATCTGGTTCAAGCCATTCGCCTGACCCACGAAGGTAATTCTTGGATTGACCCGACGATCGCCCGCGTTGTTCTTAAACAAGCTCGCAACGATGTTACCTCGACAAATTCAGCAGCGGCGACAACCGTAGAAATCCGCTCTATTAACCCAGATGATCAGCAAATGATCGAAGCCAGCACCCTCACAGAACGGGAGTTGGATGTTTTAGAGCTGATCGTTGCGGGCTGCAACAATGCGGCGATCGCCGAGCAACTCCACATCACCATCGGTACCGTGAAAACCCATGTGCGTAGCATCCTCAATAAGCTCTGTGCCGATGACCGTACCCAAGCAGCGGTTCGTGCCCTACGCTCAGGATTAGTGGAGTAAGGTAGAATCAATTCTGCATTCATCTTTACTTACATTCCAAATTCAAATATGCCCCCCCGTTGGCCCCGCAAACCCGACCGTAAAACTGACCCCGCCTACCGTCGTTTGGATGATCGCATGACCTTCGCGGTGCATGTGGCGGCCTTTTTGGCTGGTAACTCCGGACTGTGGTTCTTTGATTTGCTCAAACACGCAAATTGGCCCTGGGCGGTTTGGGTAACGGGGTTCTGGTTTGCTGTGTTAATGGGGCATCTCGTTTATATTGCTGCGATCGCTGACTATTCCCTTAAATCCGATGGCTAACTCCATTCCTGCCCAAACGCTAGAAGCCTTGGCCGCTGACATTGGCCAAGCCGCCTATATTGATGTGGCCAAATGGCATCTCTATCTCAATGATGCCAAACTCCACACCACTGTGGCTGAGCAAGTGTATCCCCTGCTGGTTGATGATGAATTAACGAGCGATAGTTTGGCCCGTTTGCTGGCGGCCATTCCAGTGGCGATCGGGGGAGGGCAGCGTACTGTCCCGCTCGTAGAACTAGTGCCTGAGCGCTGTCAGCGGGACTTGATGAATGCGCTGGAAGATTTTAAAGATCAACTCTAGCCCACCACAACCGCTCTGAAGTTAGCGTGGCATGCCATTGCCTTGAATCGTGTTGCTTTGAACTCCTTGGGGAGCGATTAAGAACACACGATTCCAAAACTTGAAAAGGGGTTGTCAGCCAGAAATAACTCTGTTTTGAGATTAAACTCAATCATTGCTCCTGGTTTGACAATTTGTTTGACCTCTCCCTACCTCCCTTTGATGCGAATATTAGCGGCTCATTTGCGCAGCTTTACTTTAGTAAGGTGCAGCAAGAGCATATCGGGGTAGAGGTTATAGGGTTACGCATCTAGGACGCTTTACTTTCCTGAGTGTATGCTTCGTTCGCATTTTTTCCGGAGTCAGCCGGCGATCGCCTGCTTAAAGAAAGTAGCTCAAAACAGCGAAGGCGATAACGAACCATTGCCTATCTCTGTTGCTTGATCCTCATGTCCCATCGCAAATCCCATTTACAGTTCCCAGTCAATGCTCTAGATGCATGGATCTGGACAGTAATACTGAAATCTCTCCTAAATAGTCTAAAACCAAAATCGTCTCAAGGCTTGTATTTAGGGCATTCTCGAAATCTGAAATTGTCACAGGCTAAGGCGTGTTATGGCAATACGCCACGAATATCCCCAGAAAAAAAATACTTTAATTACAATCTGTATCCCAGCCACTTGTGGCGTTACCCCCCTTTTCTAAGGGGGGAAGGGGGGATAAAGACCCAATGGAACGCGCTGAGACCAATATTTTATTGGAATACGCTCAGGCGATTCTTGAGCTGTGCCACAGTTTTTAGTAGCCTTTCTCTAGGCTGGGGATTATGGAATCCGCCAGTGAGTCAAGCTCAGTCCTTACTGGAGTCGCAGGAGTTCGAGCCTCAGGTGGTCGAACAACAAACAGCAGTTTTAAACAGCAGTCCAATTGATACACCTGCCGCGATCGCACCCCACAGTTTGTTCAACCTGCCAATCCCCACCACATTATTCAAACCCCCCAAGCCCCCAGGATTCCAAGCCCAAACCCCCCCCAACCCGATCACGCCCCTTCCCCCTCCGGTTCAACCCAATCCCACACCTGAACCCAGACCAGCACCTGCCAGTCCAGAACTCACACCGACTCCGCCGCCTATTACGCCTCCCGACGCAACAGCAGGTACAGCTTGTGTGCGGGGCATCATCGTTGCGGGGAGTACGGTGTTTAGTCAAAAAGAACTTGACACAGTGGTGCAAACCCAGATTGATCCGGCTCAAGTACCAAGCTGTCAATTGTCCGATCAAGATGTTGGATTCCAAGTTGCATTTGAGCAACTGATTCAGGCCCGAACCGCGATTACAGATTTTTATGTGGAACAGGGTTATGTCACGTCCGGGGCGTTTATTCCCGAACAGACGATGGTGGCCGACCAAATTACAATTCAAGTGGTTGAAGGGCGTTTGGAAGCGATCGAGGTCAGTGGCAACCAGCACCTGAAAACCAGCTATATCCGCGATCGTCTTGAAATTGCAGGCGCAACCCCCCTCAACCAAGACCAGCTGATTTCGGGTCTGCAATTGCTTCAGCAAGATCCCTTGATTAACACGATCAATGCGGAGCTTGCCGCAGGCATTGAACCCAGCAGCAGCATTCTTAAGGTACAGGTGCAAGAGGCTGATCCGTGGCAGAGCAATTTGGGTCTTGATAATGCCCGCTCGTCCAATGTGGGCACTGTGCGACGTCAGGTGCAAGCGGGTAATCAAAATATCTTAGGGATTGGCGATCGCTTCACGGTGGGATTGAGCAATACCAATGGCAGCGGCACGTTTGATCTGTCCTACTCAGTTCCCCTAAATCCACGCAATGGTCGCCTTACGTTGAGCTATAGCGATTCCAATAGTCGTGTGATTCGAGACCCCTTTGATGTGCTCAATATTGAGTCAGACTCGGATACCTACGAAGTCTCGTTTCGTCAGCCCTTCTACCAAAGCCCCAGTGAAGAATTTGCTGCGGGTCTGACGTTTTCGCGCCATGAGAGTACGGTGACGCTCAACCCCCTCAATACGGGAGAATTGCCCTTCCCCACCCGAGGCTCTGATAGTCAGGGCCAGACCCATATTTCCGCCTTTCGCTTCTTTCAAGATTGGGTCAAACGCAATGAAAATCAGGTGCTGGCAGCGCGATCGCAGTTTAACCTCGGTGTTGATCTGCTGGGCACAACCCAAAACGCCACCGCACCAGATGGTCAGTTCTTCTCTTGGCAGGGCCAAGGGCAATGGGTCAGGCGCTTAGGACGCGATACGCTCTTGGTCGTGCGCGGCAATGTGCAATGGAGCGATCGCCCCCTCCCTTCTGTGGAGCAAATCAGTATTGGCGGGGCTCAAACGGTGCGGGGCTATTCCCAAAGTTTTCTCACCACCGATGGGGGAGCAATGGCCACCGCCGAGGTACGGCTACCGATTTTCCGCGTTCCAGAGGTTGATGGACTGTTGCAACTCACGCCCTTTGTGGATTTTGGCATTGGCTGGAATGTGGATGAGGCTGATCCTTCGCCCAATGCCCTCACCTCGGTGGGACTAGGTCTGCTCTGGCAGGATAGCGGAGGTTGGTCAGCCCGCTTAGATTGGGGGATTCCCCTCACCGAAGTCACCACCACAGGCAATTCTGCCCAAGAAGATGGTTTGCATTTCTCGATTAATTGGTCGCCCTTTTAATTGGATTTGGGGGTAGGGGTCATGTTACTGAATTCATGATCATTTTGCTTTGAGAAAATGAAAATAATCAGCGAGATCCTCAATGTTTTTTAACGAAAATGCCGTTAGTTTAGAGATAGAGCAAGGTTGACCCAAGTTGTTCACTCAATACTGACGCAATATTGAGGCACTCCAATTATTACAAATGAATATCCAGGTTAGAAGTAGTTTTAAGATTCTTCCCCACCCATCAGATGCATCTTTAGAACACAGCAATGCCATGGCTGGCATATTGCCCATTGTCGACCAACCATTAAGCATTATTTATGGCTCTTCCTCCCTATTGCCGCTCTCGTTCTGGTCTTTGGCTCTCAGGCGCGATCGCCCTGCTTTTGAGCAGTCAAAATTTTGGCAGTCAACCAATAGCCCATGCCCAAACCGTTACTGCTGATGGCACAACGACAACCAATGTTGTTGCAACACCCGCTGTTTTTGTGATTACCGGGGGGGATACCGCAGGCGGTAATCTTTTCCACAGTTTTCAGGATTTTTCACCCGAAACCCATACTACGCTCTTTAACGTCAGTGGTGGTGGAATTGAACGGGTCATTAGCCGTGTAACGGGAACCAATATTTCCACTATTAATGGAGTATTACAGGTCAATGGTGGCAATAGCCCTGACTTTTTCTTGATTAACCCGAATGGCATTGTCTTTGGCTCGAATGCAATTTTGAATGTGCCCGGTTCATTCCTAGCTAGCACGGCTGAGAGCATCCAATTTGCTGATGGCAGCGAGTTTAGCGCCACAGGTACAACGCTGCTGAGTGTCACAGCACCCACAGGATTGGGTATGGGCTCAAACCCTGGCAATATCACGAATGCCTCGACCTTTACAACCGGGACAACACCTATCGGTTTATTGGTGGGGGCAGGGGGAACCCAAGAGACGCTCGGTTTGGTAGGGGGTGAAGTCAACCTTACGGGGGGGGCGCTGACTACGCTCGGTGGCCGAATCGAAGTGGGGGCGGTGGGGGCCAATGAGACTGTGGACTTAACCACAACATCGACAGGCTATGAACTGGACTACCGTAATATCAACAGTTTTGCAGATATTAATCTAACCCAAGGGGCACTGGTTAACAGTAGCAGTGCGGCCAGTGGGGCGATTCAACTGCGGGGCGATCGCGTTACGGTTACTGAAGGCGCAAGGGTTTTAGCTGCGACCCTAGGAACGGCTGCCCAAGGGGATATTACGGTAACTGCTCGGGACGTCGAAATTAGCGATCGTGGCACAATTTTGAGTACCACAAGCGGGATAGGGGCTGGGGCAAATCTCACCTTCGATGTTAGTGAATCGTTAACTTTGACCGGAATTGGCTATGAGCAACTGCTCCTGAACTTTGTGAACTTTGGCATTGCCGGAACGCTAAATCCAAATAACCTTGGTGCGTCCATTTTTAGTATTGCTAGTGGTTCAGGTGCTGCGGGCAAAATTACCATTAATAGTCCAACTCTCAACGTGCAAGCTGGCTCACTGATTGGGAATACTACCTTCAGTACTGGAGCAGCTGGAGATATCTCGATTCAGGCAACGCAGAGGATACGCAATAGTGGGTCTGTGATCTTTGCGGGCACAGGTTTGGGTTCAATGGGTACAGGGGGTAATATTATGTTCTCCAGCCCCCTTGTGGAGTTGCAAAATGGCGGTTTAGTGAATGTGTCAGCTTTGGGGGCTGGACAAGGGGGAGATATAACAGCCAACACCCAAACCTTAACGTTGAATGATGGTCGTACCAGCTTACCCCCAAGCACTGGCTTTGCATTTTTAGATGGTGCTGCCCGGACTGCGATTAATTCCACAACCACCGGAACAGGGGATGCTGGCGATATTAACATCACAACCCGAACCTTACACGTTGCGGGGGGGGCGGCTATCGAAACCCGTAGCTCTAAAGATTTGCAACCCAACGCGGGTCAGGGTGGGCAATTGAATATTACTGCGACTGAATCGGTGGTGATTGAAGGTCGGCTGGCTGATGGTTCAACGCCTAGTGCATTAGATGTGTCCACCACTTCAACCTCGGCTGCGGGCGATTTAAAAATCAAAACGAAACAGCTTATCGTTCAAGATGGTGCTCAGATTAATGCGTCTACCCTGAGTAGTGGGGAAAGTGGCCGGATTGATATCCAGGTTTCTGATGCGGTCATTTTACGGAATCAGAGTGTGCTCACCACAAGCGCCTTAGGCTCAGCCACGGGGGCAGGCGGCGATATTAGCATCACAGCGGGCACAAATTTGCAATTATTGAATCAGTCTCAAATCACCGCCACCACCAACCAAGGCAATGGTGGCAACCTCAATCTGACGGCTGGGGATATGTTGTTGCTACGTCAGGGCAGTTTGATTTCTGCCACGGCGGGCCAAGCGGGTGGCAGTGGCAATGGTGGCAATATCACGATTAGCGCACCCGTGATTGCAGGCTATGAAAACAGCGATATTGTAGCCAATGCTTTTGCGGGCAATGGCGGCAATATCACCATCACCACCCAAGGAATTTTTGGGTTGGCTTTTCGGGAGCAACTGACTGCTGACAATGACATTACGGCGAGTTCCCAGTTTGGCGTCAACGGCACGATCACGGTGAATGATTTTAGCCTTGACCCCAGCTCAGGGCTGGTGAACTTAGCCCTAGCGCTCGCTGATTCTAGTGAGCAGGTGGATAACACCTGTGCAGCAGCCGGGCAGAATGAATTTATTGCCACCGGACGGGGCGGTGTGCCCCCAACCGCTGAAGCCCAAAGTGGGAACGATCGCCCTTGGAGTGACCTGCGCGATCTCTCGTCATTTTTAAACACTCCAGCCCCAGCTCCTAAACTTTTAACCACCAGCCCTGAGGTCATTCGAGAAGCCACCGGATTTCAGCGTTTGGCTAATGGTCAGGTGGTTTTATTGGCTGAATCTGGAGCAGGGCGATCGCAGGCATTGCACGCGACCTGTGCGATCGGGGGCAATTCAATAAAAGGGTGATGTTGCTATTTCTCAGGGTCATAAAGTGTGACTTGAAATATTGCTCAGGTGTAAGTTTTAAATAAATCCAGTTCATCTCAGCAATGCCTAATTTGAGACCGGATAGCATAGAACAAGATGAACGCTGGGCTGTCTGTCCAAACCCAAAGTGAGCTGACTGGAGTTGGCAATAATGATGACGAAATATGATGTTGCTAGGTTGCTGCAATGGCAGAGACTGGAGAAGTGGGGGGGCTGCGCGATCGCTTCTCTGTTGGTTTGGGGGGGAATGGTAATAGGGGATAGCTGCGCGATAGGTGGCTGCGCGATCGCCCAAACCGTCACTGCCGATGGCACCGTGGGCACAACGGTGACGGGTACTGGCCCCTTCACAATCACCGGCGGCACCACCCAAGGGGCGAATCTGTTCCATAGCTTCACGGAATTTTCCCCCAGCACCGCCACCACTGAATTTTCGGTAGGCGGCACGATCGAACGCATCTTTAGCCGGGTCACAGGCAGCAATGTCTCCAATATTGATGGCATCCTGCGGGTTACAGGCGGCATCAACCCAGACTTCTTCTTAATCAATCCCAACGGTATTGTTTTTGGGCCCAATGCTGAGCTGGATATGAATGGTTCATTTATTGGCAGCACCGCCAGCAGTATTGTCTTTCCCCATAACCTCGAATTTTCTGCCAATGACACTACGGTTTCACCATTACTAACCATCAATCAACCGATTGGCCTTAATTTAGGCAGCAATCCAGGTAGCATCGTGACCCAGTCCCTGACTGAAGACTTTGAAATTTCCGATCAAACGATTGGTTTAATCGGTGGTGAAATCACTATCGATCAGACCAAGATTGAAGTAGATATGGGACGGATTGAATTGCTAGCCGGAGCTAATGGCACAGTGGGATTGAGTAAAGACAGTTTAGTTATCGTTGAAACGCAACCTATCTTAGGTGAATGGCGCAATATCACCTTAAAGGGCTCAGATGCAGAACTCGAAGCCAATGGGGATGGGGCGGGCACCATTCAGGTGCAGGGCGCAACGGTGGCTTTAACGGAAGCGTCAGAAATCCAAGCTGATACATTTGGCACAATATCTGGGGGAGAAATTCGGATTTATGCGACAGAATCAATTCGTCTCTCTGGCCCCGATCCCACCGACTTTGGCAGTTTTCCACTTATCACGACTGAGGTGCAAAATGGAGCAAATGCAACAGGCGCAAATATTATCTTAGAAGCACCAAATATGCTATTTAATGATGGTGCCTTTCTAGAAGCTAAGTTAGAAGGAACAGGTCAAGGGGGTAATATTACCTTGAATGCAACGGGTAATATTGTTTTTCAGGGTGCCGATGAAGACGGTTTTTCCTCTCAAATTAGCTTGGAAGTGGATGATACTGGTGTTGGACAAGGGGGGAGTTTATTCCTCAATGCCCAGCAACTTTTTATGCGAGAAGGAGCAGTTATTGATGTGGATACAGAGGGGAATGGTAATGGTGGTGATATCAATATCACGGTTGATTATCTGGAACTGAGTGGTGTTGATCCAGGCGATGATGCTGGCAGCATTACGACCCAAGTCGATCGCCGTAATCCCTTCACAGTTCAAGGGGGTAACATTAATATCACTGCACAAGATATTGTGCTTAAAGATGGGAACAGTATCGAATCAAGTACCTTTTCTGATGGGAATGCAGGTAATGTCAGTATCACAGCTCAACGCATTACGGTTGATAGTGCGACGCCAGATGAAGATGGCAGAATTTCTCGGATTACATCGGGTTCAGAAATAAGTTCTAGTAGTAGTGCAAATCTCAACCCGACAGGTGCAGGTGGCACCATTAACCTCACCGTTTCTGATTTACGTGTGATCAATAATGGGCAGATTTTTGCGGGGACAGAAACTGAAGGCAATGCTGGCGATCTTAATATTACGGGTCAAACTATCACGATTGAAAATGGTGGTCTGGTTTCCGTAAACACAACGGGAAGCGGGAATGCGGGGAACTTGTCAATTAATGCGACAACTCTGTCTCTCAACGAAAGTGGACAAGTTTTTGCAGGCACAGAAGCGGCAGGCAATGCAGGCAATCTCAACATTACAGGTCAAACTGTCACGATTGAAAATGATGGCATTGTTTCGGTGAGCAGTACGGGCACTGGCAATGCGGGGAACTTATCCGTGAATGCCACGAATTTATATCTTAATCAAGGCGGGCAGCTCCAAGCTGAGTCTTCCGCCGGGAGTCAGGGCAATATTGACCTAACAGCAAGCGAGATATTGCTCCTGCGGCGAGGGAGTCGCATTAGCACCAATGCCACAGGCAGTGCCACAGGCGGTAACATCAAAATCAATGCTCCTGTGATCGCGGGCTATGAAAACAGCGATATTGTGGCCAATGCAGTCTTAGGTGCAGGCGGCAATATCAACATCACGACCCAAGGGATTTTTGGGCTCGCCTTCCGCGACCAACTCACGTCCGAAAATGACATTACGGCGAGTTCCCAGTTCGGCGTCAGCGGCACGATCACGGTGAATGATTTTAGCCTTGACCCCAGCTCAGGGCTGGTGAACTTAGCCCTAGCGCTCGCTGATTCTAGTGAGCAGGTGGATAACACCTGTGCAGCAGCCGGGCAGAATGAATTTATTGCCACCGGACGGGGTGGTGTGCCCCCAAACGCTGAAGCCCAAAGCGGTAGCGATCGCCCCTGGAGCGACCTGCGCGATCTCTCAGCATTTTTAAACACCCCAGCCCCATCCCCTGAAGTGCTACCTACGACCCCTAATGTCATTCGAGAAGCCACCGGATTTCAGCGTTTGGCTAATGGTCAGGTGGTGTTATTGGCTGAGTCTGGAGCGAGGCGATCGCAGGCGCTCCATGCTACTTGTGCGATCGGTAGCGGAGCAATGAAAAGCGGATAGCATAGAACAAGATGAACGCTGGGCTGTCCGTCCAAACCAGAAGTGAGCTGACTGGAATTAGTGATGATGATGACGAAATGTGATGTTGCTGGGCTGCTGAGATGGCAAAGACTGAGGAATTGGGGAGGCGGCGCGATCGCATCTCTATTGATGTCAGTGATATTCGGGAGCAAATTGAACAATGCCGCGAGGATGTGGCATGGAGTGAGCTGCCGCTCTCGGCAAAAATTCGGGTGCTAGTGCGGGAGCGGTTGGCGCAGATTGAAGGGCAGAAGTCTGGCCCGTAGTGCAATAGCATGGATTGTGTAGAGTGGCGTAACGCACCACAGAGACTTGCTTAGGTTTGGTTATCCTAAAGAGAACATCTCAACGCAGAGGGATTTGTATGAGTTTGACTGCAACCGCGATCGTCGCTATTGCCAAAGAAACCCTATGGCCCATTGCTAAGCCTGTTTTTGAGGAAATGATTGCCAGTGAACTGGGGCAGGCAACAACGGGTGGTTTGGAACAGCTCAAGGGCCAGGTGGCTGAGCGGTTTGAGGCGCTATCGCTGCGATTGACGCGATCGATTGAGAAGTATGCCCAAAGCTACACCAACCGCCACGGCATCCTTAAGGTTTTGGGGATGCGAGAGCCGGTGAACTTGGATGATGTGTACACCAATGTACGCTTGCTCAATGAATACAGTATTCGGGATTTTATTTCGACGGATGCGTTGGAGACGGCATTTCGGGAGAGCAGCCAGCGGCGGCTTCAAGGGGAGAGATGTGAAACACGGGTGGGGGTTGAGGTGGCCAGTGAGCAGCCGTTTTCGATGGTGCTGGGTCAGCCGGGAGCGGGGAAATCAACCTTTTTGCGGAAGCTGGGTTTGGAGGCGTTGAAGGGGAAAACGGGAGACTATCAACACCAATGTATTCCGGTGTTTCTGGAGCTAAAGCGGTTTGATAGCAATGAGGTCAGCATTCAGCAGCGGATTGTAGCGGAGTTTGAGACC
>JAAHHN010000146.1 GCA_010672165.1 Spirulina sp. SIO3F2 | reverse complement strand
TCACAAATGAAATCAAAGCTCAACAAACTTGAACCCAGGACATATGCTGACTTGGTAGATGCTATCGAGCAATCTTTAGGTTCGGTCACTACAGAAGATATCCAAAACTGGTTTTCTCACTGTTGTTACTGCTCCTCATCTATTTGAAAAGGGCTGTATTAAAACTCTGGTGCATCTAACGAATCTCCTTTTACCAGTTTGATTGTGGTGTCGCCGTTGGGAGCGGCTCCGGCCCCAGCTCAGATTAATCTGAGTGAGTTTGAGGGATTTGTAGATTGGTGTGAGAACCGGGAACAGGAATAGATCTTACAAATAGCCATCTAGGGATAATATTGCCCAACTGCACCCCATCCCAAATCGCAACCAAGATAGGGGAATTGCCGAATACTTGTTGAAGAGCTGCTGGCTTTTGGGCGGCTGACCAGCGGTGGTCTGGATAGAGGGGTAGAACTTGGGCGATCGCTCAGATCGCACCATTAAAAAACGAAATGCATAATGAGGTATACCGCTTAATTAAAGTTCTGGAGAAGGGATGAATGTAAAGCAGCAACCAGCGGAGAACGTTAGAAAAACGCTAAAAATAGATTTCCATCGCGCTCAAAAGCTGTACAGTGAACCGATACAAGATGAGCAGCAGTAACAGTTTGAGGGTAGCCAATCCCTTAGAGTGAGAAGTAGACGCCAATGCTGCTTCACAAAAATACAATCAGCGCAACAGTTTTTTGACATGCATTTAAGTGAAATTACCCATCCCAACCAGCTACACGGACTTTCCATTCGTCAACTGGAAAAGATTGCTCAACAAATCCGAGACAAACACCTCGCCACGATCGCGGCTAGTGGTGGCCACCTTGGCCCAGGTTTGGGCGTGGTTGAGCTGACGCTTGGGTTGTATCAGACGCTGGATCTGGATCAGGACAAAGTAATTTGGGATGTGGGCCACCAAGCCTATCCCCATAAATTGCTCACCGGGCGCTATAACGATTTCCATACCCTGCGCCAACAAGCTGGTGTGGCAGGATATCTCAAGCGCAGTGAGAATCGCTTTGATCATTTTGGTGCGGGTCATGCCTCCACCAGTATCTCCGCGGCTTTGGGTATGGCCCTGGCCCGCGATCGCCGAGGGGAAGACTTTAAAACTGTTGCAGTAATTGGCGACGGCGCACTCACAGGAGGCATGGCGCTCGAAGCCATCAACCATGCCGGACATTTACCGGATACTCGTCTTTTGGTGGTGCTCAACGACAATGAAATGTCGATTTCCCCCAATGTCGGGGCGATCTCGCGTTATCTCAACAAAGTGCGTCTCTCAGAGCCGATGCAATTCCTGAGCGATAACCTGGAAGAACAGCTTAAGAATATGCCCTTCTTCGGTGAATCGATTACCCCCGATATGGATCGGCTCAAGGAAAGTATGAAGCGGCTGGCAGTTCCCAAGGTGGGAGCAGTGATTGAGGAGTTGGGCTTTAAGTATTTTGGCCCGGTGGATGGTCATAATCTCGAAGAGCTAATCAATACCTTTGAGCAAGCCCATAAGATGCCCGGCCCAGTGTTAGTGCATGTGGCCACGATCAAAGGCAAGGGATACGCGATCGCAGAGCAAGACCAAGTGGGCTACCATGCCCAAAAACCCTTTGACCTCCAAACCGGCAAAGCCTATCCCTCCAAGAAACCAACCCCCCCTGGTTACAGCAAGGTATTCGGCCATACCCTCACCAAGCTAGCGGAAGCGAACCCCAAAATCATCGGGATCACGGCCGCCATGGCCACCGGCACCGGACTGGATAAACTCCAGAAAAAATTGCCCGATCAATATATTGATGTGGGCATCGCCGAGCAACATGCCGTCACCCTCGCGGCGGGGATGGCCTGTGAAGGGATTCGCCCAGTAGTCGCCATTTATTCCACGTTCTTGCAGCGGGCCTACGACCAAATCATTCACGATATCTGCATTCAAAAGCTGCCCGTCTTCTTCTGCCTCGATCGCGCCGGGATTGTGGGTGCGGATGGCCCCACCCACCAGGGGATGTATGACATTGCCTATCTCAGCTGTTTACCCAATATGGTGGTGATGGCCCCCAAAGATGAAGCAGAAATGCAGCAGATGCTCGTAACTGGGGTGGACTACACTGCTGGCCCGATCGCCATGCGCTATCCCCGTGGCAGTGGGGTGGGTGTGCCCCTGATGGAAGAGGGCTGGGAAGCGCTGCCTATCGGTAAGGGCGAGATTCTGCGCAATGGCGATGATCTCTTGCTTTTGGGCTATGGCACGATGGTGACGACCGCAATGCAGGTAGCAGAGATCCTCAGTGAGCATGGCATTGAGGCGACGGTCGTCAATGCCCGGTTTGTGAAACCGTTGGATACAGAACTCATTCTGCCGTTGGCCGAGCGTATCGGTAAAGTGGCCACCCTAGAAGAGGGTTGCTTAGCTGGGGGCTTTGGGTCTAAGGTGCTCGAAGCAATGCAGGAGCAGGAGTTGCTGGTTCCGGTGAAGCGATTTGGTGTACCAGATATGTTGGTGGATCATGCAACACCCAATGAATCCAAGACGGAGTTGGGTTTGACGGGTTCGCAAATCGCTAGCCAGTTGCGGGAGGCTTGGTTTGCCAAGCAGCCTGCGGTAGTGGGTTGATTAGAATACCTGCTGTGATGATTCAATAGGCAGGCGGGACACCTGCGCTACGGCTAGATTTTTTCTGATATCCGTAGCGCGGGCATCTTGCCCGCCAAGAAAAACAAATTCCAAACGGTAAAAATGGGACTCGATGCGGTAGAACTGGTTCTGGCTTGGGAAGAGGCTTTTGACATCACGATTGGAGAAGAGGATGCTGAGGAGATTCAAACCCCAGCAATGGCGATCGCTTATATCGCTAAGAAACTCAATGCTTCGAGTTCAGTAATTGGGGTTTGTCCAACCTTAAGAGCTTTTCATTTCGTATGCCAGGTTTTGCGATCGCAGCTTAATCTTTTTCGTCACCAAGTCTGTCTTGACAGTCGGCTTAATCAATTAATCCCTCGGGATCAGCGTCGTGAGGTATCACAAGCGATAGGAGCTGAGCTAAAGATATCTCGTTTGCCAAACTCAATACCCAATTGGACAATGTGCATTTCTACGGTACAAGAGTTGGTGGATTGGTTGGTTACAAACTACCCCCAGGAATTTGTGGATGGTCAATGGACACATAACCAAATTCGCTCGATTGTGAGAGCTGTAATTCGCAATCAGATGGAGGTTAGATATTTTTCGGATGATGTGGATTTACAGCGAGAATTTGCTTAGGCGTAGGATGGCAGTAGTGAAGTGTAATGCATCCGACAAAATTAGCGATCGCACTGTCGTTTGGTAAGCAGTAGAGTATCAAGGTAGAAAGTATGTACAAAGAAATTAAAAAATATTTTTTTCTGTTTATTGCTTTTAGCATTATTGAAATATTTCAGGGGCTTCGCTACTGGAATATTGTGTTTATTTTTACAGCTACATGGGCCTTGATTTATGCATCCAGTAAAATCAGTGGAGGTATCAATAGTTCTGAAGAAGTAAGTATTAGTGAACATCTTGATGACTGCGAGAAATCTCAAACTCCCAATTACACAGCACCTCTTCTAGTTTCAGCTTTAGGTACGCTCACTGGATGTTTCATTCGTTTTGAAATTCTCGGCTGGTCGTAACTTGCAATATCTAGCTCATTAACAGTTTTTGGTTATGCAAGAGCAACCCAATCAAAACATAATTCTGATCCAGAACTTCTTTGAGAGAAGATTTACAGAACATTATCTTGAATACCATATCGACGGATTCAGTCAAGATGATGAGTACGATGATGACGACTACGATAAAGCGCTATTTGAGGATTTTTTCGAGATTTCGTGGGATGACTTCAATATCAAGATGAAGCATTTTAGTGACGGGTTTGAGCACGAGCTTCGACATGGTGATGGCTTAGGTGTCAATATTTACCAAATTATTGTTCAAGACTTCGACTTAATCGCTTGTGTGATGGGGACGGATGGCGATAATAGTTGGCTTTTCGTGTTCTCCGCAAATGGAGAAATCCTGACCGCGGGCTATACCTACCTTGATGTGATTGAATGGGTTTCTGCTGCAACAGTTCAGCGTTATCAGAGTCAGCCGCTTGATGGCTTGTTTACAGAAATAGTTTCACTGGGGTGCGATCGCGGCAGAGCATTATGGGGGCGGTCATTTGAAGAGGCAGAAGTAATGGTTAAACAAAGGATGCAAGCCTGGGAGGCTAGACAAGCGTAGGACGTGTTTGGATTAAGTCAGCTCATAGCCCAGTCTCCAGCGCCAACAACGTCTCATACGGATCGCCCGTCAAAACAAACAATGCAGCAAAAGCAGGTTCCGTCTTCAATCCTGCCTGCTTCAATTGCCGAATCTTTTGCCGAACACCCTCACCGCCTATATCCAATAATCGCGCCTCAATCTCCAGATGCCGCACCGCATTTTGCTGTTCCACTGGACAAGGTTGCCCAAAAATCTCAAACTCAAAATCAGTCGCTATAAAACGTGCCACGACCGTAGGCAATTGGAGCACTGTCTTCTGACAGGCAAAATCTGGGTAGTCACTGAAATGCAGGCGGATGACCCTGGCAAACTGCTCCAAATCCGGTGCATAGCAGATAATATCCAAATCACTGCCCGCGATATCAATATTGAGCGGAATTGTCCCAGCCAGCACCGGATCGAAAGCGGCTAACTTGGCAAGCACTTGGGTAGATTGCAATGCCTGATAAGCTGCCCGCTGCCGGAGCGTGCCTTGGGCAAGGTAGTTAATATCTCGCCAATTGCGATTCATTCTGCTCCGAGCTTGTGGAGAATTGCGATCGCCTATCTCCCCTGCCTCACAGCAAACCTCGATAGCGAATAAATACCAAAATCGCTGCCCAAGATCCTAGCGCGACCTTCAGCGCCACTAAAATATTCAACACCGGAATCCAGCCCCCACTGACCAGTGAACCCGCCTCACCGTGGGGCAATTCAACCCCCACCAGCATGAGCACAGCCAAGACGATAAAGATTAGCACCGAGACCTTCTCAACCCTTGCTGCTTGCCAACGCTGATAAATTGCCTCCATCCATTGTGCCGATGAGGTGATCGCCACCAAGCCGATCGCGGTGCCCCCAGCCACTCCTGCTGCAAAGCCCCCACCCGGACTCAGATGCCCCCGGATCGCGAGTTCAATCCCAATCAACGCCGCAATCGTTGCACCCAAACGTGCTAAGACAATCGAGGGCTGATCCGTAAACTGGTGGATCTTGCCTGAGGGTTGTTCATCCGCCAGCAAAAACCGTGCGCCCATAATGGCGATTGAGAAAACGACCACTTCAAAAATTGTGTCATAGAGCCGATTGCGGAAAATAATGCCAGAGACGGCATTGGGCACCCCCGTCTCTTCAACAATTGCAGTCACGATCGCGCTCTCGCCCACCTCCAAGACAGGATTGGGAAACACCAACATCTTGATATAGAGGGCCACGCCAGCAGCAATGTAGATCCAAATCATGGTTGTGACTCCGAATGTTGAAGCGTTTCATCAAGGTGCGCGATCGCCTGCAATGATTCTGTATTCAGGAGCTGCTGGAGGCGAGGCGTTCGAGTTTGCAGCCGATAGTTGCGTTTATCAGTGCGATCGCTAACAGGAATCGGCAGACATAGGGCATGAATCTCTTTTTCGCCTAAGGCCTGTTGGAGAGCAGTAGGATCACCATAGGGCAATAGTTCCAAGCGCAAATGAGCAGGTTGTAAAGCCTGGCGCAGCGCTTGGGTGAGTTCTGCGGAAAGCGGCATCGCTTCAGGCTCTAAAACTCCCAATCGCAGACTCATGGAAGAGCGCACTGCCACTGCATAGAGGGTAATTGAGAGCATTGTGCCCACCAAGGCTTCGGTTAGCGCCACATCCGCCGCGCCAAACAAAGCATAGACGAGGGCTGCGATCGCCCCCAAAATCCCCCGAATGATCAGCGCATGGTAGGGATTGGTCTGAGCCACCAACATGCCCGCTGACAAGGGCAGCAGCAACATAATTGCAAAGACATAGATCTCGTCAGTCATTGCCGCCCCCCTGACTTGAACAGTAAGCGAGGACATAACCCAAAACCGTGTTCCAAATCGCCAGCGAAATCAGCGCTAGCAGCAACAGCGGCCATTCCCGAGGGATCTTGAGCAGCAGCCCCACTACGATCGCCATCGACCCCAACGTGTCGGAGACGGAAAGGCTATGGAGCTTGTAGAGTACCGAACGATGCCCCAGCAGCGGCACTGTGCCCCAAAACCAAAACACAACCCCTAACACCATCAAGCCATAACTAATATTGTCAATCATTGTTTTACCTCACCCCTCATTGAGCCGTCGCAAAATATGAGCTAAGAGCATTAACGCTGCATTGCCCACACTCAAAATCAAGACCCCCACAACCCCAATCATCCAGTCATCCCGCAGCACAGAAACCACTAAAATCATGATCGATGTTTTGGTGGCAATGCTGGCAAAAGCGAGCATTTTTTGCCAAATATCTTCATCCTGCCACGCTTCATAAATTGGCAAGAGTAACGCGCCAATCATGGCGATTAAAATCCCGTTCATGACCACGGCCTCCGAGCAGCTTTTGCCTTGGTTTTACGACGGGGGCGACGAATGCGATGAACTTCATACGTGCCATCTTCATGGTGATTGAGCACAATCGTTTTAGGGGTAAAGGTGATCACAAAAACATCCAAGAAAATCAAACCGGGTGTACGACGCGGTTTAACACGTTCGGTGACAATATCTTCCTCAGTGTGGGGTCGAACCATAATTTCCACGGCTTCAATATACGCTTGAGGAATGGCAACAACCACTTCCCAAAGGATTTGCAGCCAGTCTTTAAGCGTACTCAGTTGGGTATAGCGACGAGGAATCAGTAAAGCCACTGCAATACCAATTAAAATATTGGGCAAACTCAAATCCGACGTCAGCAAAAACCAAATGGTTAAACGTAAGAGTAAATCTAAAATGCTGATCATATGACCCCCCACCAAAACAATGCCGTTAACATCAAACTCATCACACCGATTAGGTGATCGAACTGCTCAAAGTAGCGAGGCAGTTTCCAGGTGATACGCTGAATCACAAGTAAATACAGAAGCCAACCCAGAGCGATCGTGAGTAAGGGTTTAAGCAGGTTTTTTAACGTATAGGCATCGTAGTACACGATATTGGCGACGACTAATCCCCCCAGCAACAGCATAATGGCTGGCCAGAAGCCTGGCTTTAATTTCATCTGCCCTTCGGAACTGCGGGGCAAAAAAATAAACTTAGCAAAGGAAATAGCCGTACCCAAGGCAGCAACATTCATCCCGATCACTTGCCAGGGCAGCAGGTTTTTCATGGTCAATACTTTCGCCCCAAAGCCAGACAGCAGTGGCACACCTGAAATAGAGAAGCTGGCGATCGCCAGCGCCCCCCACAAAGGTGTTGCCAAGGGCAAGGTTTTAAGGGCTTTAAAGTTCCGACTGGGTAAATTACCCGCAATTAAAAAGAGTGCTGATTTCACCAGACCGTGGGTAAGGGCATAGAAACCCGCTACAGGAGGGGCAGCGAGGACAAATCCTAGCTGAGAAACGGTGTGGAAAGCGAGCATCCGCTTCGTATCCTTCTCAAAGATGGCATAGCCCACACCCAGTAAAGCGGTACAAACTCCAAAGAGACGTACCAATGGCTCGATATCCGGAACTAATAATGCCATTCTCACCAACGGAAAGACACCCGCCTTGATCACAACTCCAGATAACAAGGCAGAAACGGGGGTTTCCGATTCAGAATGGGTCAACGGTAGCCATAATCCGGAGACAAAAATTCCGCCCTTGGTGAGCAGCCCCAGACTAATCAACGCGATCGCCTCCGGGGGGGCATTAGCCAAACCTGCAAAGGCAAAAGACTGATTGGCTTGGTAGACCAAAATTGCTCCTACCAAGTAAAAGAGCATGGCGATATTGCTAATAAACAAATAGCGCAGCCCCACCCAAATAGCGCGATCGCTGCGTGGGTAGGCAACCAACAAAAAAGCCGCGATACTAATGACTTCTAAGGCGACATAGAGACTAATTAAATCTGCACCAATAAACGCCGCATTGACGCTACCGTGCAAGATAATCATTTGGGTATAGAAAAAAGCAGACTTTTGCTGTGCCCAACAGTAAAGAATAACTGCGGTTGTGACGATCGCGTTGGTCAGAATAAAGTAACCACTAGTTTGGTCAACAATTAGCGTGACCCCAAACTGATCAAGCAAATGTAACGTGAGCGGTTCCGGGAGCAAAACCGCAGTAAAGCCATAGCCCAAGGAGAAGAGCGCAATCAGTATTGCTAAGACGCGATCGACCTTTGGCAACAGATAAATACTAAAGCCAATCAGAAATGGTAGCGCGATCCAAATAATGGTTAAGGGATTCATAAAATACGCTAAAACCTGGATATTGAACGTCTTAAATACATCATTCTTTTGGGTTCCAATGAGTGTAGATTTAGAATCCCTAAATCCTTGATTGGCTGGCTGGGCAATATCTCAATATGGGACAAAAGTTGTCGCCTGTAGGTTAGGTTGACGCAAGAAACCCAAAACTCGTAAAGCATAGAGCGATTGCGCTCTGCGCAGTGCCAAGGGCAATCGCGTTGGGTTACTCTACAAGAAGCAAGCTACGCTATTAATCAGCCCAACCTACGGAGTCATAAGGATTTCAGACGATTTCTGATTTTTTGGTACTCAAAGGCAATATTCCCCCTAATCTGAACTCTGAACCTTGAACTTTGAACCCTCAAGGCATATTACTTTTTTCAATTTCCCGTGTCTCTAACGTAGGATGATCGCGGGAGAGCTTCATTACCCCCACGAGCATCAGCGCTTGAATGGAAAGTCCAATCACGATCGCAGTGAGAATGACCGCTTGGGGAACAGGATCAGCGTAGGCACGGGGTTGGTCATCAGCCAAGATCGGTGTAAAGATGCCCCCTCGTGCTGCGACCAATACATAGAGCCCGATGACTCCTGTGCTCATCACATCCATCGAAAGGATCTTGAGCATCAAGTTCTGTTTGAGAATGACGCCGAAAAACCCTAAGAGCAGCGTAGCAAAAACGCAGGCTTCTAGAATAAACTGTCCCCCAAGCGATGTCATGATTTAGCCCTCGGTCGTAACAGGAATCGGTTTGAGTTGACTGGCATTTGCAGACTCAATTGCAGTTTCAGTCGCGGCTTCCTCATCCCCGAAGGCCAGGCGTAAGCAAGGCGGAGCCAGGAAGGTGGTCAGAATCACCATAATAATGATGGCAGCTTCCAAGGGCTTGTCGAGCACCCCACTAGCCGTACCAATCCCCGCAAAGACCAAGCCCACTTCACCGCGAGGGATCATACCGATGCCGATCGCCAAACGGTTAATGCCTGGTTGGTTAAAGACAGCCCAGCCCGTAACCACTTTGCCCACGATCGCCACCGCAATCAAAAAGATTGCAATGCCCAAACCGGCCAAGTTTTCCGGCACCAAGGGGTTGAGTACGCTTAAGTCAGCGCGTGCCCCCACCGTCACAAAGAAAACTGGAACCATAAAGTCTGCAATGGGCTTAATCAGGTTATCCAACTCGTTCCGGGGGTCGCTTTCATCGAGCACCAAGCCTGCTGCGAACGCACCTAAGATCGCTTCGAGATGCAACGCGTTGCCCAAGAAGGCCATCAAAAAGGCAAACACAAATGCTGGAATGACGATGCTCCCTCGGGTACGCAGCGCTTCGACTGTTTTTACGAAGGTCTTATTGAAGATTTCAGCCAGGAAGACTGCACCCAACAGGAATGCCGAGGCACTGAGGATGAGATAAATCACATTGGTGATATCCACCTCGCCAGTCTTGGCCAGACTCGCCACAACAGCTAGGACAATAATACCCAGCACATCGTCAATCACCGCTGCACCCACGATGATTTGACCCTCTTTTGATTTCAAATGACCCAGTTCCGCCAAGACTTTGGAGGTGATGCCAATGCTGGTGGCAGTCAGGGCAGCACCAGCAAAGATAGCCGCGATCGCGGGGACATGGAACAGTGCCATCAAACCGACCGTACCGGCCAGGAAGGGCACAACCACACCGACAACCGCAACGATCGCCGCCTGGTAGCCCACTTCTTTGAGCTGACGGAGATCCGATTCCAAGCCAATTTCAAAGAGGAGAATAATCACCCCGAGTTCTGCCAAGACCGAGATGACCTCGCTTTGGGAGGCAAAGATCGAGTCCATGGCTTCAGGCGTGAGATGGTTAATCCATTGCAACACGGACATCACAACGGAATCGCTGGCTTGCAGACCGCTTTCGGGGAAGATGACCAAGTGCAGTAGGGAGACCCCCACCACGACACCCGCCACCAGCTCACCCAGCACGGGAGGAAAGTCCACCCGCTTGGCGGCTTCAGCACCCAGCTTACTGGCGGTGTAGATAAAGACTAAAGTTAAGAGCACGCCTGCCAATACAATAGGAGCGCCTTCGGGTTCAGCCGTTGCTAAAAATGGCATTGTTGGGAAAATATCGACTCCGAGCCAAGCGGCTGGAGCGATCGCACAAAGATCAAACATAGTTCAAGAGTGCTGTGTAAGGATAAGTGCAGGTCAGTGAGAGTGTAATAAAGAACTCAGTGTTAAGACTATAGCTCAAAATCTATCTCTATAAATAAAACCATTGATAAAATCTAATCACAGATCACTGCATCTGTCGCGATCGCCAGCGTATGGAATGTTTGATGGCTTTGATCAGCACTGCTTATTAGGGGCTGTCGTCAGTTAGACTTCAAACTCTTGCTGTGATTGACTTACAGCCCCTTTGCTTTTTGTTTGGGTCGGGCGCTCTATTCCTTGTTCCATCAGGCTTCTGGTGTGAACTGACGACACGCCCTAACTGGGGTATTCCTGTGTTTTCAGGTCTTCAAGGTCGCTCGAAAATAGAATTATTGATGGGCATCAGATTGTTCCGTTATCTTCTATCGATATCGCCCACGCAAAGAATTACGGGCTATGGAAGGGGACTTTGTTACAGTAAGCGCAACCCCAATCCTTGCATGTATGAGCACCCACCCCCTCCAACGCCTGCTTCATTACGGTCGCAACTACCGCCCACTTATCTGGCAAGCAGCTTTCTGCTCAGTGATCAACAAATTCTTTGACCTTGCCCCACCGTTGCTGATCGGTGCTGCTGTCGATGTGGTTGTGAATCAGCAAGACTCTCTCCTGGCGCGATTCGGCATCACCGCAGTGCAACAACAACTCGTTATCCTCTCCCTGCTCACCATGGTGATTTGGGGTTTGGAATCAGTGTTTGAATATGCCTATGAACGGCTCTGGCGCAACCTGGCCCAGAATATGCAACATGATCTCCGCCTCGAAACCTATAGCCATATCCAAGAACTGGAAATGGGCTTTTTTGAGGATCGCAGTACTGGGGGGCTGCTCTCGATACTCAATGATGACATCAACCAACTGGAACGGTTTCTGGATATTGGCGCTAACCAGATTCTGCAAGTCAGCACCACAGTTGTGTTGATTAGTACTGGGTTTGTGATCATGGCTCCAAGCGTGGCTTGGATGACCATGATTCCAATCCCGATTATTATTTGGGGCTCAATCTCTTTCCAAAAACGTCTGGCTCCCCGCTATGGGGAGGTACGCGAGCGGGTTAGCCTCCTCAATGCCCGACTAGCTAACAACCTCAGCGGCATCACTACAATTAAAAGCTTCACCACCGAAGCCTACGAAGCCCAGCGCCTCACTGCTGAGAGCAATGCCTACCGCCAGAGTAATCGTCGGGCGATTAGCTTGAGTGCAGCATTTGTACCCCTGATTCGTCTGGTGATTCTAATGGGCTTCACTGCTACGTTGCTGATCGGTGGGATGCAGGCGGCCAATGGGCAAATGGCAGTGGGAACCTACAGTGTGCTGGTCTTTATGACTCAACGGTTGCTCTGGCCCCTGACCCGTTTGGGGCAAACCCTGGATCAATACCAGCGAGCGATGGCTTCAACGACGCGGGTGATGAATTTGCTGGATACGCCAATTACAATTCGCTCGGGTCACTTGGCTCTGCCCCCAGTTCAAGGGGAAGTGTGTTTGGAAAATGTTTCGTTTGCCTACCACGATCGCGCCCCCGTTTTAGAAAACCTCACCCTCACCATTCCCGCGGGCCAAACCATTGGGATTGCAGGGTCAACCGGATCAGGCAAAAGTACGGTGGTTAAGCTCTTACTACGCTTCTATGAAGCCCAAGGGGGCCAGATTCTGCTCGATGGGACTGATATTCGAGAGATCCATTTGCGAGATCTACGGGGGGCGATCGGCTTGGTTAGCCAAGATGTGTTTCTGTTCCACGGCTCTGTCGCTGAGAACATTACTTACGGTAGCCCTGATGCTAGCCCTGCGGAAGTGATGATGGCTGCCAAGCAAGCGGAAGCCCATGACTTTATTGAACAGCTCCCCCAAGGTTACGAGACGATTGTGGGGGAACGGGGTCAAAAACTTTCGGGGGGGCAGCGGCAGCGACTGGCGATCGCCCGTGCCATCCTTAAAAATCCGCCCATTCTGGTCTTGGATGAGGCCACCTCTGCGGTGGATAACGAAACCGAAGCAGCAATTAGCCGCTCCCTAGCCCGCATCACCCAAAACCGCACCACGATCGCCATTGCCCACCGTCTTTCCACTATTCGTCATAGCGATCGTATTTATGTTCTAGAGCAAGGGTGTATTGTTGAAGCCGGTCAACATGAAGAATTACTGGCTCAAAATGGCGTTTATGCTGGTCTCTGGCTAGTCCAAACTGGGGACTCAAGAGATTCCTCGTAGGTTTCACCGTGGGTGAAATAACGTTGAATTTCAGTAGCGAATTCGGGCAGTTCGACAAGATAATAATCATCTTCGTCTGACCAAATGATGTTGACACGATATTTAAGCTGATTCATTGTTGTTCTTTTGCTACCATTTCCATGATTCGCTGGACTTCAGTTTTCAGAGGCAAGATTTTGGTTGCCACAATATCCCAAATAATTTCTGGCTGAATACTGAAATAGGCATGGGCAAGAATGTCACGCAAGCCAGCAATTTTACGCCATTCAGTTGTTAGTGATTGTGCCCGCACAGAATCAGGGAGGTTTTTGACGGCTTCTCCAATAATTTGTAAGTTTCGTGCCACCGCGTCAAAGGTTCGCTCGTCAGTGATGAATTGCTCGCAGTCCATATCCTGGGTATAGCGTTGAATTTTGGCACAGCTTGTGAGGATATCTTGAAGGTAGAGCTGGATGTTACGCGACATGGATGGCCTCGTTGAGGATGGTTTGACGAATTTGGGGTTTGAGCATTTTGAGATCAACAAGATCAACTTTTCGACCGAGGTTATCTTCAAGGTAGAATTTGAAGTTCATATAGCGATCGAACGTGACTTTACCAGAGAATTCAACGAGAATGTCAATGTCACTGGTTGATGTGGCTTCGTTACGGGCAACGGAACCAAATACAGCTAGAGAGTTAATCCCAAAACCTCGAATCTGAGTTTCGTTTTGTTTTAGAAAAGTTTGCACGTCTGATAGCTTCATCGATACTTATTCCTCAAAACTCAATAAGCTGTACTGGAAATCCTAAACCCCGAGCATTTCGATAGAGTGGTGTGTCTAATGTCCAAAGTTTTGCATCAAGAGATTCAGCTCAGGCAATATATAGCCTTTTGCAAAAATATGAGGATCGAACCTCCCCCTTCCAAAGGGGGATTGAGGGGGATTAACGTACCTCATGCTTGTGAAAACTGCTGTAAACTGCATCGTATTTCTAGTTCATCCCGACTCTCGCGGCAAATCTGCACTGCATCACAAGGTTGTTGCCGTTGACCAATCATCACCAGTTTTTGCAAAGCTGTTCTTGCTGAGATTGTTTGTGTGGATGAGTTTTGTTTGGATTTGAGGAACTGCAAGAAGTCAAGAACTTCTTGAATGAGGGGTTCTGGTATTTGATCAAGTTCATTGATGAGTTCCTCTTTGAGGGTCATAGTTTTTGTTGTGGGGTGCTGCTGGCCAAGATTTCTTCAAGGGTGAGATTGTCAAGCCATTGACTACGTTCTTGGGTATAGTCACCATCCCCCTGATCAAATTGTTTAATAAATCGGACAGCATTAACATAGCCAAGTCCATCGATCAAAACCTGAAAACCTTTGCGCGTGAGTTCTATGGGGGTCATGGTTTTTCTCCATTAAATGAACGAGATTGCAGCAGCCAGGTGACTGGATTTTCAACTAAAACATTGAGCATGAGGGTTTTTGCCCGTCGCAAGAGGCGATCGTCAGTGGTCAGAAAAACACTGATTTGACCGTGTTCAGCACAGGCAAGGTGTAGCGCATCGAAGTTTTTAATGCCTTGCCGAACAAGTGCTTGGGCACGGTCGATGATCGCGGGTGTGCTCTCTATTGTAAAAGCGGCCATCTCTAGGGCAGCGAGAACCTGCTCTTGCCTATCTCGACTCGGCGTACGTCGGATCTCAGCGGTTAGTGCAAAGCTACTGACCAGTTGCCAGTCTGTGAGTTGACATCGCCCTAAAATTTCCAGCACAGCTTCACCTTCAAGACGAATGCGGGCTTGGCTCCAGTCGTCAAACAGACGATTAAGGCAACAAGCATCCAAATATAAGCTTAGATTCTTCGCCATTTCAGTCATATTTCTTCTATCTCATCCTATTTCACTTATCTCTCAACTCAATAACTGGTAACTGGTAACTGATACCTGGTAACTGACTTCATCCTTCCGCCTCCCGCAGCTGCGCCAATTCTTCAGATGTGAAGGGGTTTTCTCCGCTGCGGAGGGCAGCAAGCCAACGTTCGCGTTTTTGTTTCATTTCCTCTCGGTTTTGGAAATATTCATCTTGAATCGCCGCCTCAAAATCTGCAATTGCACCGGAAATATTACCTGTTAATGCATGAGCTAGACCTGTCGTGTCTCGATACATCGCTGCATCAGGTTTGAGTTCAATGAGTTTTTCACTCACAAAGAACACTAAATTAGCTTGATTGTGCACACAGCCATACCAGCATAGGCGATTCCAGAAGCGAGGTGTAATGGATATAGCGGGGTCAAGTTCTTGAGCTTGGTTGTAGGCTGAAACGGCTTGAGTAATAGCTCCTTGGCCAGCCAGGGCATAGCCTTGACTGAGGGCGAACGCTGCGGCAAACGCAGGCTGCTGCATCAAGGCCTCGGGGATATTCTTCGCCGTTTCAAGTCCCTTGGCGTTGGCCCATTGGGTTTCCGAGTTCCAAGTAGTGATGTTTAAACTGCTCTCGCTGAGGTTAGCTTCTTTAAGCTTGGTACTGCTGAGATCAGCATCCCTAAGATTAGCGTGACTGAGGTCGATATAACTAAGGTCGGCGTGGCTGAGATTAGTTTTTCTGAGGTCAGTGTGAATGAAATAAGCATTTCTAACATCAGCATAACTGAGGTTAGCTTCCCTAAAATTGGTGTAGTTGAAATGAGTATTTCTGAGGTCAGTATGACTAAGATTGGTGAAGCTAAAGTGGGCGTAAGTGAGATTGATATTTCTGAGGTTAGCGTAGCTTAGTTCAGCGTAGCTTAGATCACGACCCAACTGACGCCAAAACATAGAAGCATCGATACTATCGCAATAGCGCATTACTTGTACCAGGCGATCTTTACGAAACCTTATGTTATTTTTGAGATTTTCCATGTTGCCACAAGCATGGAAACGAATTTTCTCTTTTAAAGCATCTCTATTCACAGCATAGTTATGGGTTGCTAATAACAGTTTAAGCAAGCCTAAGCCAGTATAAACATCCGTTTGCCGTTGCCCCAGCTCAATCCCCCACTTCTGCATTTGCCTCGCCTTCTCCAACGGCAAAATCCGCTCCACATCGATCGCCTCAATAAACTCCCCATCACTCCACCGCAGATAAAAATCATTCAACCGCTCAAACAAACTCACCCACTGCTCATCCGTGAGATCGCGCTTGAGCAACACCATCACATAATCCAAAATCTCCTGGCTCAGATGCCCATAACCGAGCAAGTCATAGACCTGCCACTCAAACTCACTGTCACTCATCGCAAACGAAGTGGAGCGCCGCCGCTTGCCCTGCTCCGTCCACTCAATAAAACTCTCCACCAAGCGCTCCGCACAAAGGAACTCCCCAAAACTCTTGTGGAAAAACTCCACCGAATTGTCTGCCTCGCCCGTCTTAATGTAGAACGCCGCCAATGCATTCTTTAACGGTGTTTTGGCCTTACTGCTCCGTGCCGCCTTGATCAAATCCGCCGCCGCCGTATCGCCCCGCTGCACCAACCGATCTTCAAGCATGGCGATGAGGGCTCGTTCATTCCCCGACTGCACCACACATAAGCCTGCCTCCGCCAACACCGCCCGAAGCTCCGCCTGCTCCAGCTCCGTGAGTCGCTCGTTCATCCGCTCCGGCCGCTGACGGGTTAAGACCCAATGCACCGCCGCTTCATAGACCTGGACTTTGACCGCATTGGCATCATCAGACAGGAACATGTCAACCTTGACGGCTCCCTCCCGATGCATCTTGGCCAAAAGATAGAGCAGCAGCGGCTCTTGGGAGAGCTTCTGTAACTGTTCGGGGCAGTCCACATTCCAAATAAAGCCGCGAAACGCCTCAAACGTAGCCTGATCCGTCACTGCTCGCCAGCGATCCAGCCAATCCGCCTGGGCAGTTTTGTCCATCAGGGCAATGCTGACCCAATTCAAATTCGTGGGCATTTGCCGCTCAATGCCATAGAGCGCCAACGGTCGCCCCGTGATCAGCACCCGATGGCCCCGCTCCGGGTTCTGCGCTGCCCGCTCCTGAAACCGCGACACCTGCTCTAGCAGTTCCTGAACGCTGCCCTTGCCCCCCTGCTCTAGGAAAAGCTCGTCAAAGCCATCGAGCAAAAACAGATAGCGCGTGTTGAGATCCGTTAGCCAACCGCTGTCATTGGTGACGAAATCCCAGCCCACGGCGCTGGCCAGGGCTTCATCAAAATTGCGTTTGAGGTCGATGCCATCTCGCAGCCGAATCAAAATTGGGGTGTAGATCGGGTGGAGTTCTCGCCGTACCCAGTCTGCAAACATCCGACAAAAAACACTTTTGCCCCGGCCGGGCCCGCCTTGGATAAAGAGCACAGGGCTGTTTTTCTGCTGATTCAGTAAACTTGCTCGCGCCCAGTCTTCAATGTTCTGGCGGGGTTGATGCTGCTGCACCTCGCCCTCAGCGACGGGTTGTACGGCGGAGGGCACATAGATATCTGCAAACGTGAACGCTTCGTCAAAGACTGTCTCTTGGGGCAACTTCGCAATCTGCGTCGCCAGATAATCATCAATGCTGCGATAGGCGCTTAAATCTTGTTGCCAACCTGCCCCATAAATCGCCGCTAGCTGCCGCGCCTTATCCTGTACCTCCGCCACCGCCTTTTTGAGCTGCCGATGCACCCCATACAACACCCGCTGCGCGATCAACTGCGCCCGCTCCGGCTCTAGCCCCGATTCTTTGAGCCGCGCCCAAAACAACGCATTCAACTGCTCCGCCACCTCGGAACGATGGAAGCAAAGCAACACATCTTCAATGCCGCGATCGCTCAACTCAATATGATTGCCCAAGTTCTGAATCTGCCGCTGCAAATCTAGCCCCGCAGGCGCTGTAAGCTGTTCACTAATCTCGGGATGTTCACTAAGAAAACACCGCACCGCCTCCACATAAGCCACCTGCGCCACCAACAAAACCTCATCCTTCAGTTCCGGCTCCTGGCGCGTCTTCTGGATCGCAAACTGCAATAACCCCGTCGCCACAGGCAAAAACGGCAGCGCTGCCCCCGCCACCTGGGCCAATGGCGAATTGAGTACATCCAAGATCGAGTCCAGTTTGCTCACCAAGGGGGCAAGGGCCTTGGCGTCCTTGTTGTCCTGGAGCTGACCTGCCAACTCCAGCACTTGGGTGAAGGTCTCGACGCTACCTTCAACAACTGTTTGCATGTCCAGATCGCTGGTTAAAGCTGACCAAATTTTTCGCCAAATACTCATGGGGACATTCCTTATGGGGACAGTGGGGTAAACAACGAGGGGGGGCGATCGCCACAACCCTTGCTGGGTGGGAATTACTCACCCGATACGATCGCTAAAACTAGCTCTAAATTACTTGCAAGGTCTTGGGTTGGGGCAAGGTTCGCCCTTCCTCCTCATAGCTTTCGAGCAGTAGCACGAGAACGTCTTGGGCGTTTTTGAGGGCTTCTTCGTAGGTTTCACCATGGGTGAAATAGCGCTGAATGGCAGTGGCGAATTCGGGCAACTCGACAAGGTAGCAATCATCTTCGTCTGACCAAATGATGTTGACACGATATTTAAGCTGAGTCATCGCTATTCTTTCTCCTTGAGTTTTTGCAAAGCAGCATTGACCAGTTTTTCGAGATAGGGCTTGGCGTCTTGGCTATCTTTCCCGGCAAGGGTGATGGGCAGTTCTGGCAACTGACGATGAAGCCAACGTTCATGACTGCCACGAATGCGTTTGCAATCAAAGCCTGCCTGACGCAGCATTTTTTTCAGTTCCCTAATCTTCTTCGGCATCGCTCACCAGCCGCCAGTTCTAATGATTACTTTATGATAAGGCCGTTCTCTTTATAACGCTGACCCCACCAAGGTAAACGCCGCCCAATTCATCGGATGGGGATAACTCTCCTGTGTCGCCAACATCGCCTCCCGTAGCGCTTGCGCCTTATCCCCATGCTGAGCTAATTGCTGATAAAACGCCACCATCAAGTCTGCCGTCGGCGCATCGGGGATCGCCCAGAGGA
>JAAHHN010000145.1 GCA_010672165.1 Spirulina sp. SIO3F2 | reverse complement strand
TGGGTTGTATTCCCTCCAAAGCGCTGTTGGCTGCCTCCGGCAAAGTCAGAGAACTGCGCGACCAGCAGCATTTGCAAGCCCTCGGATTGCAAGTAGGGCCAGTAGGATTCGATCGCCAAACCATTGCGGATCATGCAGGCAATCTGGTGAGCAAGATTCGCGGTGACCTCACGAATAGCCTTAAACGTCTCAAGGTAGATATTATTCACGGCTGGGGCAAAGTAGCAGGGTCACAAAAAGTCAGTGTCACTACCGATGGGGTCGAGAAAACGCTCACCACCCGCCATATTCTTATTTCAGCCGGGTCGATTCCGTTTGTGCCGCCCGGTATTGAAGTGGATGGTCAAACGGTTTATACCAGCGACGATGCTGTGAAGTTGGCGGACTTGCCGGATTGGGTGGCAATTATTGGTAGTGGCTACATTGGTCTGGAATTCTCCGATGTGTATTCGGCGCTGGGCTGCGAAATCACGATGATTGAGGCGCTGGATGTGTTGATGCCCGGATTTGACCCAGAAATTGCCAAAATTGCCGAGCGGGTACTGATTAAACCGCGAGATATCGAGACCTACAGCGGTGTATTGGCGAAGAAAGTCATCCCCGGTTCACCTGTGGTGATTGAGCTAGCCGATGCCAAGACCAAAGAGACGATCGATACCATTGAAGTGGATGCCTGTTTAGTGGCGACCGGCCGCATTCCTGCGACGAAGGATCTGGGTCTGGAAACGGTGGGTGTGCAAACCAATCGTCGAGGTTTTATTGAGGTTAACGACAAGCTAGAAGTGCTCTTGGAGGGTGAGCCTGTGCCGAATTTGTATGCGATCGGTGATGCAACAGGCAAGATGATGCTGGCTCATGCGGCATCAGCTCAGGGCGTTATTGCCGTCGAAAATATGTGCGGTGCAGATAAGACCATTGACTATCGCAGCATTCCCGCTGCCGCCTTCACCCACCCCGAAATTAGCTATGTGGGTTTGACTGAACCTCAGGCGAAGGAGTTGGGTGAGGCGGAAGGCTTTAAGGTTGCCTCGGCCAAGACCTATTTCAAGGGCAACTCTAAGGCATTGGCTGAAGGGGAAACGGATGGTCTGGCTAAGGTGGTCTATCGCCAGGATACAGGTGAGTTGTTGGGGGTTCACATTATTGGCCTCCATGCGTCGGACTTGATCCAAGAGGCAGCGAATGCGATCGCCCGCCGAGAAATCGTCCAAAACCTAGCCTTCAACGTTCACACCCATCCGACGCTGTCTGAGGTGTTGGATGAGGCCTTTAAGCGAGCGCAGGTGGCAGCTTAAATTTGAGGCTGTTGTAGGGTGTGTTCGGCGGCCAAGATTTTGGTTGATTTGAGTAAATTTTGTTGCCGCCGTAACGCACCGATTCGTAGGTTGGTTTAGTACGCTAGCTTACACTTGAAACCCTATAATGCCTATTCTTAATGAAAGCATCTGTTTTTATTGCAATGAGTCTTGATGGCTTTATTGCTCGCCCCAACGGTGAACTTGATTGGTTAGACGCTGCCAATGCAAAAGTTTCTAAAGATGAGGATTTTGGCTATCACGCTTTTATCAAGACAGTCGATGTTCTCGTCATGGGCCGCAAAACGTATGAATATGTGTTGACTTGTGATGAATGGCCATACAAGGACGTCCCTGTTATTGTTCTCAGTCGTCAACCCATCACCTTTCCGGCCAATCTCCCCAAAACTATCACTTGTTCATCTGAAGAGCCGCCTGATCTCTGTAACCGACTGTCGCAAGAAGGTATCCAACACATTTATGTGGATGGTGGTATTACCATTCAACGATTTCTTGCTCACGGGTTAATTAATAACCTCACTATTACATTGATTCCCACTATTTTGGGCGAAGGGACACCACTATTCGGCTCAGTGCCGCAAGATATATTGCTGCAATGCCTTAGTTCATATACGTTTAAATCTGGATTTACACAAATTAAATATACCGTCCTAACAGAAGATATCTAAACCTGCAATTTCAAATTTTCTTAACTATAAAAATTCACCGTGTCAACCCAGTCATGGCACTACATCTTTGAACCTTGAACCCTGAACTTTGAACTGATGAAAATCCGCCGTATCAACCCCAGCCGCTCCGTCAACATTGCCACCCTCGAATTCCAAGTCCCCCGACCTGATGCCAAACCCCAGAACATTCTGGAAAAAATCGTCTGGCACAAAGAAACTGAAGTGGAACGGCTGCGGGAGAAAGTGAAGTTTCTTGAGCTGCGACAGCGGGTTAAGTCTGCACCAGCAACACGGGACTTTCTCCAGGCGTTGCGCCAGTCTGCCCGTCAGCCCGCCCTGATTGCCGAGGTCAAAAAAGCCTCTCCCAGTAAAGGCGTGATTCGAGAAGATTTTGACCCGGTGGCGATCGCCCAAACCTATGAACAAGCAGGAGCAGCTTGCATCTCAGTGCTCACTGATCGTGAGTTTTTCCAAGGCAGTTTTGACAATCTTACTAAGGTGCGATCGGCCGTTGAAATTCCGCTGCTGTGCAAAGAATTTATTCTGTATCCCTATCAAATCTATTGGGCGCGACTGCATGGTGCCGATGCGGTGCTATTGATTGCCGCAATTCTGAGCGATAAGGATATTGCCTACTTCGTCAAAATCATTAAAGCCTTGGGAATGACACCGCTGGTTGAAGTACACGATCTGGGCGAATTCGATCGCGTCTTAGCCATTGAAGGGGTTCAACTGATTGGTATCAACAACCGCAATCTTGAAGATTTTTCGGTGGATCTCGCCACTACTGAGGCATTGATTGCCGCTCGTCAAGCTCAGATCGCCGAGCGCCAACTTTTGATGGTTAGCGAGTCAGGACTACACCAAGCAGCAGATCTAACCCGTGTTCAAACCGCTGGGGCAAGTGCTGTTTTGATTGGTGAGTCGATCGTTAAACAGCCTGATCCAGGAGCAGCGATCGCAGCCTTGTTCCCAACGTCTTAAGCTGGTGTCCAAACGTAAACTATATGTAAGAAGTGGTATTGACTCATTCACAAATGCCGAGAAAACTTAATGTTGCGCAGATAACGAACGGACTGGGTTTTCTTATGAGACAATGATGCCACCTCTTAAATTTTCGGTCTTATGGAGCAGATTGCCCTTCCTTCCCTAGTTCACTATGAGTTGCTGTTGCAACTTCTAGAGCGGGAGACATTGCCGTCAGTTGAACAGAACCCAGCGCTTCGTGAGCAGGTGCAGCAGATGATTGTTTCGCTGCGGAAGGCCTTAGCCCAGCAACGCCAACTTGAGTTGATGTGTGAACAAACGGATATTTCCTACGAACATCGTTGGTCACTCAATAGTGTTGGCGCGATCGCTGACCCCATGACCGTTGATCCCGTCGCATCGGTGTCCTGAGTTGCTGCTCCGACTCGAACCCTATCTTTCCCCTCAGCATCCTGACGATCCATGAACGAGAAACACCTCCTGATGATCCCCGGGCCAACGCCCGTCCCCGAACGTGTGCTTCAGGCGATGGCCAAGCACCCCATTGGTCACCGCAGTAAAGGCTTTACTGAAATCCAAGCTGACGTGAATGCCGCACTGAAGTGGCTCCATCAAACAGAGCAATGTGACGTGCTCTCCCTTACCGGCAGTGGTACAGCCGCGATGGAAGCGGGCATCATCAATTTTCTGAGCAAGGGCGATCGCGTCCTCTGTGGTTGCAATGGAAAGTTTGGCGATCGCTGGGCGGAAGTGAGCGAAGCCTATGGCTTAAATGTAGAACGGATTACCGCCGAATGGGGTAAACCTCTGGATGTCTCGGCGTTTCAAGCTGCCCTCGAAGCTGATACCGAAAAGCAAATCAAGGCAGTGATTTTCACCCATTCCGAAACCTCAACCGGGGTACTCAATGATTTAGCAGGGATCAATGCAGCAGTGAAAGCCCACGGTGAAGCGCTGATTGTTGTTGATGCTGTCACCAGTTTGGGGGCTTGCAGTGTCCCTGTGGATGAATTGGGCTTAGATGTTGTTGCCTCGGGTTCCCAGAAAGGCTATATGATGCCGCCTGGGATGGGGTTTGTTTCGGTTAGCCCCAAAGCTTGGGCTGCCTATGAGAATGCAAACTTGCCCCGATATTTCCTAGATCTCGGGAAATATCGCAAGGCTGCCGCTAAGAATTCAACCCCCTTCACGCCAGCGGTAAACCTCACCTTCGCCCTGCAAGACGCATTAAAAATGATGCAAGCGGAGGGTCTGGAGGGGATTTTTGCCCGTCATGAGCGCCTCAAAACTGCCACCCGAGACGCAATGAAAGCGATCGGTTTGAATCTCTTGGGCGCGGACGACGTTGCCAGCCCAGCCGTGACAGCCGTATTGCCTGCCCAAGTGGGTGCCGAGGACATCCGAGGCAGTATGCGCAAGCATTTTGAAATTGCCTTGGCTGGTGGTCAAGACCATCTCAAAGGTAAGCTTTTCCGCATTGGCCATTTAGGTTTTGTTTGTGAACGAGACACCCTGACGGTGGTGTCATCTCTAGAAGCCACGTTACAAATGCTGGGTGTTGAAGGGGTTACACCAGGAGCTGGTGTGGCAGCGGCAGCGGCTGTGTTTGCGGGTTAGCGCAAAACAGAGAGCAATTTAACCTGTCACTTCAAAATCATCTTCACGGAGTTTTGCAGTTCCGTCGGGCTGCAAAACCCACAGTTCTCGGTGAATTAACCCACTGGCCTTGTTCATCCGCCACTGTGCTGTTAACACAGCGCTGGTTGTATCAATCACCTGAATTTCAGGCTCAATGTATGCCACATCAGTAAAACCGTCTTCGATGAGCTGCTGCCAAAACGCTTGGATTTCTGCTGTACCGGTAAACGTGCCAAACGGTCGGGCTTGCATAACGGCGGTCTTTTCATATTCAGCAGCACAACCTGCGGCATTGCCTTGATTAAAAGCCGTTTTCCATTGCTGGCTGCCCTTTTGAACAGCAGCGAGCACTTTTGCTTTTTCTGGTTCAGTGACCATAAGGAAATTAAATTAACTTGAGTGTTTTCAGGTGAAGCGTACCGCAAAACGGCAACACAATAGCTTAAATTACGATGAATTCTGCTCTTCACAGCTCATTGATTAATTTAAGCTTTACTCTCACAATACTTCGGACAAAAATCGACTCCCTATATCGTCTGTAATCCAGAGCGTACGATACGTTACCAGAAATATTTAAAGTAATGTTAACCTGGAAGCGAACTTTGCTTTAAATAGGCAATTGCTAGGATACTTTCCCTATAAGCCTTATAGCTTTCTTCGTTACAAAACTGTCCGGATTATCGTTCAATCAACCTAGAACTGTAGTTGGTGTAAAGTTGAACGAAACCCAACCTTAAAATCCTCTCAGTTCATTTGTTCATTATTACTGCATTTAAGAGAACCATTTAATAAAGGACAAGGAGATATCAAACGGAGTTCTAAATAACTGTTCAGTGAGGCTCGGTGTTCTTAACTGTTTATCTAATGGTATTGAGAAACCATACTTTAAAATCGAATCTTCTTCGGTATACCCTAAAGCTCGGTAGAATTCAAATGCTGTGCGTGAAGATAATACATGCAACCATACAACTCCTTGATTCAAGGCTCGATGCTCCACTTCTTGAACTAACATCCGACCAATTCCCTGCCGGACAAAATCAGGATGAGTGAATACTGCATTTATCCACCCTATAGTACCACAAGTCTCAAAGCCAATAACACCAACTAATTGAGATGGACATTCAGCAACGATATATGTTCCCTGGGTGATGCTTTGAGGGGTATACATTCTATCTATAATGGCATCGATTTCTTGAGGACTATAGTCTTGAGCATTGATTCTACGAATAGATTGATGAATGAGCTCAAGCACAGCAGCCGTTTCTTCACGGTGTATAACTCGAATTTTGATGGATGGAGCAGAATTAGCATTTGCGTTCATTGTTAGCATTGAGATTTTTCAAAACTACGTCAATTGGTTTGCTATTAATAGCCTTGCTCACTTGAATCAATACTCCGGACAAAAATCGACTCCCTATATCGTCTGTAATCCAGAGTGTACGTTACCAGAAATATTTAAAGCAAGGTCAGCCTGAAAGCTAACTTTGATTCAAATAGGCGATCGCTAGAGGGCTTTCCCTGTAAACCTTGTAGTTTCGTTGCCAAAACTATCCAGACTATTGCTCTCAATGTTTGCTCTCACACCAAAATGCTGCCTTTGCCAGCATCAACTCACAAAGACAGCACAGCATTTTAAGGAATAGGAATGCTCAAGTGGAATAAGAGCATTCAGTAATTTACTGAACGACTAACACCGAACAGGGCGCATGATGAACCACATAATTGCTGACGCTCCCCATCAGCATCTCTGAAAACCCACTACGGCCCCGCCGCCCCACAACAATTAAATCGGCTTGCCAACTCTGGGCTAACTGACAGATGTAATGCCCCGATTCACCAATTTGGGTATCAAATTCCACAGTTAGATCCAGATCAGAAAGTTGAGCTTGTAAACTGCGCAGCCAACTCATTGTTTCTTGGCGTTTTTCTTTTCTTAGGGCTTGCGATCGCTCAATCAGGTCATGGGTATAGGGTGAGCCATACACCCCTATACTGGCCGTCTCCATCATGGTGGCAGGGGCAGGGGTAATATCTGTCAAACAATGACACAGCATCAACCGACCATGAAGTGCCTGAGCCAGTTCCGTCGCTTTCTGAAAGACCGTGGTGTTGGTTGCACTATGATCGAGCGCGACCAAAATACGCTGACGCATCATCACTGTTTCATCAGTATTGGTGTTGGGCATTGCCTGTGTCATAAGTCATTCTCCCAGAATGGATACTGGCAAGAACCAAGGTGAAATTATCACGCCCTCAATGTTGGGTTGCTGAGAATTTACTCCTATTCACTGGATTACCGGAATCCTCCTAATTCTGGTTGAGAGCACAAGCTCTTCTAAACGAATGATGCCAACAGTAAACGACGTAAATTCAGTTTTAATTTCCGCCTCAGTTGTTCGCTTTATACCTTAAGCATGGCATATCCTTAGAATGGCAAGAAATGAGAGTCGTTGAGGCTTAGATAATCTTTGCAAAGCCTTACGAAACTTTATTCAAACGCAACTGATTGAATTCATTACGCACCCGCATTAAAATCACCCCCAACCGATTTTTGCCGCTGCCATCGCGCCCACAGCCCCAGTAATAGTCATTCGGTGCATTTTCAACAATTTCTTCAGTCCCTGTCCCCAGCAAAATTTCTCGAATCTCGGTATGGGTTTGGAACTTAGCCCGCACCGCTCGATACATCGCCTCCTCTTTAACCGCTTCCCAATCAGGACGAAGCGGACGGGCGCGATCACGTCCCATCAAGGCTGCTGTTTTGGGAGTTTTAGCCTGACGAATTTGCTCGTAGTGGGGCGTATTTGGGAACTTCTGAGCCTGGAAATAATGTTCACTGGTGGGCCACCAAGCCCTATCTAACTCAAAGCCGTGGGCTGAGAAGTTAGAAAAACAGCCATAGGGAGGTGTGCGATTGCTGTAAAAATAGATAGTCATTGAATTTCTGCACTAGTGTTCTGTCAGCTCTAATTTTGTGTGTTGTCTATCGATAGCACTATTGCCGAGTAAGTGATGTGGAAACGAAAAACTCACAGTTTTAAGCTTGACGCTGCACTAGTGCAGCGTCAAGCCTTAATTGTAGGTTGGTGTTGAGTGAGGCGAAACCCAACAGTGACGATGGTTGTGTTGGGTTACTCTGCGAGAAGGCTGCGCCAACGTGCCTCAACCGCAACCTACGCACAAACCTGATTTTTAAAGTTGACAGAGTACTAGAGAGTTTGACCTTTTTATTATAGATCATAAGTATTGTGCCATTTGGGCGATCGCACCTCACCGAAAGCTGCTTACAATAGAAATCAGGCAAAATTAAGGATGAAATCATAGATTCAGAACCATCGGTTTTGAACAGCACTCAACGCAACAGTTCTAGGGAGTTTGTCGGTATGGTTAGCAAGCAAAAGCAATGGTTCACGCGGGCGATCGCTGCGATGGGTGCAGTGGTAATTGGGGGCATCCTCACCCCCGCTGGAGCAGCCCCAACTCCAGAAACAATCAATTGGCAATGGGAAACTACTGTCGCTGAAATTCCTCCCCTCGAAGATCCTGAGATTTATTTGCCTGCTGAAGCCCAGGTGCATTTGGTGCTGCGCCTTGGAGAACGCCGAGTTTATGTTTATCGCGGCGAAGAAGTTCAGGCCAGTTACCCAGTGGCGATCGGCACAAGTCAAACCCCCACCCCAACCGGAACCTATGAAGTTTTCCAAATGGTAGAAGACCCCGTCTGGCAGAGCCCCTGGACCGGCCGCATCACTGAACCGGGTCCCAACAGTGCCCTCGGTTTACGTTGGATTGGCTTTGCCCAAATGTCGAATGGCATTATTGGCTTCCACGGGACCCCCACTGTTAATTCAATTGGAAAAGCTGCCTCCAATGGTTGTGTTCGCATGTATAACCATGATGTTGTTGCCATGTTTGAGCAAGTTGAAATGGGCACAACCGTTATTGTGGAGCAATAGCATACGTGAGCGAAATAAATTGGGGTGATACGACAGACACAATTGACGCTGAAGCTGATGTTTGTCCGTTGCCGTTTACCTTCACGACTTATTTTCAGGGTGTAATGGGCATGTATGCCCCCGCTGACCAGGTTGCAACCTACCTCAATGATCATGCTCAATGGTTCACGCGTTGTGCTCAACCCATGACCGCTGAACCCTTTGGCTCCCACGGTTATATTCTGACGGTGGGCCAATTCAGTTCGTTTGGTTATGAGGTGGAGCCCAAGATGGCGGTGGTGCTTGATCCGCCGCGTGATGGAATTTATGACATGTATAGTGTCGATGTGCCGGACTATGAAACACCAGGTTACGACATTAACTACAATGCTTCGCTGACGCTTAAAGAAGTGAATTGTCAGGAAGTGCCTTGGGGAAAAGCACAGGGGGCGATCGCACCAATTGTCACTCAGGTCAGTTGGTACTTGAACCTACACATTACCTTGCAGTTTCCTCGCTTTATTTACCGTTTGCCCCATGACCTTCTGCAACGCACCGGAGAGACGGGGTTGGCACAAATTATTCGTCAGGTTTCACCGCGATTAACCTACAAGGTGCAAAAGGATTTTCACCAGCAGCAGCAGTTACCCATGCCGCCGCGATCGTCTCGGAAGCTTGAACGTGTCCAAACCGCCACTACCAGTCATACGACTTCAGGATAGGTTTAGTTCTCTTATTTCACCCCACAAAACGCAATCCAACCCGCTGCCCCATTGCCCCGTTGGGCAGCATAATGGCCGGTTGCGTAATGGATATTAAATGTTTCAGGTGTAAACCCAGCAGCCAAAGCGTAATCAGGAAAATCTGTAAATCGGGACGAGCCAAGATAAGGTTCCGAGTTGGTCCAAACCTCTGTATCCCGGAAATAACGACTCACCAGCGAGGGAGGGTCAAGGAACAACTTGCTTTCTAAGTGAACCATAATGCCACCGGGCTTGAGGAGGCGATAGCTCTCAGCAAAGACCCGTTTACGGGCAATGGCTGGAATCTCATGGAGCAGAATATGACTGACAACCAGATCAAACGACACATCTGGAAAGTCTGTGTTTTCGACGTTTTGTTGGGCAAAATAAACTGTCTGATCGAGGGTGCGGGCTCGCCGAAGGCCATAGCTTAACAGGGATGCACTCAAATCAATCCCCCAGACTTGGGCTTGGGGATAGACAGCAGCATAGGGCAAAGTGCTGTGGCCCACTGAACAGCCCATATCCAAGATCCGGCTGGGTTGGAACTCAGGATAATGTTGAGCCAAAACTTGATGAATGATTGTGTAACCCAATTCATCATTGAGCGGGCCAAACCACCCGCCACCATAGAGGAAGACGCCATGGTCATAGAGCGCTCCTGAATCTAGACCATCTTCGCTTAACCCGTCTACATATCCTCCCGGCATCCGATGGATTTTGGCCTTGAGTTGATGGCTGGGAATTTTCAAATCAGGGTTGAGTTCTAAGCTCCCTTTACCCTGACGATGGCTGTGATAAACCGCTGCTAGGCGCGATCGATCGGCTTCAATATCATCTAAGGTTTTGGCCCACAAGCGATCTTGCCATACCCCCCGTTGTTTATGGGTGGCTTGTATATCAGGGTCAGCATCTAACACCGGACGCATTTGGGAATATTGCTCTAAAGGCTCATCCGTGGTCGAGGTTGCTGTGAATGCCTCAATCCGATTTTGAAACAGTTGAAACATCTCACCCCGAAAGGCTTTGATGTCTCGAAAGAGTTCCACATTGCTTCCGGGATCATGGGCTTGGGGAATCAGCGCATGTTGGTGTTGCGGACAGAGGAAAACCATGACGACCTCGGGGAGATACTCTGTCTCTAATATAGCGATCGCTTCAAGCGGAGAAAGAAAAAAACTTTAGCCCAACTGGTGTAAATCCAAGCCGAATTGAGAGTTTTGAGAATTGATCCAGAAACATTGGCCTGAATGTTAATCGAGGGCCAGTACAATAGGGGGCGATGCCGTTGGAATTCTTGATCAAACCATTCATGCTCCTAAAGTCCACCACCCGCCATATCCATCTCTATACTGCCGAAGTCCACGGTAACGAACTCCGACCCAGCGACACGGTGCTCACGATGGATATTGACCCTGACCAAGAATTTAACTGGAGTGAAGAAGCCCTGCAACAGGTGCAGCGCAAGTTTGATGAATTGGTGGAGTCTTACAACAATCAAGACCTCAGTGAATACAACCTACGTCGAATTGGTTCAGATTTAGAGCATTTTGTGCGTCATCTGCTGCAACAAGGCGCAATTAGTTACAATCTCCAAGCTCGGGTGCTGAACTACAGCATGGGTCTACCTCGGGTGGAAACAGAACAGGGGCAAGGCAAATTTTTGTAAGGATTGATTGTTCTGGGGTTTTTAAATTAATGGTTTATGAGTGATCTGGCTCCCCCGCTGCATTGCATCGCCGATGGCTGTCACCAGAATAATGCGATTGAGCATCGGTTTTGTCAGGCCTGTCAGACCCCCTTGGTGCATCGCTATCTGCGGCTGCTGGGGCGATCGCTCCCCAACGAGCAATTACATACCCAGATTGGCGGTCGCTATTGGGTGGTTCATCCGCAATGGGTGCTGGATCTCCGGCCGGAACTACCGCCCACCATGCCCGAGACCATTCCAGAACAGCTTGTTCCTTATCTACGCTTAATTCCCCAGCGACTCCATCTCCCCCAAATTTATGGGCAGCTACCCGCGCAACCAGAAGAAACCTGGCTCCTTGAATATAATCCCAGCTCAGCACTAACGCCAGAGCAACTATTGCTGCCGCAACTCACTCAGGTCTGGCCCAATGTGGATGCCTATCGTCAAGTGCTCTGGCTCTGGCAAATCGCTCGGTTGTGGGAGCCCCTAGCAACGGAAGGTGTCGCCAGCAGCTTGTTGCAAACTGAATGGCTCACGGTACAGGGTACCGTGGTGCAACTCCAGCAACTGCAAGCCGATATTGAATCAGCCACCTTGGCACAGCTCGGTGAATTTTGGCAGACCCAGCTCTCGGCAGTGCAGCCTGTCATTCAACCTTTCTTTACAGGCCTGGTGCAACAATTGCAGATGGGTGCGATCGCCTCTTCAGCTCAATTAGCACAGCTCTTGAGCAGCGCTTTGGCTAATTTACAAAGTCTACGCAGTCGCAGCCATCAGCTTGTGGCAGCTACCGACACTGGCCCCACTCGTAGCCACAATGAAGACGCCTGTGCTCCCCAAACGACTACCCCGTTGACCGCAGCAAATCTGTTGGCAATTGTCTGTGATGGGATTGGTGGCCATGCGGGGGGAGAAGTGGCTTCAGAGATGGCGATCGCCACTGTCCAAGCTGCTTTACAAGACCTAATCGAGCATCCAGACACCCCCGCTGAACAAATCTTGCCTACCCTAGAGCAGAGCATCCTGGCTGCTAATACTGAGATTTGTGCCCAAAATGATCAAGAGGGACGCGAAGAGCGTCAGCGCATGGGCACAACCCTCGTCACAACGCTCCTGACCCTTGAGGCCCTCTACCATGCTCATGTGGGGGATTCCCGACTCTATTGGATCACTCGCCAGGCGTGCTACCGCCTGACCCTAGATGATGATGTGGCAGCCCGTGAAGTGCGCTTAGGCTATGCCCTAGAACGAGATGCCCTCTCGTTTCCAGGGGGTGGCTCCCTCGTGCAGGCCTTGGGCATGGGGCCTCGGATTTATCCCAATCTTGATCGCTGGGTCTTAGATGAAGATGGTGTTCTTCTGCTGTGCTCCGATGGTTTGAGCGATCGCGATCGGGTCGAGCAATATTGGCCCAGCGAGCTCCTCCCAATCTTGACAGGTGACCAAACGCTCACTAGGGCTTTAGAGCGGTTAATCGAAATTGCGAATACCCGGAATGGTCATGATAATGTGACGGTGGCATTGGCTCATGTGCAAGTGCAGACTCAGGAGCGTCCCCTTTCGCCATTAGCTGCACCGTCTGCCCCCGAGATTTCCCCTGCAACGGCTATCCCTGCCTCGCCACGCTCTCCTTTCTATTGGCTCAAAACACTCAGTCTACTGCTGCTACTGGTGTTGGGTCTGGGACTATTGTCGTACCGCTTGTTCCCAGAATGGCGTGAGCAGATTGATCGCCTGCTCGGCAATAGTCAAGTCACTTCCCTTGAGCCCACACCCACTTCCCCGCCGTCTCCCCTCCCGCCTCCTATTCTTGAACCTACGCCGTCCCCGTCGCTATCACCGTCCCCCGCAGCCCAAGATCCAGCTATCTTGCGCTTTGAAGTGGAGACAATTCTACAACTGCCCGCAAATACAGTGCTCTCTTCGGTGGCACAATTGCCCTCAACTTCAATAACGCTCTCACAACCAACAACCTTCAAGATTATTGACAAACGCACTCCGATTGACCAAACACCCTGGTTAAAACTCCAGAGTTGCGATCCGGAAACTCCCATCACGGCCTGGCTGCCAGAGGCAGATGCTCAAACTGCTGCACAACCATTATTTGTAGCCAACTGTGAGGGGTCGAATAGTTCAACGGTTGATCCGGAGAAAAACTGATAGAGTGATCTCTACACCTGCTGCCTCCTGATCGGAGAGACATCATTTAGGACACATGGGTTTGCCAGACTGCCCGGACTTGAGTTTAGCGATCGCGCGATTAACCTCCGCTGGAGCGGAGCATTTTGCAATTTGGGTTCTTAAAGCGCCCGTCCCGGGTGGTTATGTTCACCACGATGGGCTGTGGCCAGTCAATCTGACCCAACGGTGGCTCGCTTGGCAAGAAATGTTTGCCTTGCAACAACAGCAGCCCCATGTACCAGTGCAACACCCAAATCTTGATCCCACGGAAGTCTTTATTCCCCCCACCGAACCCGATGCGAATACCCAAAGCTATGGGGGGCGTTTGATGCAGGCGATCGGCACGGGACTGTGGCAATGGTTATTCCAAGGCCCCGTACGCAACAGTCTGGCCCAGAGTAGAGGCATTGCAATTGGTCAACAGGCGACATTGCGGCTGCGCCTGGATATTCGAGACCCCAACTTAATTCCCTTACCCTGGGAAACCATGCAGTCGGCCCCCGGTCGGCCAGCGATCGCCCTTAGCCAGCAAGTGCTCTTTAGCCGCACTACCAGCGATGTTGATCCGTTGAGTGCAGTTGAACCCGAAGATCAATTACGAATTTTGTTAGTCTTGGGTCAACCTCAAGCTCAGCAAAACGCTGATGCGCTGCATCTAGAGCAAGAGGCTGCCCTCTTGAGTCAAGTTATCCAGCAGGGGATTGCTAATAGCCGTGAAGCGGTAGGCGTAACAGTAGAAACATTGGTTCAACCTAGCCCAATGCGCTTGATCCGCACCTTAGAACAAGGCCGCTATAACATCTTCTTTTATGCGGGTCATGGTATGCCAGCCCCAGATGGTGGCTTGTTGTTACTGAGTCCCCAAGCCCAACTCAATGGTACAGAGCTTGCCCAAGTCTTGGTGCGATCGCGGGTGACGTTAGCGCTATTTAATGCCTGTTGGGGGGCACGGCCCGAGCAGTCGGGTCAGGTAGCCATTCCTCGCAGTAGCCTAGCAGAGGTGCTGATTCATCATGGCGTCCCAGCGGTGTTGGGGATGCGGGATGCAATTGCCGATCAAGAAGCGTTGACCTTTATTCAAACCTTTACCACCGCGATTACCCAACGTAAAACCATTGATCAGGCTGTAGCTATCGCACGTCAACAACTACTAACGCTCTATAAATTCAATCAACCGGCCTGGACATTACCAATTTTGTATATGCATCCGGAGTTTAAGGGCGAACTGTTGCGTTCAATTCCGGAGGGGATCACCGAGTTACCGACAATTCTGCCCACTGGCGGTCAGTCCCGTTTGCCCATAGCTTCCGTGCGATCGCATCCCACAGGTGAGCCCGTTTGGCCCATTCGAGGCGGATTAATGCGAGTGGGTCGTCGCCCAGATAACGATCTCGTCGTTCAAGAACGATGGGTCAGCCAAAACCACGCTGAGATTTTTTACCGAGAAACGTTAAGTAGCAATACACCAGCGCCTCGATATTTCCTGAGAGATTTTTCTCGATATGGCACACTCATCCTCCAACAAGGCAAAGACTGGGAGCGAGTTCATCACCAAGAAGCTCCCCTACGCTCAGGCAGCCGTTTAAAGTTCGGCAGTAGTCAAGGACAAGAATTAGAGTTCGTTATTGAATCAACTTACGAGTAGCCACGTTCTAATTAGTACAAAGATTTGCTCTGTGTTTCAACAGCCGAGCGCCAACGCCCTCCCGCTCCGCTTGTGTCGTCAGGACTGCCTTCATTGTCGGGTTCCCATTCTTTCTCATAAATGGGGGTTAGGGGCTGTTGAACAGGGGCTATTTGGGTTGTCGTGGGTAGGGTGATCGCCCAAGCTGAATTTGCCCCCATCACTCCTAACGTTGCCACTGTCGCTAGGGGGATCACCATTGGAATAGATAAGCGGAACAAATTAAACATGAGACTTCTGATTCTATAAATCAGGATGACAAAGTAACGATAGAGAACCCGTACTCCCTTTACAAGGGACTCAGCCATCAAACCGGACAAAAACAGGTAAATGTAAGAACTGTTTACGTCTATTTGGCCCATCTACTAGAACAATCCTGGTATTTCTGGTAGAGAGTTGGTTGGTTATGATACGTGAGCCACCTCATGTGGACGACCCAATCTTCAAGAAAGTTCCCAAAGAAATATAAAACTTTGCAAGCCGACTTCTGTGTTGGATCTCTGCCTTCATTCTAGTATGGCAGCCGATTCCTATCATGAGAGTATATAAAAAGTGACTAAAAGTGGCCACGTTGCCAACGCTCAAAACATTGTGGATCAACAGCTCATTTACAGCGTTGACGTTAATACCGATGCACCAACAGTTGAAGACGCTGAAGCCGCAGACACCATCGACCCCGTTGTAACTGGCAGGGTTACTTGCATTTGAGTCCCCCAATCTACCGTTGAGTCAAAAGTGAGTTGGCCCTGATGTTCTTTGGCAACAATCTTGTAGCTAATCGCCAGTCCCATGCCAATCCCCACTCCCACTTTCTTAGTGGTGTAGAACGGCTCAAAAATTTTAGTTTGACGCTCTGAGGAAATGCCATGACCATTGTCTGCAATCGTTACCCGGATTTGCTGTTCACTTAAAGACTGTGTTGTAAGGGTAATCTGAGGTGCGGTTCCCGCAGGATGTGCAGACCCAACACCTTGGCCCAGTGCATCAATCGCATTACCCAGGAGTTGCATCCAAACTTGGTTGAGTTGACTCGGGACACAAGAAATGCCGGGAAGTTTACCGTATTGTTTAACAAGCGTGATCTCTGGACGGAGCTCAGTCGCCTGCAAACGGTTATCTAAGAGCGTGCAGATGGTATCCAAGTCATCATGAATGTTCGCTGCTTTGATGCCGGACTCATCATGATGCGAGAACGTGCGCAAGGCTTGCACAATAGTTTGAACCCGATCAACACCGTTTTGCATTGACGCAAATAACTCCGGTAGATCCTGTTGAATATAATCAAGGTCAATCTCAGCAATACGGTCAGCGATCGCTTTTTCTGGGGCAGACATTTGATAGAGCTCGATTAACGCTAACAGCTCCTGAGTATAGTCCTGGCAATGGTCTAGGTTCCCTTGAATAAAGGTCAAAGGATTATTAAATTCATGCGCCACACCGGCCACAAGCTCCCCTAGAGCAGACATTTTTTCCGATTGAATCAGACTGGTTTGGGTGGTTCTGAGCTGTTGTAGCGCCGTTTTGAGGTCTTGTTTGTCCTGCTGGAGTTGCTGGGCTTGACGACGTAGCTCAAGCTGGGCAACCACCTGGCGACCGAGGGCTTGGAGCGCAGCAGCTTGTTCTGGGGGGAATTCCCGGGGAACACGATCAATAACACAAAGGGTTCCCAGCGCCATTCCCTCAGGATTAACTAACGGTGTACCCGCATAAAAGCGAATATTGGGATGGCTAACCACGAGGGGGTTCTCCTGAAAGCGTTGATCCACCGCTGCATTGGGAACCACCATCACGTTTTCCGGCTGCATAATTGCATGGGCGCAGAAGGCATGTTCACGGGGGGTTTCCGTTGCATCAATGCCATGATGGGATTTGAACCATTGACGATCGCCATCGAGTAAACTCACCAGTGCAATGGGCGCATCACAAATGTGAGCGGCAATCGCAGTCAGGTCATCATATTGCTGCTCGGGCAAAGAGTCGAGCACTTTATATTCAAGCAATGTCGCCAAACGTTCGAGTTCGTTGGGGGGATGGGGGAATCGCGGCTGCTCAGGAAGACGTTGAGCAGCAAGCGATTGAAATTCAATAATGTCAGCCATGGGTTCGGGTTAGGGTGAGGTGGTTGATTGCATTGCATATGAAGATGACAACTCCTCAATTACGATAGAAACCCTGTGCTTTGAGCATATCGGACGACTCTCGACTCTCCTTGAGATACATTCCCTAAACTTCAGGCAAGATACGGGAAAAAATTACAATTTGTACCTTAAAGCACAAATTTGTTAGAGAGAGTAATCACTTTATTAGAACTATTCTTACATATCAACTAATATCTTATAGTTTTTGATCAAGATGGATGCAATCGGAATTTTGATTTTGGGGGGTTTGGGAGCTGGACTGCTCTCAGGTTTGCTGGGTATTGGTGGTGGCACAGTGATGGTGCCGCTTTTGGTGGCCGTGGGCTATAGCTATAACCAGTCTGTTGCTACGAGCAGTTTAGCGATCGTGATTACTGCCCTGTCTGGGACGCTACAAAATTGGCGTATGGGTTTTTTGCGACCTCGAGCAGTGCTGATGTTGGCATTGCCTGCGATCGCCACAGCCCAAATCGGAGCCTATCTTGTAGGCCAGTTGCCAGACTTTGTTAAGGAAGCAGGCTTTGGTTTGCTGCTGGTTGTGACGATTTTTCTGGTACGTCTGAAGCAGCAGTTGGTTCAGTTGGAGAAACCTGCTGTTTCAATCGATCAGAGTACAATCCCTCCTGCCCCCCTTAGTAAGGAGGGGAATTCGCTTCCTCCTACCTCCCTACCCTGTGGGAAGCCACAAAATCGTCTAGGTAAGGGAGGTGAACGACCTGCACAGTTAGGAACAGGGGCTATGGCGGGTTTGCTGGCAGGTTTGTTTGGGGTTGGCGGCGGGGTGATTATGGTGCCGCTTCAGATGCTGTTGCTCCAAGAACCCATTAAGACCGCGATTCGCACCAGCTTGGGCGTAATCGTATTGACTTCAATTTCGGCTTGTATCGGCCATGCCCAACAGGGGAATGTGGTGGCGATCGCGGGTTTGATTCTGGGGTCTGGGGGTTTGGTGGGAGCGCAGGTGAGTACCCGGTTTTTACCGAAGTTGCCCGATCGCTTGGTAAGCCTCTGTTTCCGGTTGTTGTTGATTGTTCTAGCGGTGTATTTTTTCTGGCGGGCGGTGCAGAGCTATCCTCAGGGATAACCTGTTGGCTATCCGACCAACCCCTACCACGGACTACCACCAACGTGAGCGTACTCCAGTATCGTTTACCGTTGCTGAGAATGAAGAAATTAGCCATTCCAATACACGGTTATCCCCCTACCGGGATACGGATCTTCCTCATAGTCCGATTGAAATCACTGAAGCATATTGTGTAGTCGCAAAACGTTTTGATGCCATTATTGATGTTGCCGCCCTCCAGTACAAAAATAATCTGCACATTCAGGCACTTCATGGCAACGAAGAATCAATGCGATTTGTCTGTTGGGCTTATCAGCAAATTCGCCATATAATCACAGCTTACAGCGTTGAAGCGGCTTCGGCACTCGACGTGCAGAGTCTAATAACTGAACCAATTGGTGTTGAAATTTTAGATTCAACACATACTCAAAGTGGTGATCCACTATGTGAGATTGCAGCAACCGGTATTTATTGGGATAGCGGACACATAGCACTAACGACCCAGTTTCACCCAGCACTTGATGAATCTTTAATAACTGCATCTGAAGGTTGGGCCCCGATCTAGGAAAAGATGAAAAATTCTGATGGTATTCGTTTGTTAGCACGTATGCTTCAGTACAGCGTAAATTAAGTTCTGCGACACACTCATTTATGCTTACCAGCTTTAGCAAGTCGCACCAAAGGCGAATGTAGTGAAACTTTATTTCCAGAGTATTCAGTCAGTTCTCTAATGCATTTCGTCGTCAATCATCTTCAAAACGCAAAAACCAACCCGTGAGAGTAAATCGCTACAACTCTCACGGGTTAAGGGTTTTAGGAGTGCCGGGAGGCGGAATCGAACCGCCGACACGAGGATTTTCAGCGTTGAGGAAAAAGTCAGAACTTAATACAGCCCA
>JAAHHN010000144.1 GCA_010672165.1 Spirulina sp. SIO3F2 | reverse complement strand
TGGGTGGGCAGGGGCGTTGTAACCATAAGGGCAACTCGGAGGTGATGCGATGTTTATCGATCATACTCAACAACGGTTCAAGCCAACATTGCGAGCACTCTCTCTGGTGCAATGGCTCTAACTGAAGACTCAAGAAAGTCAGACATATTTTGAAGATGAATCTTGCGTTACTCTCACCCAACCCTTTTCCCTCGTGTTACGGCTCTGCCATGGCTCGCATTGTTTACAGCTCTGCTGCCTACAAGTCACCGCAAATCTCAAAGCGCTCGGAGAAACTTCAAACTGGCTTTAAATATATTGCGAGACATCTTCACCGCGATCGTCAGCTAAATAAGATAGTGCCCGGAACCGTAAACCCACCAGTTGCTCATACAGGGGATTAAGCTTGCACATGGGCGGAATATGCACCACTTTTTGGCCAAAGAGGGTGATATTCCGCTCAAAGGGACATTGGGAAGGAATCATTTTGCAGACAAACCGAGCCACTCGGGGGTCTTGTACCTCCATCCCATCAAGCCATTCCCGCACGGGTTTAAGCGCATCTGCTCCTGGTTCTGGTGGCTTGGGCAAACCCGCCAGATTCGATTTATTCGCTGCCGCGACAAAGGCATCATCAGCTTGCAAATCATGTTGTTGTGGATCGTAGAGGGTTTGCTCTAGAGACTTCAGGGCCTCAATCTCTAGGTTCAGCGCTGCCAGGAAACTGTTAATCACCTCCGCTTCTTCTACGGAATAGACGCCGTTGGCGAGCGCCATCATTACCGCTGTGCGCAAAAACGTTTCGCGGGTTTCCGGATCATCCCCCAGTTCGGCCGCGAGTTCAGCGGGGGCGATCGTCTCCAAATCACCCAAGTCTGTTTGGGGAGCCAGCTCATCTTGCGTGAGCCGCGTCATTAGTTCCTGTTCTTCTGGGTCAAATTGCCCATCTGCCCAGGCGATCGTGAGTAAGCCCCGCAACCAGGCGGAGATTTGCGCATCCGTGTAAAGTGCAGCGGTAGAACTCATAGGAGGGATTAATTTTGCGGTTTTCTCCTATTGTATGCAGTCTTTTTCCGAGCCTCGTGGGCTTTAGATTGACTTTATAAAAGGATAAAGGATGCGTGAGGAAGGCAGAAGGGGCGATCGCTCCCCCCTCAAACCATGCCATATTGTAGGCAGGCCGCCCCTGTCAACCGCACCCATCATGTCCCCCGCTTCTCAACCCCCCGCCAAATACATCAACCGTGAGGAACTGCGTTCCTATGAGAACAGCTTGAAATATTACCGCGATCTCAAAAATTCGATGGATACAGCTCGGTATGAAGGACGTGAAGAGGGTATTGCTGAAGGCATTGAAATTGGTCGAGAAACAGGGATTGATCTTGGCATTCAGGCTGTTGCGCTGGCTCTACTCAAGGAAGGGGTGAGTGATGACATCATTCTTAAAACGACCCAACTCACCCCCGAACAGCTCCAAAAACTCCGACAAGAGAGCTAGCTGAATTCTCAAGAGGATTCTATGCATGGGAGTTACGAGCACGCCAACCTAACTGAAGAAGAAGCACTGTGCTCAAAACTCAATGAACTGAGCCTGACGATTAAAGGCTTGTTGGGCAATACCTTGGGTAACAAACACTACTGCAATACCTTCAGCAAAGGCAATCATAAACAAAATCAGGAGTTGATAGGAGGCGGCATTGAGGGGATTATTCCCTCCGAGCACTTGTCCTGTAAACATGCCGGGGAGAGTCACTAAACCCACCACCATCATACGGTTGAGGAGAGGGAGTAAACCTGCCCGCATAGCCTCCCGTCGATATTGGGCGATCGCTTGCTGGGGCATTGCGCCCAAGCTCAGGTGGGTTTGGATTTCAATGGCGCTGCGGCGCAGAGTACTCACCAGGCGTTCCCCCGCGATCGTTGCTGCATTCATGGCATTGCCGAGTACCATCCCTGCCAGCGGAATCAAATATTGGGGGTCGTACCAGACGGGGGGTTGGACAATCACCACAATGCAATAGCTCATCGTGAGCAGAACACTGGCAAAAAGGGCGATCGCCACAACGGGCAAGAATTGACGACGTTTGGGAGCAATGCGGTTCCGGGCAGCCACCGCTGCGATCGCCAACATAATCGCCACAATGCCCAGCACAATCCAAGGCTGATTCACCGCAAATACCGCATCTAAAATCATCCCCGCAGCTAAGAGCTGAATCGTGGCTCGCACGGTAGCCAGCCCAATATCTCGGGTTAACCCTAACCGCTGCCAAATCGAGAGGGCGATCGCTGCCCCCATCAAAGCCAGAGCAAAGGCAAAGTCCAGACTATCAAGTTCAATGGTGGTCATGGGGAGGCAGATTCATCCTCTTGCTCCAACTCCTGAATTAAGACATCACGGAGATAGGGTTGAAGCAGTTGCACTTCCTCCACAGAGAGCAACTCAATTCGTTGATTCGGAAGCTGGCGGGCGAAAAGCAACAACGGATCAAGGGGCGTATAGATTTCGTACTCCTGTCCCTGATGATAAAAATGGGTCAAAAACTGAAATTGCTCTGACTCAATGCCATCCCCTTCCGTTTCAATCTCTAGGGTTAAGAGATTCTCTTCATCAACTTCCGGCAATGCTCCTGAAACCGTCAGCGTATATGCTGCATAATTCAAGGTCAAATTCTGCTCAGCCAATACCGCTTTCGCATTGGCAAACACCGCTTCGATCGCCTCACTCTCTTCAATCCAAGTGGCGTCAGCATCCTCCTCATCACTATCCCAAGCAATGATGGTGACGGGCGCGTTAATCGGCAGCAGGAGCAGGTAATTCACCCCATTTTGCCGGAAGCTATGCTCAACTGAGCAATCTAAAGAACGCCCAGCCTCATCCAGCAGCGTAACGCTATCTGGAATTGAGGGATCGCGGTCAGGCGAGAAGGAAGATGAGGGCATAATGGAGAGTACAGCAGTTGTAGCTCTCAGAATATCAAAAAACGGATCGCCTGCTGCTCTAAGGTAATGCTGATAGTGGTTGAGGCTTAAGGCGATCGTGACCGAACTCAAACAAGGGGGAAACTATGGCTAACATCCAAGCTCGGCGATCGCAAAACGTCTCAGGCGACTTTTATGTGGATAGCTCCTGCATCGATTGTGATACTTGTCGGTGGATGAGTCCCACCGTATTTAGCCGTATGGATGAACAGTCGGCGGTTTATCACCAGCCTAACTCCACCGCCGAGCGTCAGGCCGCGCTCCAAGCCCTCTTGGCTTGTCCCACTGCGTCTATCGGGACAGTGGAAAAACCCCAAGACATCAAAGCCGCCCAGCAAAGCTTTCCCATTCCCATCACCGAGCAGATCTATCACTGCGGCTACCATGCCGAGTCTTCGTTCGGTGCGGCCAGCTATCTGATTACTCAGCCCGAGGGCAATATCCTGGTAGATTCCCCTCGCTTTACCCCGCCGTTAGTCAAACGCCTTGAAGCCTTAGGGGGGATGCGCTGGTTGTATCTCACCCATCGGGATGATGTGGCCGACCATGCCAAATTCCAGGCCCATTTTGGCTGCGATCGCCTCTTGCACCAAGACGACATCACTGCTAACACCCAGGCTGTAGAAATTCAGCTCACAGGCACAGCTCCAATTGAAGACGTTTTGCCCCACAGCATTATCTTGCCTGTGCCTGGTCATACGGAGGGTCATACGGTGCTGCTCTGGCAAAACCGAGTTCTATTTACGGGCGATCACCTCTCTTGGTCAGCCCGATTGAACCATTTGGCGGCGTTCCGAAATTTCTGCTGGTATTCCTGGCCTCGTTTAAAAGAATCTATGTACAAGTTGGCAGTTTATGATTTTGAATGGATTTTGCCCGGTCATGGGCGTCGACACCAGGCCAGCCCAGAGCAAATGCGGCGGGATATGCAAGTGTGTTTAGATTGGATGGAGAGGGTTTGATTCCCAATCCGAAAAAATGAACTGCCCCTGTCTTGAAAGGTGTTCTTCTCTCTTTATTTACTTCTTGACGCCATCTTCACATGTCTCTTTGATTTTTTCTTTTGAGTTTTGATTTGATGTTCTTGAACTTCCTGTACTGCTTTAATCGGTCTCGTAAGCTTCTGACAAACTTGATGATAGAGCAACTGTAGGTTGGGCTTTGCTAACGTGCGTTGCACGGGCTACGCCTACAACTCAACACCAACCTACAATTAAGGCTTAACACTGCCTTAGTGTTCTGTCAGCTCTAATTTTGTGTGTTGTCTATCGATAGCACTATTGCCGAGTAAGTGATGTGGAAACGAACAACTCACAGTTTTCAGCTTGACGCTGCACTAGTACAGAATGGCAGAAATAAGCCATCCATTCAAAATTCACAGAATGCCTGTTGTATAAGCACTTTGAACTCTGAACTCTGAACTCTGAACTCTGAACTCTGAACTCCGCCTCGCGGTACTAGGGTTTTAACGGAAAGAAGGTTGGTGACGGATCAAATCCATAAACTCCTGGCGGGTGCGGGAATCCTCCGCAAACACCCCTTGCATAGAACTCGTAACTGTCCAAGACCCTGGCTTTTGCACCCCGCGCATCACCATGCACATATGGCTCGCCTCCACCACTACCGCAACCCCCTGCGGCTTCAATAGCCCTTGCAACGCATCCGCAATTTGTTGCGTCAAGCGCTCTTGAACCTGAAGACGACGGGCATACATCTCACAAATGCGGGCAACTTTGGATAGACCAATCACTTTGCCATTAGGAATATAAGCAACATGGGCCCGACCTAAAATGGGCAGGATATGGTGTTCACAAGAGCTAAACAAGTCAATGTCGCGCACCAATACCATTTCATTAGTATTTTCGTGGAATACCGCACCATTGAGCAATTCATCCAAGGATTGGTTGTAGCCAGACGTTAAAAACTTTAGCGCTTTAACTACTCGTTTCGGGGTGTCCCGCAGACCTTCCCGATCGGGGTCTTCGCCTAAACCAAGAAGCAAGGTGCGTACGGCTTGCTGCATTTCTGCCTCTGAGACGGGAGGTTGAGGTTCGGTACGGATGGATTGCTGTCGGATCGTTTTGGGTGAAATGGATAAGGTCATAACTTAGGTTGTATTACTTAATTATAAATTTTAACAAAAATTAACAATATTTTGCTTTTGGATTGAGTGATCGTCGTGAACCCCTCTCCCGTCAACACCCAAAAGACGTGCTGAAGGCCGGGTAAACATCAGACAAGGCAATCAGTCAGATCCTGCCGCAGCGCATCAACATCGAGATGCCGCCCGATAAAAATGAGTTGGCTCCGAGGGGGGGTATGCCATTCTTCGCCCTTGATATCAAACCGAGGGCCACTGAGCTGAAAAATGTTACGGAGATTACTTTCTTGAAACCAGAGGATTCCTTTGGCCCGAAACACACTTTTGGGCAATTTTTCCTGTAGTAAATGCTCAAACTTTTGCACAGAAAAGGGGCGATCGCTTTCAAAGGCCACTGAGACAAAGCCATCATTTTCTAGATGGGAGGAATGATGATGGTGATGTTCATGATCATGGTGATGGTGGTGGTCGTGCTCATGATGGTGATGATGCCCATGCTCATGATCATGCTGCGTTAATTCGATTTCCTCCTGTACCAGATCAGCGTAGGCTTCGGGATTGTTGTATCCCACATCCAGAATCAATGGTAAAGGCACTTGACCCTGTTGGCTATGGAGAATTCTCGCGCCGGTTTTGAGGGTACCAATATAGCTTTCCAGTTGCTTAACTTGCTCAGACGCCGCTAGATCGGTTTTATTCAGAATCGTGACGTCAGCATAGGTAATTTGTTGGAGTGCCGCCTCGCTATCAAAATGCTCAGGGGTAAAGGTTTCCGCATCGACCATCGTAATAATGGAATCGAGACGGGTAAGATCACGGAGTGCAGTGCCGAGAAAGGTCAGGATAATCGGCAGGGGATCAGCAAGCCCGGTCGTTTCTATAACCATATAATCCACTTTCTCACCCCGTTCGAGAACCCGATACACCGCATCAACTAAATCTTCATTGATGGTGCAACAAATACAGCCGTTGCTGAGTTCGACCATATCTTGATCGACCGAAACTAAGAGCTGACTGTCAATATTGATGTCACCAAATTCGTTCACCAAGACCGCAACTTTCAAGTCTTTATTGTTATTCAGAATGTGATTCAACAATGTCGTTTTACCACTACCCAAAAATCCCGTGATAATGGTCACAGGCATTCCCAGCTTAAGGGTTAACTCTGATGATGTTGAGGCTGAAGTTTTCATTTTATGGACTCCACAATAAAGAAATCAATCAAGGTTTAGAGCTGTAGTGTTTCACAGGGAATGTGATCAGTCAATACAGTCGTTATGCCATCACTGCCATGAATTTCTAGAATGGCTCTGGCAACCGCCTCAAAAATAACCACGTCACTTGCAAAAACAACACGTTCAAAATACCAATGGGGAATATTGGTGATCCGAATAATTTGGAGTTGAACGGTCGGATTACGATAGTGGCAGAGAATTTTGTCGGGATGATCGGTGGGCAAGGCATCCAGAATTTGAGTCATGGTTTCACAAGGGGAATCTGGGAATTGCGCTGCTCTGAAAATAGACAGGATTTAAGCATTTGCACAGAAGCTTGCGAGATCCCCCCGGCTACGCCGACCCCCTTGGATAAGCAGGAACTATTCATTGAGGAGAGAAAAAGCAATTTCTTCCATTCAACCCCTTCCCCTTCAATCCCCCCTGCCCCCCTTGGAAAGGGGGCTAACCTTGTAGGGGTTTTGTAGACCCCCCTCACAGCAAGGATCTTGCGAACGCACTTTTGAGGGCTGAACCGCTGAACCCTAGCAAAATCAAGGGAGCGATTTGAAACCCCTACAGGATTAGGAAAGGGGGGGGACGCCGTAAACGGCTGGAATACAAACAAGGTATGATTTTTAGCGTTTTGCACAGGTCTTTACTCCCTTACGAAGGGGGTCGGCGTAGCCGGGGGGATGATGCCAGCGTGATGGACGAAGACATTTTTCTTTTTTAAATAAATAGTCCCTGCCCTTAATAAGGGGGGAAGGGGGGATCTCGGGTCTCGATATACAATGCATCACGTTGGCTAGATGTTCATTCTTGGAGTTTCAGAAAAACGATCACCATAAAATTGGCTCGTTCTGTGGTTGCTTAAGCTTGCAACGCAAGGGCAACCGCTTTGGCGAAATAGGTCAAAATCACATCAGCACCGGCCCGCTTCATGCTAGTCAGGGTTTCGAGCATCACCTTTTGTTCGTCAATCCAGCCCTGCTGTGCTGCGGCTTTGATCATGGCGTATTCCCCACTGACGTTGTAAGCGGCAACGGGAAGATTTGTGTGCTGTTTAATACGACCAATCACATCCAGATAGGCCAAGGCAGGTTTCACCATCACCATGTCTGCGCCTTCGGCAATGTCTAACTCCACTTCCTTGATGGCTTCTCTGGCGTTGGCCGCATCCATTTGATAGGTCTTCTTATCACCAAATTGAGGCGCGGAATCCAGCGCATCCCGAAATGGCCCATAGTAAGCCGAGGCATATTTAGCGGAATAGGCGAGAATGCCCACATTGATCCAGCCTGCCGCATCCAGTGCTTGGCGAATCGCGCCCACGCGCCCATCCATCATGTCCGATGGCGCTACTATGTCAGCCCCAGCTTCCGCGTGCATCAGCGCTTGCTTGACCAGCACCGCAACAGTTTCATCATTGAGAATCTGCCCAGCTTTGACAATGCCATCATGCCCTGCGCTACTGTAGGGGTCGAGAGCCACATCCGTGATCACCAGCATTTGGGGAACGGCTTGCTTGATGGCGCGGATCGCACGGGGAATCAGACCCTCGGGGTTATAGCTTTCGGTGCCGGCGTTGTCTTTTTGGTGCGGGGGAATCAGGGGGAAGAGAGCGATCGCTCCAATCCCGAGATCAGATGCCGTTTTCACTTCAGCTAATAACAAATCCAAAGAATAGCGAAAACAACCGGGCATCGAAGGTACTTCTTGCTGTTGTCCTTCGCCGTCCATCACAAACAGGGGATAAATCAGGTCATCCACCGTCAGCACGGTTTCGCGTACCATTCGCCGCAGGGCATCAGTACGACGCAGACGACGGGGGCGCTGTACAGGGGGGTAAGGCGTTTCACTCCCTGCGCCGGTTCTGTTTTCCGGTGCAGCAATATCGGCTACGGGTTGGAGGGTTGGAGCGGAAGTTGGTGAGGATGACATACGGATAAGAAAATGAGAATGATTTTCATTCTCACCGATCTTACACTACTTGGTTCAGGCAAAGACAAGCGCTATTCAAAATAAACACAGCATATTGAACTTATGAGCAATATACTGACTCTTCGCCAGTAATATTGATGAGGGTTATTGGGGTTGTGGCGTTAGCAGTACGGGATGTGCGGAATATGTATCGTGACAGTGAATCCGCTGACCGATGTATTGTTGCCGTTGAAGGAATGGCAGGTTTCGTTGTATTTCCAGTGGTTCAGCCAAGAAAAAGCCAAGAAATAAATTGGCTAAAATGGGAATGAGATAGCGATGTGAGGCAGAAGATGCCTGTCTAAGCTCCCCAACAATATCTAATGACAGCGAAACTCAATTTATAATTTATAACTTTTTTCCTGTACTGAGCTATACTCCATGCCATTTAATACCGATAAAGATATTGCTTCAGTTTTACTTGAGTTTGACACCATCTATCGAGAAGCAAACTTTATTCAGGAAACTCAGTTTGAGATCGACCCCTTTTTTGAATCTCGGCTCAAGGCAAGTCTAGAATCTGGTGTTGTTTTTAACTCAGAATACGCGATCTGTGAAAATATCATTTCCCCGATTCTGCGAGAGATTTGGCTCCAATACAGAGAAGTCCTGCAATTTTGGAGTCACCAACCCCTCACCTACAACGATAAACTGTGTGGTATTTCTGACTACATGGTCACCCAGCGATCGCCCAAAGGAAAAATTATCTTGGAACCACCTTATTTGATTTTAGTAGAAGCCAAAAAAGATGATTTTGAAGCGGGTTGGGGACAATGTTTGGTGGAGTTAATCACGGCACAAAAGCTCAATTCAACCCCAGAGCAATCAACAGTGTTTGGCATTGTTTCTAATGGCAAACTGTGGGAGTTTGGTAAGCTCAATCAATCAACATTTACCAAGCATCTTACAATATTACACTCTCGAAGAACTGGCGCTGCTTATGGGAGCGATCAACTCGATGTTTGCAGAAAGTCTAGCGTTAACTCAGCGTTAGAACTTTATTGTGACGCACTGCGCCACGAATTGAGCTGGACTCATTACCGCCTGCTTTTGCGTGTTGATAATTTAGAAGCCCGTCTGTGGTACAGTCAAGAAGCCGCAGCACAAAGCGAGATCACCTGCGTCTTGGAGCGGCAGATTGGCCTACTCTACTATGGGCGTTTGCTAGCCAGCTCCTAAGCCAAGAAGTCGAGGTGTTGGAGAATCCAAACCAGTTATCGGGAGAGCAGGTTTTGCCAGGGTTTACGTTGATGTTGAAGCGGGTTTGGGTGTTAAGGTAGCAAGATTTGCTGTAACCGTCCCAGGAAAACGGGGTAAGGTGTGGGAATGAGCAAAGAGATAGAGATAGCAGGAATCAAAATCGCCAAAGCCGACTGGGAAGCGACCCCAGTCAGCATCCAGACGTTAGTGAAAAGCCTGAGCGAACAACTATTGCACATCGAAGAAAAGCTCAAAAAGAATCCGAGGAACTCATCGAAACCCCCATCAAGCCAGGGATTTGGTCAAAGCATCAAGAAAAAGGGAAAATCGTCAAAAAGAAAGAAAACAGGCAAAGAAGGAAAGCCCCGAGAAGCCAGAAAACTCAGAGAGAGTGAAGGGTGCGCCGAAATCCACGAAGTGAAACCCGAAGTCTGTCAAAACTGCGGAGGAGGGTTAGAAGGAAGCGACAAATCCCCCCAGAGGCATCAGGTAAAAGAACTGCCGTCAATAGAAGCCAAAATCATCAATATCGTCTGCACCAACTCAAGTGCTCTAATTGTGGAGAAGCAACAAAAGCAGAACTACCAAAGGGAGTATCGAGCCTAGGATACGGAGAGCGACTGAGCGCAACCATCGGGCTACTGAGCAGTCCACCCTATCGCCAGAGCTATCGGCAAGTGTGCCGAATGATGAGCGAGGTATTCAACATCGAAATCTCCCGTGGGTCAGTGGGTCGTTTGCGAGCAGAACTCCTCAAAGCCATCAGCGACCCAGTAGCCGCAGCCAAAGACTATGTGCAATCACAGCCCATCATCAACAGTGACGAAACCAGCTTCAGCCAAGGGAATCGAGATGGGAGCAATCCCCACAGTCGTCAAGGTTGGCTGTGGGTGTTACTCAGCCCCCTGGTGAGCTTTTTCGAGGTGACCTTGAACCGTTCACAGCAGACCGCCCAAGACCTTATGGGAGAGGACTACAGCGGCATCGTTATCTCAGACCGCTACAGTGCCTATAGCTGGATACCTCTGGAGCAGCGGCAACTGTGTTGGGCACATCTCAAGCGCGATTTGACAGCTATCGCTGAACGCACAGGAGTTGCTCACGAGATTGGTTCCGCTCTGCTGGCGCGTCAACGTCGTCTATTTCGCTGGTGGTATCGTTTGCGAGAGGGGTCTTTATCCCGTGAACTTTTTCTTGAGGCGGTTGAGTCGTTGCGAGCTAGCTTCAAACAGATACTTGAGGAGGCTGCGGCTTTGCCGATTTCTCCTCAGGAGAAAACCCCTTTGGCTAAGACTGTGCGAACTTGTCGTCAGTTGCTCAAGGTTGAACCTGCCTTGTGGACTTTCGTTTACACTTCTGGGGTTGAACCGACCAATAATGCTGCTGAGAGGGCTTTGCGTCCTGCTGTTATTTGGCGACGTACCAGTTTTGGCTCTCAATCTCAGCAGGGTAGTCGTTTCGTTGCTGCCATGTTGACGGTCACTGCTTCTCTTCAGGCTCAGGGTCGGCCTGCTCTCGATTGGCTCTCTCAGGCTTTTCTTGCAGTTCGCTCTGGTTCTCTTGCTCCTTCTCTGATTCCTGACCCTTCTTTTCCTTGCTCCCACTACTCTCGCTAGGGACGGTTACTATTTGCTGAACTCGGTCAGTATACTCGGTAATGGTCTGCTAATCGTAAGGTGGGCAAAATTTGCGAACTTAAAATCAAAGTATAAATTTTCAATATTTGCCCACCCTACGGCTAGAGTTTACACTAACCTCTAGTAAAGATAAGCAATTTTTAATTAGAAATCAAAAATATTTTGGTTTAGGATTACCTGATTACCAGCTTGTACAGTGACGCGATCTTGCACTTGTTCACCAGAGCCCGGAACACTAAGTGAAATAGTGCCGCTGTACGAAAACTTACGCGAATCATCCACAGGTTGAATGCTTGAATTATCAGCTTTCCATCTCGTTTTCACTATTGTATTTGGAGGAATATTTCTTAATACAATTCTTACAATATAAGGTTCAAATGAATTGTCTGGCCAGCGACCGTCAGCAGCCACACAATTCATTGAGGCTTTCATTTTTGGGAAACGTTCGATAATTTCTACAAGTATGTGCTTTTCTTTTAATTGTCCAAATAATTCTTTGATTTTTTCCATTACTATGCTACCATTTCCGTCTAAACTATTTCCACTGGCTGATATCTTATCGCCGACGACTATGCAACCACGAGTGTTAGAGATATCGACACTGTCTGAGAACATCGCCACTGGATGTACTTGAATATTTTCTCGAGGTTCAGTTCCGACAAGTTGAAGCCTCCAACCTTTCCAAAATTTGAATCTAATATCTCTTGTAAAGGCAGAATACTTCCTTGCTTTTATGCGGCTTGCATCTGGCAAATCGTCTTTCCAAGGAAGTTCGAGAGTCGAACCAATTCGATTATTATTTGCATAAATTCTTCCTAATGTGACGTTCGCATCTTGCTTAATTCGATTGACAGTAATCAGTAAAAGTTTCTGCTGTTTTACCGCATTTTTAATCTTTGTTACATTGGCATAAAGATAGGGGTTCTTTTTTGCAAACAGCTCTGTTGACTTATCACGTAAAGCATTGATAAATGGTGCTATATAGTTAGTAATAAAAGACATCAAAATCTCCTAAATGTACATTTTTTATTCTGACGTTCTTCTGATTCTGAGAAAAATCAGTGCATGATTGAACAGAGCAAGGTGTATTTTCATCAAACTAGTTATGAAGAAGCAGCATAAACGTTAGTAGTCGGCAATTTCTTTGCTCATTGCAGGAAACATTTTGTCAACCAGATAGCTTCAGTGCATTACTATTCCAGTGCATTTTCCAACCCAGCTTCCACCTGTTTCTATTACAGTCAAGGTGATTTCTGTTTCTAATGTCTTGGCTGTTATTAATATCCCTAGAAATTGATCTAGGTTTTCTCCGCATACTAAGAGTATCCAATCTGGATGCGTTGTTTTAAACAGAACTATTGGCTTATCTCTAGGTACGTAGTTTGGCTGAGTATTCAGTCCAGAGCCTTCAGTAACTAATGCACCATTTCTATACATACTTGCATTTTCATAGAAATGTAGGGAACGTACCTTGTACCTACCAACAGTTTTTACTTCAATCATCTTCTATTCCAATAAGATAGTTCAAACATATGATAGTTCTTTTGTTTTGTCAAGGGAAGTTTCATGGAACTGGTAGCGTTCATTTTGAGTTACATCCAATGTAAGCTCATTACTGGTGCTGATTGGGAATAGGTCTTGTTTGGGTTATCCCGCAAAGTCTGGTATGCCCAGTTAAACTCAGTTGTCACAGCTCCGTAGATTGGATAGCGTCAGACCAGTAAGGGGCGTTCTCCACTGCAACTCTTACTACCCCACCAGAGGTTAATGGCGAAGCAGTTGGGCACATCAACTACGATGGACTGGATACCGATCGCGCGATCGCGGAATTGGACATTTGGCTGCGATCGCAAGACTGCTGCGGTCACGGCTACGGAACCGATGCCATGGTTGCATTGATGCGCCACCTTCACGCTGACTTTAGGGTGGAAACGTTTATTGTTCGTCCGTCGCGCCGCAATCAACGGGCGATCCGCGCCTACGAAAAAGTGGGTTTTCGACCCTCTCAATTGGCGATCGCAGATCAAATAAGCACCTATGGTGAAGGGGATTACGCCGATACGATTACACTCGAACGCAAAATGTCTGCATAAAATAGGGATGATACTGAAAATTTCCGTATAACACTACCGATCAAGACTGTGAGCATCCATGAACTACCGAGATATTATTACAGTTGAACCCCAGAAACGTGGTGGTAAGCCCTGCGTCCGTGGCTTGCGAATTACGGTTTATGAAGTGCTTGAGTACCTAGCCTCCGAGATGACTGAAGCAGAAATACTTGACGATTTTCCTAATCTAACACGAGAAGATTTAAAAGCCTGTATTGCTTATGCAGCCGACCGTGAACGGCGATTGATGACAGCTCCATTGTCTGTATGAAATTACTGTTTGATGAGAACTTGTCACCCAAGTTGCCGAACCGACTCAGTGATCTTTTCCCAAACTCGCTTCACGTCCGAGATGTGAGGATGCAGGCAACAATCGATCCAATCGTCTGGGATTATGCCAAAGACAATGATTTGATGATTGTCTCGAAAGATGCTGATATGCATGACCTGAGCCTGGCCCTTGGCAATCCACCTAAGGTGATTTGGCTTCGTCTGGGAAACTGTTCAACGTCACAGGTTGAACATGTACTACGCCGGAATTTTGAAGCGATTGAATCATTTTATGAGGATGAGAGTTTATCACTGCTTGCGCTGTCATAATTCACGGTCAGAACCTCTAACCTAATTGTAGGAAGCAATTTTAAAAGTGCGATCGCTGATGATGTAGAGGGCGTTAGCAGAGGAGTAATTGATCAAGAAGTAGATGAAGCATGAACAACCTCGAACTCCCACCCACCTTGCTACAGCTAGCGGTCCGACGCACGTAGTCGAGGAGTGTGGGCTGCTGCGATGTTTCCATTGTTCTAACTGCGGTAAAAGTCTCTAGCTCGGGGGATTGGCAGTTGCATGATAACGGCTACAACATCGGAGCTAGACCGCACATGCAGGATAACTTCCCTCAGTTAGGATGTTACCAAGCATGTGCGGTCTAATTCCATAGTTGGCCCAAAAAGATGACAAAGAAATCACCAAGCTTCTTCAGTCTGAGTGTCAAGCCATGGGGACTATTCATGGCTGGAGGTGTGCTCGCATCTGTCGGAACGGTCTTCGGCTTCCTTGGGTGCTTCTCGTGGTTTCTGGATCTGTTCTCTCATTTCCGGGTTCAGTACTTGCTTGGCCTGCTGGTTCTTGGCGTTCTTCTACTTGTCAGACGCCGTCGCAGGACAGCGACTGTGTTTCTCATCCTCGCATTGGTGAACCTGGCGATCGTGCTGCCGCTGTATTTTGGCCAACCACACAAGCCAACGGAATCATCGCCCATATTGCGGGCGATGCTCGTGAATGTCAACACGCGACTCGGTGATGCGAGCCGCCTCAGATCGGTGGTTTCTGACGCTGACCCCGACATCCTGGTTCTGGAGGAGATTAATTCAGTCTGGATATCCGACTTGGCTTGGTTGACAAACTCGTATCCCCATTCACTGGCACAACCCAGAGAGGATAACTTCGGGATTGGACTCTTCAGCAAGTTGCCGCTTGCTGGCGCGGAGGTGTTGTATATCGGCGATGCTGGAGTTCCGTCCATCCTCGCGACGGCTCGTACCGAACAGACAAACCTAAGTGTGATCGCAACACATCCTCCTCCGCCATTCGGGCCAGAATACTCTCGGTGGAGAAACGATCAACTGGAGAAGCTCCCGGACTACGTTCGGTCGCTCCTTCCAACTCTTCTGCTCGGCGATCTCAATGTGACCCCGTGGAGCTATCATTTCCGCCGTCTACTCGCCCAAACTGGTCTCCACGACAGCGCCAAGGGGTACGGCGTTCAACCAACATGGCCGAGCTACAATCCCCTCCTGCGGATACCGATCGACCACTGTTTGCACTCGGAAGATATTGTGGTTGTTGATCGGAAGATCGGAGAGAGTGTATCCTCTGACCACTACCCAGTGATTGTGGATTTCATGATTGAAGAGAATGGGGAGGGGCCAACAAGATGAGTTCTGCGGTGATTATGCACTGCATTGCTTTGATGGTCACAACCTCTAATTACGACGGGCTGGAATGCGCGATCGCAGGACTGCTATAGTCACGGCTACAGAACTGATGCAATAGTTGCGTTGATGCGCCACCTTTGCAGTGGAAAAGTTCATTGTTCGTCCTTCGATATCTGAACTAGATCCGCACATGCTTGACAACACCTCGCTAAGGATAGTTATCCTGCACGTGTGATCTAATGCATAGGTATACAACAAATCTATAACTTATGAGTAGGGTCATATTATAAATAACAAATCGCTGCACTGGACGGCTAACCCGCTATGCGTGTTTTCCACAAGCAAAATCATGCCCAAAGAGAGCGACCATAAATCCCCACCCCTCGTTGCCTATACCCCTTCAATGCTAAACGCTGTACTAAACACATGGGTTACATCGCAACTTATTTCGCCGTTCGAGTAGCAGACATCGCCACAGAAGGTCTTGATGACAGGGAAGCTCACTATGCTGAATTGTTGCGAGTCGCTGGACTTGAACTGTCTGGCGAATCAACTCATAAGAATATGCTCACCGATACAGCCTTTTTTGGTTTGCTGGAATATGTGGCAGACAAATTTGAAAAGGGCTATACCATTGCGATTCGGGTCGGTTCAACCATGCAATGCGATGACTATGGCGCATTTGGGTTGGCATTTAAAACCGCGAGAGACCTCTCAGGGTCATTCCAGCGTGTTGAACGCTATGGCAAGGTAGTGACCAGCATTGCTAACTACACCATAGTCCAAGGACAGCAATCGACATTTATGGCAGTCAAGAAGGATGCGAACAGCCGTTTGGGTTTATTGCTGACTAATGAACTTGCTGTTGCTGCGGCAACATCACTATGTAGAGAAGTCAGTCTTCATCTCTTTGCGCCAGAAGCGGTGCATTTTTCTCACCCATCTCCCCCAGATCCTTCGTTGCACGAGCATTATTTTCAATGCCCCGTGTATTTCGGGTCAGACCGGGACGGTCTTGAGATTGCCAATGACATGCTGTTTTCGGGAAATCGTCTGGGCGATCAAGCTATTTCAGCTTTTTTCGACACGCATCTCGATAGTGAACTCACTGAACTGGCCGATGAAAGCCGTATTGCTCAGCGTATAGCCAAACAAATTACTCAAGCGTTGAGCGAGGGCGTTCCATCGATCTCAAAGATAGCCCAGCAGTTGGGTATGAGTAGTCGAACCTTGCAACGCCGTCTTGCTGATGAAGGCTTGGTTTACCAGAAACTGATCGATGAAACTCGTCGTGATCTTGCCGTTCGCTTGCTGAAAAAGAACGAATACAGCCTTGTAGAAATTGCGTTTCTGACTGGGTATGCCGAGCAAAGCACGTTCACTCGCGCTTTTAAACGATGGCATGGTCAAACGCCCACCGGCTTCAGGCGCTCTCTACATCAAGTCTGACGCCTGATGCCCCCCATTGGCATGAGATGCCAAAAACTTGGCATGGCTGGCCAATATCTTCTCTAAGCAAATTCCTACTATTTGATCATCCACTCAATTGGTAGGAGCACAACAATGAAGTCACAGCCAATTCTCGTCACCGGAGCCACCGGGAAGACCGGTTCGCGAATCAGCAAATTGCTTGAGCATGCCGGTCACACTGTCCGCCGTGCTTCTCGTCATGCTGAGAAACCGTTCGATTGGCAAAATGCAACCACATGGGAATCGGCTTTAGCTGGAGTGCAGGCTGTATATATTTGCTTTTATCCTGATTTTGCTTTCCCTGGAGCATTAGACACACTTTCTGCCTTTGCAGAGACTGCCAAATCTGCCGGAGTGGGTCGGCTGGTCATGATTACAGGTCGTGGGGAACACTACGCCCAGCTTGGGGAAGAAGTGATTTTAAATTCTGGGGTGCCAGCAACTATTCTGCGGTCTGCTTGGTTTGCGCAAAACTTTTCTGAGGGATCACTTTATGCGCCCGTCATGGAGGGTGTTATTCCAATGCCAGGTGGTGATATCGGAGAGCCAATTGTTGATTTGGATGACTTCGCCGAGGTGGCCGCGAAAGTTCTCACGGCAACCGGATATGAGGGGCAAATTTACGAAATTACCGGGCCACAGGTCATCACGTTCGCCGAGGTTGCCAAGATTCTCACCGAGACGCTCGGTCGTCCCATCGAATATCTCCCCATCACCTTCGAGGCATTTCATGAAGCGTTGGAACATGCCACAGACCGTCAGTATGCAGACATCGTAACGAGTATCGCCAAAGAGACCTTTGATGGTCGAAATGCGCGACGCGCTAACGGTATTGAACGGGTGCTCAATCGCTCCCCTAGAGACTTTACCGAGTTCGCCTCGAAGGCAGCTCAAACCGGCTGCTGGACTATTGCCGCTTAGACCGATTACTCAATTATTTTGATCAGGAGGAAAAGCAATGTTGATGTCTAAATTTCAGAAAGTCATGCTTGGACTTGCCGGTTTTACTGCGTTTGCGATTGGCTCGTTGATCACGCTTGCGCCCCATGCGTTTTACGCCAGTTACGGTTTCGCTCTCGATAATAATCCCACCTTACTCAGTGAGCTGCGTGGACCGGGAGCTAATCTCGCAGTCTTGGGAGCGATCGTGATGGCAGGTCTTTTCGTGAAATCCATTTCTAAAATCTCGATTGCGATCGCCTTAATCATTTTTCTCGCGTTCCCAGTGGGCCGAGTAATTGGTATCGCCGCTGACGGTCTACCATCAGAAAATGTGTTGGCTGCACTTGCCGTTGAGATGATCGTTGGACTGTTGCTTTTGGTTGCTTTTGCTAAACGCACCGTGCCCGATTCCCTCACCCAATCCACAAGTGATTAGCTGAGGGCGAAGCGTTGAGCATATCAATGACGATGGACTGGGAACCGATCGCGCGATCGCGGAATTGGACATCTGGCTGCGATCGCAGGACTGCTGCGGTCACGGCTACGGAACCGATGCCATGGTTGCGTTGATGCGCCACCTTCACACTGACTTTGCAGTGGAAAAGTTTATCGTTCGTCCTTCGCACCGCAATCAACGGGCGCTCCGCGCCTACGAAAAAGCGGGCTTTTGACCCTCCCGATTGGCGATCGCAGATCAAATAAACACATATGGTGACGGGGATTACGCCGATACGATTACACTTGAATGCAAAATGTCTACATAAAAGGGGACGATACTGAACATTCCCTTGCCCAGAGGAGCAAACAACCATGATCAAATTTGTGATGTGCATCACCCGACATCCAGACATGACCCGTCAACAATTCCAAGATTACTGGCGTCATCAACATGGCCCCTTCTTTATGGCCAATGCAGCGGCCATGAGAGCGAAAAAATATGTGCAATCCCACACGATCGATACCCCTTTGAACGAAGGACTCCAGACTTCCAGAGGTATGATGCCAGAATATGACGGTGTCGCCGAAGTCTGGTTCGACTCTGAAGCCGATCTTATCGAAGCCATGAGTTCACCCGCTGGCCAGAAGTTAAGTGCCGCACTCCTCGAAGATGAGAGCAATTTTATTGATCACGCCAAATCTGCCGCATTTATTGTTCAGGAGTATGAACTTTAAGCGATTTGGGCGGATGCGATAGAGAAGATTCAGAAATACCTTCTTGGGAGGCAGGGCTGTTTTATGTTCCTGAAAGAAAAAAGAAAACCCAGAGATTCTCAGGCAGGAGCTGCGTTTCGCTGCCCTGCCATCCACCTACATTCATGGGCAGGATGGTGTTAACGGTTACGTGGGGGCACGGAAACCGAGCCCCTACAGCAGCTCTAGAATTTTCTCTGGTAAACATATAACAGCCCTACTGGGGAGGGGAGGTTTGGCGATGCCAGACCAGGGTGGGTCGAGTATGCGTCACCCA
>JAAHHN010000143.1 GCA_010672165.1 Spirulina sp. SIO3F2 | reverse complement strand
CAGTTCTCCAGGGTTTTGTTGTGGTAACTCAATTCTAGAGGACTGGCTCCCTCTTCTGAATTCTCTGTATCCCTTTCTGCATCTGCCTTTCAATTTCTTCTCAAACAAGTTTTGTCAGTCAATCAGGCCCGAACCCCTCGCCACCAGAGCCACAAAATTGTGAGGACGGGCAGAATCTGGCAACTCAGCAATGCATGGGTAATCCGCAATCCTTCGTTGGCGCTGGGATGGAACCAGGGAATAACATAGTCACAGTCTGGCGCAAGGGCAACGACCGTGAGCCAACCGAGCCACAGCCAGCGGCTGCGGGAATTGGGCAAGGGCGCGATCGTCCAGGCGGTAAGGCTATGACCGAGAAAGGAGGACATGGTTGTACAGTTCGCAGCTAACAGTTTGCAGTTTAGGCTCAGGGAGTATGGGTCTGGAGAAATACAGTCAGAGTGCATCCCGATGATCGGCTTCAGGAGAATTGGGTGGGCTGAGATGGATAGAATGATGGAGATTAATGCACTATCTTTCCTTTCGCTAAACTCCTGCCTCGTCTAACTTCGTCAGCGGCGCGATTTTGGCATCGACAATCTTTGGCCCCTCCAAGTCCACAAACCGAATCCCCAAATGCACCTTCTTCTTGGTGCCAAACACATGGGTAATCTCCCCTTCACCATATTGGCTATGAAGAACGCGATCGCCCACCCGCCAATCTGTTAGCTCCTTCGGGGTTGGTTCTGCCCGCTCCACTGGGGGTGCATGGCGGGGACGACGGCTATATTCGCCCTCCCGCACAACCAATTCCTCCGGCAACTCATTCAAGAACTGAGATGGCACACAACCCTCAGAATTGCCCCAGAGCCGCCGTGTCCGGGCATGACTCAAAAAGAGCTGCTCTTGAGCGCGGGTAATGCCCACATAACAGAGACGTCGCTCCTCCTCTACGCTGGCCGGATCATTGAGCGATCGTGAACTGGGGAACAAGCCCTGCTCCATGCCCACCATAAACACCACCGGGAACTCTAACCCTTTGGCCGAATGGAGCGTCATCAGCGAAACTGCCTCCTGCTCATCGGGGAGATTATCCAGATCGGAGGCCAACGCTGCATTGGCAAGAAAATCTTCCAAGCGATCGGTTTCATTTTCTTCCTGGAATTGCACCACCGCGTTATACAGCTCATTCAGGTTTTCAATCCGACTATCCGCCTCCTCTGTGCCCTGATTTTGCAAATCTTGCACATAGCCTGAGTCTTTGAGCAGACCCGTCACCATTTCTGCCGCAGGCATCTCGGCGGTCATTCTCTCTTGATAGGTTTTGATCAGATTGGCAAATTCCGTTACTCGTTTCGCGGCACGACCTGCAAGTGTTGCCACCGAGGTTTCATCGCTAATAATTTCCCAAAGAGGAATGCCCAATTCTTGAGAAGCGGTGTTGAGGTTTTCCACCGTGGTTTTACCAATGCCACGCCGAGGCGTATTAATCACCCGTAACAAACTCACCGTATCTGCTGGATTGGCCACCGCTCGTAGATAAGCCAAGGTATCTTTAATTTCCTTACGATCGAAAAACTTTAAGCCCCCGACAATGATGTAAGGAATTTTGCCCCGCAGCGCATCTTCGAGCACACGGGATTGGGCATTGGTGCGATACAAAATCGCAAAACTGCCCCATCCCAGTTCTGGGTGCATATCTTCCAAAGCCAAAATATTCTGACGCACAAACTGAGCTTCTTGCTGCTCATTATCTACTTTCTGCACCAGGATTGGCTCACCCCCGCCCCGTGTTGCTCGCAGCACTTTATCAATGCGTTGGGTGTTTTGATCAATCAGCTCATTCGCGGCTTGCAGAATATTTTCTCGGGAGCGATAGTTGGCTTCGAGCTTGACCATTGTTTGGGTCTGAGCATCCGTTAAGCCATCGCCGAAATCTTCTTGGAAGCCCAGCAAAATACGGAAATCTGCCATGCGGAAAGAATAAATAGATTGATCCGCATCGCCAACGACAAAGATGGAGCGATCGCGCCAGTCCCACTGCTCCCGATTCGTTTCCGCATTCGTCGTCAGCAATCGCACAAAGTCATATTGAATCCGGTTAGTGTCTTGATATTCATCCACTAAAATGTGATGAAATTGCTTATGCCAATAGCCTAAAACTGATTCATTTTGCTCAAATAAGCGCACTGGAATCAAGATCAAATCGTCAAAATCGAGTCCATTATTCGCAGCCAGTTGAGATTGATAAATATCATAAACTTCGGAAATTGTCCGTCCTGCATAGTTGGGATTTTCTCGATAATAGGCTTCAGGCGAAAGTCCCAGGTTTTTAGCATTACTAATCGTGTAGCGAATCTTGCGGGGGTCGAATTTTTTGGGGTCAAGATTGAGCTGTTTGGTGACGATGCTCTTCACCATGCTTTGCACATCAGCATCATCAAAGATCGTAAAGTTGCGTTGCCACGTGCGTCCCCGCTCATCTTGGTACTTGTTGATATCAAAGCGCAAAATGCGGGCACAGAGACTGTGAAATGTGCCGATCCAGAGGGGTTTGATTACGGTTTTGTAAATCTGCGATCGCAACCGGGTCTGTTCTTCTGGCGTGAGAGAATTCAGAGGCTTCTGAAATTTCTCGATCGCCAGCCGTTGGGCAAATAGCCGCTCAATCCGTTCTTTCATCTCCCGGGCGGCTTTGTTGGTAAACGTAACCGCCAGGATGTGATCAGGCTCAACTTTGTGGTGATTGATCAGGTTAAAGATGCGATAGGTCAACGCTCGCGTCTTGCCCGAACCCGCCCCCGCCACCACCAGCAGCGGCCCGCAATAATGCTCCACGGCTTGACGCTGGGCGGGGTTGAGGTGGGCAAAAAAGTCGGTACTCATGACGCAAGATCCATCCAGGACAAAAATTCGCAACCTTCATTGTATCGACTGGTTGAGGGGCGATCGCATCATCAACACAGTGTTTTCTGTCCATCACTGTAACCAACTTCACCAACTGTCATATACGTTATGCGACTCTGCCAGCCTGCCTATAATTGGGTCATTCTCAGCATCGTAGGGGCTTGCTATGAATCAGCATTGGGGTCGGTTAAATGAGGGTAGGGGATATCATTGGGCAATCGCGGCCCTACTCATTGGCACTTTCGGTCTAGCGAGTTGCGGTGGAGGTTCAGCACCAGAAGAAACCACCACAGCCCCGGCATCCCCACCTGCACCAGAATCAGCGCCTGCCCCGACCACAGCATCAACATCCGCTCCGACCGCAGCGTCAGCTCCGGCTGCCCCAGCGACACCCGCACCGCAAGCCGCTCCAGCCAATGCCCCAGCCAATCCAACCGCTAGCACCACCACAGGTGATTCGGTATTTGTGGGTGAGAACTTTACGGTCACGATCACTGGCTTTGGGATCGATGCAGGCTACAAAGGCTGCGACACCAAAGGGCAATGCCTCGAAATTCCCATCGCCTCCAGCTATGAGAACGGCTCCTATACCTGGGAGAATGGTGGCCATCTCTATATGATGCAGCAAGTGGTGGGCGGCGACTATCGTTTGGAAGTCCGCGATCCCCAAGGCAAAGTGATAGTGGATGAACGGGTTAATGCCGTTCACAATAGCCAATCCAAGCAATCGGCACCACCCCCGACAGCGAGTGACAGTGTAGTCACAGTGGCGGGAACGCTACAGAGTCTCTCGGCGGGCGATCGTGCCTGCTATCTAGAACTGGTTGATAGTAGTGGCAATCCGTTCACAGAGTTGGGCTCGTTCGAGATTTGTGACCAAACAGACTTGATTGGTCGTTCGGTTCGGTTGACATTAGAAGAAAAAAGTTTCCTTGCCGAATCGTGTCAGGGCGATCTCGACTGTCCTGACCGGGATCTACTGCCCGTCGCGATGGAGATGACTGCGCTAGAATAACAAGAACAAAATAACTGTGGCGAGGCCCATGACCACGCAAATTGTCCCTACCCCCCCTCCTGAAGAAGTCTGGACGCCCACCTTGCCGCCCACTGATCTTGTTTTCGATGATGGAGTCCCCTTGGAAAGCAACCGTCACCGGATTGCGATGAATTTGTTGATCGCATCCATCTACGAAGCCTTTACTCCCCGCACTGATTTTTTTGCAGGCGGCAATATGTTTGTTTACTACAGTTTGAAGCAAATCAAAAGTCGGGATTTTCGTGGCCCTGATTTTTTTGTGGTGTTGGATGTGGACGGCACGAAAGAGCGCCAAGGCTGGGTGCTTTGGGAAGAAGGCGGACGTTATCCAGATGTCATTGTGGAATTAATGTCTCCTTCGACCGCCCAAATTGATCTCAACGCCAAGAAGACACTCTACGAGCAAGTTTTTCGGACGAAGCATTATTTTGTGTACGATCCGTTTGACCCTGCATCTTTGCAAGGCTGGGAGCTGCAACCCGGCCACCGTTTTGCACCGCTGCAACCCAATAACCAGGGCTGGCTGTGGTGTGATTCGCTGGGGCTATGGTTAGGGACTTGGCAGGGTAAGCGCCTCCAGGAACAGGCCTATTGGTTGCGATTTTACGATCCGAAGGGTCAGCTGGTGCTGTTGCCAGAGGAGCGAGAGCGCCAAGAAAAGGAGCAAGAGCGTCAGCGGGCAGAGCAGGAGCGTCAGCAAGCAGAACAAGAGAGACAAGCGAAGGAAGACGCGATCGCTCAGCTCAACCAACAGCGCCAGCAACAAACTGCGATGGCTGCCAAACTTCGGGAACTGGGGATTGATCCTGATACCCTGAAGTAAGCTGCTCAGACTATCCAGCTTTCCCCATGAAACGTCTGCTGATTCTATTTATCCGGTTTTATCGCCTCTGCATCTCACCTCTCTTTCCGCCCACCTGCCGCTACAACCCCACCTGCTCCCAATATGCCCTCCAAGCGGTTGAACGGTTTGGCCCGTGGCGGGGAGCTTGGCTGGCACTTAAGCGGATTAGTCGCTGTCACCCCTTGCATCCGGGGGGTTATGATCCGGTGCCAGAGGTGAGTTGTCCCACAGATCAATGAGTTAGATACAATCTCACTTCGGTTAGAGCACATCAGTAGCGCCTTTGAAAAACAGCAATCTTATTGTTGAACCCGGTTGTCAGGGGGCCAGCCCCCCGACACCTCCCGCTGAGGGGGAGATTGCCCCCTCAGACTCCTGCAATACTGGAGACAGTATTTTTGACCTCACAGATGCTTCAAGGATTTGCTTATCCCGAACTCTGGTTCCGTGGTTGCCTTGGTCTAGCGGGCCAGTAAACTACGGGTTTCCCGAGCAGCGGTTTTCAGCGCTTGGCTGGGCGTAAGCTTGTTGGTTAGTGCCGCACTGAGATAGCGTTGCAGAATATCTGAAGCTTGGGCATATTGCGCAATCGGGGGGCGTAGGGCGGCATTTTCGATCGCCTTGAGCAATTCTGGATAATGGGGATACTTTGCCACGATCGCCTCATCCGTAAACAGCGAAATGCGGCTCGGCACGTAGCCTGTGGCCAACACAAACTCCCGCTGATTGGCTTCACTGCTGATAAACTCCAGCACTCGCCAGGCTTCCTCAGGGTGTTTCGTGCTTTTGGCGATGCCCAAGCCCCAACCGCCCTGACAAGCGCCACTGTCAGCCCCCGGCGCATGCACCATCGGTTTAATCGCATAGTTACCTGCAATATCCGAGTCTTCCGCCAGGGCAAACACATAGGGCCAGTTCCGTAAAAAGGCGGTGTTGCCCGACTGGAAGAGACGTCGAGTTTCTTCTTCGGCGTAGGTGGTCACACCTGCGGGGGAAATGCCTTGGGCAACGGTCTCTTTAAGGAATTCCAGTGCCGCGATCGCTTCATCACTGTCGAGTCCCACTTCCAAGGTTTCCGGATTCACCCAGTACGCGCCGTGCCCCGCCAAAATTTCCACAAACATGGCTGCCAAACCTTCATATTGCTTGCCCTGCCAAACGTAGCCCCATTCTGCTAGACCCTGATCCTGAAGGGTTTGAGAGGCTTCGAGCAATTCAGCAAACGTCTCAGGCGGTTGGAGTCCGGCTTTTTCGAGCAAATCCGTTCGGTAGTAAAGCATCCCGCCATCGGAGCGGAAGGGCCAGCGATAGAGACCGTCTTGGTAGCGTCCGCCTTCGATATCGCCTTTGAGGAATTGATTAATCTCGGCTTCATCCACAAAGTCACTGAGATCCTGTAGCCAGCCCGCTGCCGCGAATTTGGGAACCCAAACAATATCCAAATACACCAGATCGTAGGGGGAGTCGCCCAGCAGAAACGCTGAGGTGTAAAGATCTTCGACAAGGTTTGTGGCGTTGGGGGCTTTGATGATTTCGAGGTCGATATCAGGGTTATCGGCTTCAAAGGCAGCTTCTATCGGTTCCCATTGGGCGGCTTCGAGAGCTTGCATCATCACCCGGATTTTGACGGGCTGCTGACTAAAGACGGGCAAGATGATGAATTGAATAATCAACAGGGTGGCATAGACCAAGCCCAGCCAGCGCCAGAATGTAGACCGGAATTTGGGGAAGGGGAGACGTTTGAGCACAAGCACGTTAACCCGTAAGTCGGGAGCGGAATTGATGGTTTTCAGGTTAGCGAAAACCTCGGGGACAGAGCATAACGTTTTGTTGCTGGTGGGGGCAGGAGGCGATCGCTACCTAAACTGTCTGTCGAACGTGCATTTTAAAGATGGTTGCTTTCGTAGCTTAACGCGTGGTCTGGGTAAATTCGACGAATCATCTAGTGTTGCGTCAAAGCAAAGTTTATGGGTAGTTTGGATAGCAGAGAGTCATCCGAGAGAAGAAGATGCCCAAAAGATATATCGTCCGGTTGAGTAAAGAAGAACAAGAGCAGTTGAAAGAACTGGTATCAATAGGTCGTGCTGCCGCCTACAAAATCAAACATGCCAACATATTGTTGCAAGTGGATGAGAACGGAGCAGGGTGGAGTGATGAAGCCGCCGCAACAGCATTGCACTGTCACAGCAATACAGTCGCCAATGTGAGACAAAGGCTAGTGGAGCAGGGAATAGAAGCAGCTCTGGAGAGGAAAAGGAGAGAGGCTCCTTCAAGTGCCAAATTGTGTGATGGCGAAGCCGAAGCAAAAATAATCGCTCTGCGATGTGGGGAACCGCCAGCAGGACATGCCCGCTGGACATTGAGATTACTAGCAGACAAAGCAGTCGAACTAGAGATTGTGCCGCATATCTCCCATGAAACCGTGCGGCAAGTGCTCAAAAAAACGAACTGAAGCCGCATTTGCGGCGCCAATATGTGATTCCACCCCATCAAAGTGCCGAGTTCGTGGCTCACATGGAAGACATCTTGGAACTCTATCAGCGTCCCTACCAGCCCCAAGTCCCCTTAATTTGCATGGATGAACAACCCACTCCTTAAAGAAACTCGCAGACCGCTTCCAGCAAAACCAGGACAGGTCGAAGCGTTCGACTATGAATACGAGCGAAATGGCACGGCTAGCATATTCCTGTTCACCGAACCGCTAGCTGGTTGGCGACGAGTTGCCGTGCGAGAGCGTCGCACCGCCGTAGATTGGGCTAGAGAAATACAGCTTTTACTGGAGGAGGATTTCCGAGATTTTCCTCGGCTCATTCTCGTCTGTGACCAGTTGAACACGCACAAAGTCGCCTCCCTCTATCAAGCCTTCGAGCCCCCCCACGCTCAGCAACTCGTTGAACGATTGGAAATACATCACACGCCCAAACATGGCAGTTGGCTCAATATTGCTGAGAGTGAATTGTCTGTATTGACGCGGCAGTGCTTAGACCGCAGAATCCCCGAACTCGATGTACTCCAAGCAGAAACGACGGCCTGGTATCAAGAACGGAATCGGTTACAGAAATCTGTGGATTGGCAATTTACTACCGCAGATGCACGGATTCGCTTGAAGCGTCTTTACCCACAATTTAATTCTTGACAGAGTACTAGGCTGATTGAACACTTTTCGACACGAAAAACACGCAAAAGGCTCTTTGTATGTTGATTCACCGTAGCGACACATGGCTAGCGATCCGCCTTAGCATAACTTTTGGTTAAAAGACTCTTGAACAGCTCCAAACCATCAGTATTACCCAGAACCGCATCGGCTGCCCGTTCTGGATGGGGCATCATCCCCAATACATTCCCCGCCGCATTCATAATGCCTGCGATGTTGTGTAGCGAACCGTTGGGGTTATGCTCTTCATCTACTGCGCCGTTGGAGCTGGCGTAGCGGAAGAGGATTTGACCATTACCTTCAAGAGACTGGAGGGTTTGGGCATCAGCGTAATAGCGGCCTTCACCGTGGGCGATCGGCAAGGTAATCAAAGCACGATCGCCATATCCTTGAGTCCAATCCACATCTGTCCGTTCAATCTTGAGGGGAATGCGATCGCAAACAAAATGTAAATCCCGATTGCGAATCAGTGCTCCTGGTAACAAGCCCACTTCGGTAAGCACTTGGAAACCATTGCATACCCCGAGAACTTTTTTGCCCGCTTTGGCATGGTCAAGTACCGCCTGCATGATCGGTGAGAATTGTGCGATCGCCCCACAGCGCAAATAATCCCCATAGCTAAAGCCACCGGGCACGACCACCACATCCACATCCCCCAAATCGGTCGCCTGATGCCAAATCATCTGGGTTGGTTGCCCCAGCACATCGCGGGTGACATAGGCTATATCGCGATCGCAGTTGGAGCCAGGAAAAACTAAAATGCCAAATTTCATCATGTCCTACTCCGCCATAACCAGTTCCTTGAGCTTAAATCGGTAATTTTCTATGACCGTGTTAGCCAAGAGGCGATCGCACATTTGATCGAGCTGTTCACACGCCGCATCTTCCGTCTCCGCCTCAAGGGCCAGCTCAATATATTTACCAATCCGTACGCTCGCAGCCGAGTCAAAGCCCAGGGAATGGAGTCCGGATTCCACCGCAACCCCAGCCGGATCAAGTACTGAAGGTCGCAAGGTGATGTAGATTTGGGCTTGGTATTGGGGCATATGCGGAGCAAAAAGACAAAGCCCCCGTATTGTAAAGCGCCTACATTACATCGAGCAATCGCTCCAACCGATTCGACGCTGAACCGATCTCGCTTCTGGTTTACAATAGTTTACAAACCTAGATTGCAGCCCGTAAACCACAACTGGCAAAGCCGAGAGTGAGCATGAGCAATGGCTTGTGCAACCGTGACTTGTGAACGGGTTCAATGTTAGTTTGATCCTTTGCTTAACCTGAAATTCTCAGGTTGGTTTTGCATGAATATTGCTATTGGTACGGTGAGCGTAATGTTGAGCCTGGGCGCGATCGCGCTGCTCTCCTACTTCATCACCGCCCGCCGTTATGAATCAGCCCAAACCGTCGCCACATCCTATGATCAGTGGACCGAAGACGGCATATTGGAATATTACTGGGGGGAGCATATCCACCTCGGTCACTATGGTTCACCCCCTCAATCTAAGAATTTTCTGCAAGCAAAAGCCGATTTCGTCCATGAGATGGTGCACTGGGGCAAACTTGACCAGCTAGCTGCCGGCACAACTGTCCTAGATGTGGGTTGTGGCATTGGGGGGAGCAGCCGTATTCTCGCCCGAGATTATCACTTTGACGTGACAGGGATTACGATTAGCCCGGGACAGGTTAAACGTGCTCAAGAGCTAACCCCCAAAGACTTGAGCGCAACGTTTCAGGTGGATGATGCGATGAATCTTTCGTTTCCGGATGCCAGCTTTGATGTGGTTTGGTCAGTGGAAGCCGGGCCGCATATGCCGGATAAAGCAGTGTTTGCAAAAGAATTGCTCCGGGTGCTGAAGCCCGGTGGCATCTTGGTTGTCGCGGATTGGAACCAGCGAGACGATCGCCAAGTTCCCCTTAACATCTGGGAAAAACCCGTGATGCAACAGCTTTTGGATCAGTGGTCTCATCCTGCCTTTGCCAGCATTGAGAGCTTTGCTGAACAACTCGAAGCCACCAACTTAACAGTAGAGCCAGTTACAACAGGCGATTGGACAGTTCCGACTCTCCCTTCCTGGCTAGATACGATCTGGCAGGGCATCATTCGCCCCCAAGGCTGGCTCCAGTTTGGTGTTGCGGGCTTTCTCAAATCAGTGCGCGAAGTGCCCACAATCTTGCTGATGCGATTTGCGTTTGGCGTTGGTTTATGTCATTTTGGTATGTTCCGAGCTGTGCGTCGCTAAAGAGAATTGCAGCGCACTCGCCCTCACTCATAAACGCAACAGAATCTTTACAGTCGCTCTGGCTTTTTCATTGTATATCTGTGCCTAGTAATACAAAATTCTAACCTTCCTATGCTATCGCTCGACACACCCAAGAGCTTCTCCATGTCCGAACTCACTACCACGCCCCGTGTCCTGGTAGTTGAGGACGAAACTCTCATTCGAGAGATGGTCTGTTTGGCGTTGCAGGAGCAAGGTCATGATGTGGTTGTAGCCATCGATGGTCGGGCGGCATTTGAACTGCTTGATGAAGCCAGTAAACCTGGCGGTAAAGCCTTTGACTTGATTATTCTTGACATCATGTTGCCCCATTTAAACGGGTTAGATTTATGTCGCTTGTTGCGTCACAATGGCAACACTATCCCGATTTTAATTTTGAGTGCGAAGGCCAGTGAAACCGATCGCGTTTTGGGTTTGGAAGTCGGGGCGGATGATTACCTCACCAAGCCCTTTAGTATGCGAGAGTTGATCGCCCGCTGTCGTGCTCTATTGCGTCGGCAAAACTTCACAGCAGCTCTGCCTAGCTCAATGTTGCAGGTGGGAGAAGTGGCACTTTTTGTCGATGAATGTCGGGTAACAGTACGAGGAGAGGAGGTGAGTCTGTCACCCAAAGAATTCCGCTTGCTGGAGCTCTTTATGAATGCTCCCCGTCGAGTTTGGTCGCGGGAGCAATTGATCGAGCAGGTGTGGGGAATGGATTTTATCGGCGATACCAAAACTGTGGATGTGCATATTCGTTGGCTGCGCGAGAAACTCGAAGCTGATCCCAGTAAGCCGGAATATTTAATTACGGTGCGGGGGTTTGGTTATCGGTTTGGGTAAAGCTATGCTCAGCGAATGGCGTATCTGTTTTTTTGAAACTTTTCCCCTAAACCTCGTGTCATAGCTCTGCCGTGATATGCATCATGTGCGGCTCTGCTGCCGATAGGTCACGGCAAACTTCAGAGTGATTCGATGCAGCGAGGCAGAGCCCCTCGACCTGTCACCTGGCAGAGTCAGGGAACGAGCAAACAATCCTAGAGCTGCCTCCTCGACGAACGCTGGGCGTGGAGACCACGCCCACACCAATAATCTTGAATTTTCTCTGGCGATAAGGTGAGAATTAACCTTTCATTTTCGCTAACACTTGACCCAGAGCTTCCAGAACGCGATCGACATTTTCGGGTTTGCTATTGGCCCCCATCAGACCAATTCGCCAGACCTTACCGCCCAGCTCACCCAGGCCATTGCCAATCTCAATATTGTGCTCTGTTAGCAATGCTTTGGTGACTGCCTTGGCATCGATGCCATCGGGGACTTTCACTGTCGTTAAGGTGGTCAATCGATTTTCGTGGGGCACATGGCAACTTAGTCCCAGATCTTGTAAACCTGCCCAGAGTTTCTCCGCATTCGTCCGATGCCGTTGCCAAGAGGTTTCTAGGCCCTCTTCACTCACTAAGCGTAAGGCTTCTCGGATGGCATAGGTCATATTTACAGGTGCGGTATGATGGTAAACTCGGCCGCTGCCCCAATAATTGCGCAACATTGAAACATCCAAATACCAATTGGCAACTTTAGTCTGACGTTTATCCATCTTAGCCAAACCTCGTTCGCCAATTGTGAAGGGAGAACTTCCTGGAGGGCAACTCAGCCCTTTTTGGCTGCAACTATAGGCGAGATCCACCTTCCAGTCATCCAGGAAAATGGGCTCGCCGCCTAAGCTGGTGACGGTATCGGCGATTAACAGACAGTCAAACTCTCGACATAAATCCCCAACGCCTTCCAGAGGTTGCCTTGCGCCGGTTGAGGTTTCAGCATGAACCAACGCTAAAACTTGAGGGCGATGTTCTTCGAGGGCAGCCCGTAGCTCTGGCAAGGTGAAGACTTCACCCCAAGCATGGTGAATCGATCGCACATCCGCACCATAGCGCCCCGCCATATCCACTAAGCGATGACCAAAGTAGCCTTTAACGCCCACCAGCACTACATCACCTGGTTCAACGACATTGGCGATCGTCGCTTCCATCGCCGCTGACCCCGTGCCACTCATCGGTAAGGTGAGTTTGTTTTGGGTTTGCCACACATAGCGCAAAAGATTTTGAACCTCATCCATCAGCGCCGTATAAGCTGGGTCAAGATGACCGATCGGCTGGCGATTCATGGCGGCTACCACAGCAGGATCTGCATTGGATGGGCCAGGGCCAAGCAACAGACGAACCGGAACATCTAGGGCGGGGACAGATTGACGATGGGTAGAATTAATTTTAGATAACGTTTCGGGGGATACAGTAAAAGTCATTGATTAGTGATTTAGATTACGGAATACTCTCCATTATCAATGCAGACGGGACGGATATCAGCAGCGCTCGCGGCCAATCCCCGTCAAACTGCCCTTACAATAACCCCACAAAATGCAAGGGGCCATTTCCACTCAGCAACTCCACTAACAGGGCAAAGAAACCCAACATTGCCAAGCGGCCATTCCAAACCTCTGCCGCCACAGTTAAACCCCATTCCCAGCGTTCGGGAGGATAAATCTTGACCTGCTTATCCATCCGGGTCACTTCTTCAAATTCGACTTGGGGTTTAGCCAGCGCTTCTGTGACCAGGTAGGAGAGGGATTGAATAAATTGCGGATGGGTATTGAGGGCAGGTACGCGGCGGAACTCTTCAATTCCGGCTTTTTCTGCCACTTCCCGATATTCAATGTCAATTTCTTGCAGGGTTTCAATATGCTCTGAGACAAAGCTCAAGGGCACAACCACCATGGACTTAACACCCTGTTCGCCTAATTCTTCAAGGGCATCTTCGGTATAGGGTTTGAGCCATTCAATGGGGCCAACACGACTTTGATAAGCCAAAGTGTGGGCATTAGAGCGCTTAAGGGTGGCCATAATCCGGCGGGTGCAATCTTCAATTTCACGCTGGTAGGGATCGCCCGCTTCTTCAACGTAGCTCAGAGGGACACCGTGGGCGCTAAAGAAGATGTGAACCTGATCGGGATTCTCAAACTGGTCAAGCTGGCTACGGATCAAATCTGCCATCGCCCCCAGGTAATCTTCATGTTTATACCAAGAGGGAATAACGGTGTAGTTGAGCTGCTGAAGTTCTGAGTCAGCTTGCCAGATTTGTTCTAGGAGGCGGAAAGATGATCCACTGGTGCTAATGGAAAATTGGGGGTATAAGGGCAGAATAACCAGGCGTTCGAGGTTGTCTTGCTTGAGTTGGGCGATCGCCTCTTCGGTAAACGGGTTCCAGTAGCGCATTCCCACATAAACCTTGGTATCGAGACCTCGACTATCTAAATGAGCTTTGAGCGCCTCAGCTTGCTCTTCGGTAATCTGACGTAGGGGAGAACCGCCCCCAATCTGACGATAATTTTCTTGGGAGGTCTCGGTGCGTCGGCTGGCAATAAACCAAGCCAGCGGCTTCTGCAACCAGGGCACAGGTAGACGGATGATCTCTGGATCGGAGAACAAATTATAGAGGAATGGCCCCACATCCTCAATCGTGTCAGGCCCGCCCAGATTTAATAGCAGAACTCCAGTACAACCCATTACCTTTAATATCTTTAGTTTATTTTTATATTGTCCACTGATTGTAACAAATCATCTCGGGTCAGCGGGGGATTTGGTGAGACAGTACAGTGAGATCAGCCCGCTCAACGGAATCAAAGCGTATTATGGCAACTTTTTTGCGACCCCTCAGCTACCGCTACCAATGGTTTTATGACGGCATCTCAGCGATCGCGGCGCTAGCAGTTGGCGGTGAAAGCCGCTTTCGACAATTGGCACTTCAAGGCATTACCATTGCACCTGAAACTTCCGTACTAGATCTCTGTTGTGGCGCTGGCCCAGTGACCACGTATTTAGTCAAGCAATCTCAGCACGTTACGGGCTTAGATGCCTCACCTAATGCGATCGCCCGTGCCCAAGCCAATGTGCCCCAAGCCCAATATGTCGAAGCGTTTGCGGAGAAAATGCCGTTTGAGTCAGGACAGTTTGCCGTGGTACATACCAGTGCGGCATTGCATGAGATGCAACCCGCTCAGCTAGAGCAGATCTTGTCAGAGGTGTATCGGGTGCTAAAACCGGGCGGCGTGTTTACATTGGTGGATTTTCATTCCCCCACCAATCCTGCCTTTTGGCCCGGACTAGCTACTTTTTTGTGGCTCTTTGAAACGGAGACGGCATGGCAGTTGTTGCAAACGAACTTGAGCGATCGGCTCCGAACAGTGGGATTTAAAACTATTGAGCAACGGTTATATGCAGGGGGGAGTTTGCAGGTGATCCAGGCACGGAAAGGGTGAATGGGTTTTAGGGTGTGTCAGCAAGCGCTTGCAGCAAAGCGCTGACCTTGCTTAAATCCTTGTCTCCTGGCGATCGCTCCACACCACTCGAAAGATCAATCCCTGCTGGACTGACTTCGGCTAGAGCCTGAGCAATGTTGTTAGGGTTGAGACCACCAGCTAGGAGCCAGGGCTGCGTTGGTGCAAACCGAGTTAAACTCGACCAATCTAAAGTCTGTCCAGTGCCCCCATAGGCATCTGGATGGTAGGCATCCAACAACAACGTATTGACCACCGCCTCATAGTCTCGCACCTGGTCTAAATTAGCTGTGGTGCGAATTCGGAACGCTTTAATCAGTTTAATCTGCGGTAGACGCTGACGCAGTTGTTCGCAGAATTCGAGAGTTTCTTCACCGTGGAGTTGCACACCGCTCAAACCTGTTTGCCCAACCACAGCCGCGATCGCTTCCACCTCAGCATTCGCAAAGACGCCAATCGTTTGAATTTCGTCAGGCAGTTTCGAGATAATCTCTTGAATGCGATCGGCGCTAATGTAGCGAGGCGATTGTGCCACACAAATAAATCCCAACGTTGAAACCCGCCACCCTGCAACATCGAGCCCAGCGATTGCTTGGGCTTGCTCAAGGCGAGTAATACCACAGATTTTAATCCGCAGCGGCGCTGAATTCGCCATGCTAAAACTTACCCCTCGTTTCAGTGTTGTCTAATGTGTTGAGTCATCCCAAACATGAAGTATTCCAACGTCAACCGCCAAACGTAGCCAGATATCTATAAAATTTTAGGGATTTAATCCATCCAGATCACTTTAATCGCGAATTTATACACTACCGGAGCAATACAAATCTAATGCTATCTATCCTACTGAGTACTGTGCCCGCCACCGTTGAATGGAATACTAATGTGGCCATTGTAATGATTGCTTGCAACCTCTTTGCGATTGTTGTGGGTCGATTCGCCATTCGTAACCCAGGGCAGGGACCTGACCTTCCCTTTAGTAAACCGGCTTTGTGGAATAATTTTGGTGTACCAGAATTGCTTGCAACCACTAGCCTCGGCCATGTCCTAGGTGCAGGTCTGATTCTAGGACTGGCTAATGCTGGTGTCCTGTAGCGCGATCGCTATTGTCCAGACAAGCCCGTCCAAATAGAGCAAAACAATCTGCAATATTCTTCTTTACTTTGGGCGATTGGCTAACTCTGAACTCATCAGTAGCAACTCTAGCGCTGGGGTCTTGGGAATGGATTTTCCTTAGCCCAACCGCAGAATCCAATCCGACCCCTCTAGCCAGAACAGCGGCAAACTCGGGAGTCTAGCCTCGGCAAGAAAGTCCCATCGCTTGTCTGTCATTGTTACTGTGGGGTGAGGGGCAATAGATCCCTGGCATGAAGCCAATAAATCAGCGATAATAAACGATGAACTGATGATGTTGAGGTTCTGTGATATCACTCTTGCCAGCCTTGTTGTTGTTCCCTTACCCTTGATAGTAGTTAGGTGTAGTTGGACTAGGATTTTCCCTCGGAGTCTGTATCGACCAGGTATGCTCTCTATCATCGCTCTCGATGCAAACTTCGGTTTGTGAGCTTGAGGAGTAAGACTGCTGTTATAGTGTTTTGAATCCATTCATGAACCCGAATGCTCCTGAAGAGTTAAACCCCACAATTGAGGCAGACCAAACCACTTCTGTCATCATCTTGACCCTGCTACATCCTTTACAGGCTGTTCCAGTGCAAAGCTGGACGTTTGAACCGGAAGTAGTAATTCGGATTGGACGCTCAACAGATAACGAAGTCATTCTCTACAGTGCTGTTGTTTCACGCCATCATGTGGAGATTCGCCCTAGTGCTGGGAGTCATTGGGAAGTGGTTAATCTTGGTGCAAATGGCACATATATGGATGGTAAGCGGATTACAAAAGCTCCTGTGTTTGATGGAATGATTATTCGGCTGGCGAGTTCTGGCCCGCAAATTCAAATCCGAGTTGAGGAATCACAATTAGGTGTTGGTGGTCAAGGTCAATCGAAGCGACCGCTGCCGCCCTTAGGTGAGGATAAATCTAAAGATACTTTGATCACCTAAAGCGAACGAAGTTTATCTGTGATGCTCAGCATTGCGTTGGGAAGTTGCTTGACGTTGAGCTTGCGAAGGAGAGAAATATCCTGAATCCAGGCCCGCTTGATAATGTCGGTTCGCTGAATTCTCTAGTTCGTAAACATTCTCTGCTTTTTTACGTGTAACGGTTTTAACGGGTGAGCTTCTGCTGTACAACATTAATCTGCTGTAAACATAGAAAGGGTTGATGCCCTTGGGAGTTGGGGATGAGTGGCTTTGAGCATTTAACAGAAACTGATCCAGCGATCGCACGATTAATCGATCTAGAACAACAGCGTCAGCAAACTCACCTAGAACTCATTGCCAGTGAGAACTTTACCTCTGCGGCGGTGATGGCAGCGCAAGGCTCAGTGTTAACAAACAAGTATGCTGAGGGTCTGCCCCGTAAACGCTACTACGGCGGCTGCGAGCATGTAGATGAGGTAGAGCAACTGGCGATCGATCGCGCCAAAGAACTGTTTGGGGCAGCTATGGCGAATGTGCAACCCCATTCTGGCGCTCAAGCTAACTTTGCGGTGTTTCTCACCCTGCTTAAGCCTGGTGGCACGATTTTGGGGATGGATTTGTCCCACGGGGGTCATCTAACCCACGGTTCTCCAGTGAATGTGTCTGGTAAGTGGTTTAACGTCGCTCAATATGGTGTTTCACCCGAAACTGAGCAACTGGATTATGACCAGATCCGAAAAGTCGCCTTAGAGACCAAACCCCAACTCATTATCTGTGGCTATTCCGCCTATCCGCGTGTTATCGATTTTCTGAAGTTCCGGTCGATCGCGGATGAAGCTGGCGCTTATCTACTGGCGGATATTGCCCATATTGCAGGTTTGGTTGCTACGGGACATCATCCTAACCCCTTGCCCCATTGTGATGTGGTCACCACCACCACCCACAAAACCCTGCGGGGTCCACGGGGAGGCTTGATTCTCTGTCGTGACAATGCTTTGGGTAAAAAACTCAACAAGTCGGTCTTCCCTGGTAGTCAAGGTGGCCCCCTAGAGCATGTGATTGCCGCCAAAGCCGTTGCCTTTGGGGAAGCCCTCAAGCCTGAGTTTAAAGCTTACTCGGGTCAGGTGATTGCCAATGCAAAAGCCCTAGCTCAGGGTCTGCGTGATCGTGGTCTGAAGCTCGTTTCTGATGGTACTGATAACCATCTCCTGCTGGTGGATCTTCGCTCCGTCAGCCTGACGGGTAAAGTGGCGGATCGCCTGATGAGTGAAATTAACATCACCGCCAACAAAAACACTGTGCCTTTTGACCCTGAATCTCCTTTTGTCACCAGTGGACTCCGTTTGGGCTCACCGGCCATGACCACCCGGGGCATGGGAACACCAGAATTCATTGAAATTGGCAATATTATTGCTGATCGCCTGTTGAGTCCTGAAGATGAGTCGGTCGCTGCTGATTGTCGGCAGCGGGTGGCTGCGTTGTGCGATCGTTTCCCGCTCTACCCCCATTTGGGCTTAGGGTCGGTGGCAGCCGCTGTCTAGTGCAGAACAAGACTGGCTGGAATGGGTTTGGGGTGTTGGGTGTCAGAGTTTGAGCTCAAGAGCATCTCCCGTCAAATTGTCCCAACCCCCTACACCATAACCCTGTTGTAATGGGTGCTTTTCCCCCAAAGAAGCGTTTTTGCGCCGATAACAAATTGTGAGCAAACTGTGAATCTAAACCAATGCCAATCTAGTAAGCCGGACGGCTTTGGTGTAGATTTGACCTGAATCTCTCCACTAAAAACTGTTGGCGCGATGCTTCTTTATCCCCTAATCGCCTTTTTGGTGGCAACAACAATTGTTCTCTGGTCAACTCCTGTGGTCAAGACGATTGGCCTCAAGAGCGGTCATGTTGACCATCCCAACGAACGTAAGGTTCATCGTCAACCCATCGTACGCCTGGGTGGAGTCTCAATTTTTGTCAGTACCCTTGCCGCACTCTTAACTGTTTGGTTTTTGGGAGGATTTGCAGACCTGAGCCCGGAAATCCAACGCGAAATTTTAGGGATAGCACTGGGGAGTTCAGGCTTTTTTTTAATTGGCTTAGCGGATGATCTCTTTAGTCTGAGTCCCTTTTCACGCTTGGTCATGCAAATGGTGGTAGCCATTGCGGCTTGGCATTTAGGCGTCAGCATCGAATTCTTGACGATCCCCTTTTATGGCTTACAGACGCTGGGTTGGTTCAGCTTACCGATTACTGTGTTGTGGCTTGTGGGGATGGCCAACGCGATCAACTGGATTGATGGCTTAGATGGTTTGGCTGCTGGTGTCTCCGGAATCGCGGCAGTTGTGATGCTGATTGTCACGTTGTTTATGGGCCAACCCCAGCATCAAGCTCACGACCCAAGGAATTTTTGGTTTGGCCTTCCGTGACCAGCTCACGCCAGACAATGACATTACGGCCAGCTCTCAGTTTGGCGTCAGTGGCACAATCACCGTCAATG
>JAAHHN010000142.1 GCA_010672165.1 Spirulina sp. SIO3F2 | reverse complement strand
AAGAGGTACGGGCAGCAGAAGACCCTGAGTTTGAGACGTTCTACACCAAGAATATTCTCCTCAACGAGGGCATGCGGGCTTGGATGGCGCCTCAAGACCAACCACATGAACATTTTGTATTCCCTGAAGAAGTCTTACCTCGCGGTAATGCGCTCTAAGCTAGACATCATTGTCTGAGTGGATGATGTAGACCCTACACTTTCACAAGACTTGAAAGGCTTGGCAGGTATTATGCTTGCCAAGCCTTTCTTGTATATAGCAGAATGCTTCAAAAGAAATAGGAATTGGTATTTGCTGAGTAGCAGGCAAGATGCCATAGGCGTCAAGTTAAGGCAGAGCCCCAGATGTCAAGAGAACGGGAGTGCTTATGGCGCTTTTGTTTATCACAGCAGGTGTGATTGTTACCTGGCTCTTCCCGATCATGCGGTTCTAGATGCTCTGCCTCTTACTAGCTTTGAGTCAGCAACAGAGTTACAAACGATGCGATAAGTGTCACGGCAGAGCCATAGATATGAGGGGAGGGAGAAATACGAGACTTCTTCCCTGCACTGCCCCCATTTCTAAGCGGATGTGCTAGCTTAGGGATGTTCCAATTGAAACTTATATCGTTTAGAAGATAGGAGGTGATGCCGATGGAAGGAAGCAGTAGTATTAAAGGTCTTGCCGTTGGTTATGATTGGCTGTGCGCTGGGGCTGTTCTTTAGTTTTAAATCTCCGGATTTAACCTAAGGTTTCTCCCAGCAGTCGAATCGCCGACAGCCAAATAAGACCGCTAGACCGCCCCCATAGCAATATCGCAGCTTAACGTGCGATCGCGCTATGGGGGCGGATAGTTTTTATGTCGGATTGAAATAAATCATTATGCTCTCTCTCAAGTTTCTTTGGATATCACCGTTGGTAATCGGCACTCTTATAAGTCATGTTCATGCTGTAACGCTGACCGACTTTGAGGAACAGACTGATCCTTTCTCCGTACAACCGCGAGCCTCATCACCTAACCAATCGTTTACTCTGCTCTCAGAAGCCCAAATCCAGTCTGATTTGGCTCAGTTACCCGGCTGGATTTATCAGGATGCAGCTATTCATAAGGTCTTCACGTTCCCAGACTTTGTGGCGGCGATCGCCTTTGTGACTCAACTCGTCGAACCAGCCGAGACCGCCAGCCACCATCCTGACCTCAAAATTGCCTATAACCGAGTTACTGTGACCCTAACGACCCATGATGAAGGGGGGGTGACGGTACAAGATATTGTCATGGCTCATACCATTGAAGCGATCGCTACACCCCCATCTCCATAAAGCTTTGGACTTCTCCTAAGCTGCGCCTCAGCCTTAAGCCAGATCTCCTAAATATTCCTCAGAATCACCCCAGAATTTTGTAGACAAGGTATTATAGGTTTGAATGCCAATCGCTAGGTTAAATTGGCCAAGGTGTGAGGACTACAAAAATTATGACGATTAAAAACCTGAAATTGCGTCACCTCAGCCCCGCTCTGATGGGTATGACGCTCGCTCTTTCTACCGCTGTTGCACCTGCGGCCAACGCCCAGACTGCAACCGAAATCGAAACGCTTGATCAAGTCAACGTTTACAGCACAGAAGATATCAATGGCTCGATGGGCCAAGGCCTGCCTGGTGCAGCGCAGTTCTCAGATGTCTCCCCTAACGACTGGGCTTATCAAGCGCTAGATGACTTGGTTCGCCGCTACGACTGCCTCAAAGGTTATCCCAACGGCACCTACCGTGGTAATCGCGCTCTTTCTCGTTATGAGTTTGCTGCCGGTCTCAACGCTTGCCTCCAGCAAATTGAGCGTCTGATTGCTGCTTCCACTGCTGACTTCGTGACCCGCTCCGATCTCGAAGCGCTGCAACGCCTCATTCAAGAGTTTGAAGCAGAACTCGCTACCCTCGGAACCCGCGTCGATGCCCTCGAAAGCCGTGTTGCGTTCCTCGAAGATCATCAATTCTCCACCACCACTAAATTGGTAGGTGAAGTCATCTTCGCTCTGACCTCTGATTTTAGCGATGGTCTAAACAATTCTTCTGCGTCTGGTGTAGCTAACGCTGTGGGTGAGGCCGTATTTGGCGATCGCGTTCGTCTCGAACTCAATACTAGCTTCACAGGTGAAGACCGTTTAGTTACGCGTCTGGCCACAGGTAATCTCACTGCTTTGAGCGTTGATACTGGAACCAACACCGCTAACGGTTTTGAATCCACTCAAACTTTCAATCTTGGCAACAACAACAATAACGTTGCCATTGATTGGTTAGCTTACTACTTCCCCTTCCAAGATTCCCAAGCTTACGTTGCCGCAACGGGTGGGATCTGGAGTGATATTGCCCCCACCCTCAATCCTTACTTCGAGGATTACGATGGTGGTGATGGTGCACTCTCCACGTTCGCTACGGAAAGTCCCATCTACCGAATCGGTGGTGGTGCTGGTGCGGCCTTTAGCTTTGGCTTTAGCCCCATTGAGTCGATCTTGGGACCGAGTACTGTGACCATTGGTTACTTGGCTTCTCAAGCTTCTACAGCCAATGAAGGGCTGTTCAGCAGTGATTATGCTGCTTTTGCTCAACTCAACGGGAATTTGAGCGATCGCATTGGTTTTGGTTTAACTTACGTTCATGGTTACCATAAAGCCAACAACAACATCTTTGCCGCAGGCGGTACAGGTACAACAAGCAGCGTTGTAGGTACCTCTTTCGCCAATAATCCAGTTGGCTCTGGTGCATATCTTTCTGGTAATACAACCAGCGGTATTGCAAGCAATTCTTATGGTGCAGAGGTTGCTTTCCGTCCTAGTGACAGCATCTCAGTGAGTGGTTTTGCAACTTGGACAGATGCTCGCGTTATCGGTACTGGTGATGCTGATATCTGGACATTTGGTGCTGGCTTGGCATTCCCCGATTTGGGTAAAGAAGGCAGTGTTCTCGGCATCTTTGGTGGTGCTCAGCCCACCTTACGAGGTGTTGAAGGTAACGTGAACCGCGCAGCCTTTGACCCTGACTTCTCCTGGCATATTGAAGCCTTCTATAAGTACCAGCTCAATGACAGCATCAGCATTACCCCTGGTTTGATTTGGCTCACCGATCCTAACCAAGCAAGTGGTAACAGCTCTGACGCTGTGATTGGTACCTTGCGCACCACGTTCTCATTCTAGAGATTGGTCTTGTGTAGCAATCAATTCAACATAGTTTAAGAAAAGGGGATAGCAGTAATTGCTATCCCCTTTTTTTCTTTGTGTTAGCTCACCCCTCACAAATCATGCAGGATAATAGAATCAATCGCATTTAGGCCCTTGAGATGACCCTGACATCCACCCCCCTCAAAACCACTGTCCGGTGGAACATTCAAGATCTGGCTGGCTTTCCAGACAACGGCAACTGCTATGAAATCATTGATGGAGAACTATTTGTGACCCGTGCTCCCCATGCTCGTCATCAAGATATTGCAGGTCAAATCTATGCTGAACTGCGTAACTGGTCACGCCAAACCAAGCTCGGTCTGCCCTACTTTGGGCCCGGCGTAATTTTTTCGCCCGAAGATGCAGTCATCCCTGATGTGGTCTGGGCCAGCCAGCAATGCATTAATACCGCTTTAGATGAGGCGGGACATTTCACCCGTGCGCCAGAACTGATGGTGGAAGTCCTCTCGCTAGCGCCGAAAGATCAGGATCGAGACCGCCGCACTAAACTGAAACTCTACACCGCCTATGGTGTCCGGGAATATTGGATTGCCGATCGCCAGACCCAAACCCTAGAGGTTTATCGCTGGCAAAATAACCAACTACGGCGCTGGGCAACCCTAAAGGGCAGCGATCGCCTCACCAGTCCGCTGTTGCCCGACTTTAGCTGCGAGATTGGCATCTTTTTCGAGCAGTAATCCCCTGACTCTATGGTGTTGGACTACGATTAACAGTAATAATTGACAATATTCACCCCCATATCCCTTAGAAAACAATGGAAGTCTTAGCTTATACCGCCCGGTATGCTGCCCATGAAGCACATCACGGCATTGAATATGAGTTCGCTCAACTGAACTTGTTCCCAACCATTCCCTACAAAAATCTCTCCCAAGTCCTTTTTCTGGGCACAATCTCCGCTGGTTTGATGCTGACAGTTCTTGCAACCACAGGCGACGCAGCAATGGCAAGAACGCTTCGCCAGGGCATGAAAGGCGATGATGTTGCGCAAGTCCAAACCCTGTTACGCAATCGCGGCTACAGCATTCGCTACGGTGCAAACGGCAGTGGCCGCGGCACATTTGGCCCTCAAACGGATAAAGCTGTGCGAGGTTTCCAAGGTCAGTCTAAATTAGCTGTTGATGGGGTTGTGGGCCCGCGAACGATGGCTGCATTACAAGGTAAAGCGTCATCTTCTGCCGGAACTGGTGGGCCCACAACGAGCACTGGATCAATGCGGCTAAATTCCAGAGGGACAGGAGTTGCTGAATTACAAACCCTCTTGCGTAATCGGGGCTACAACATTCGCTACGGTGCAGATGGGAGCGGTCGTGGCACGTTTGGCCAGCAGACTTTAACAGCAGTACGAGCATTTCAGCGGGATGCCGGTTTGGCGGTAGATGGTGTCGCTGGCCCCCGAACCATGCGAGCATTACGCGGTGGTGCAAGCGTCAAATCTTCCCAGCCCACTTCTAGTAGTGGCGGTTCCGTGGGTCGATATACCATTGCAACCAATAGCGCCAAGGGTCTAAATGTCCGCACTGGTCCTGGAACGCAATACAGTATTGCCACTAGCCTTCCCCACGGCACTGGCGTCAACGTTTCTAGCATGAGTAATGGCTGGGCACAGATTGCACCGGGTCGCTATGTTTCGGCGCAATTTTTGCGGAAGCAGTAGTTCTAAAGAATGAAGAGACTCATGGTACAAACTCCCATCTGCTCCAAAATTCTCTACCCCGATTCAGACGGCAAACCAATGGCTGACAACACGGAACAGTTTGATTGGATTGTCTTAATCGTCGAAAATCTCAAGCACCTTCTCCAAGAACACAATGCTTTTGTGGCTGGGGATTTGCTCTGGTATCCCATGCAAGTTGGTAGGGATGAAAAACCACCCTCTCAAGCACCAGATGCAATGGTTGTCTTGGGTCGCCCCAAGGGGAAACGGGGGAGTTATCGGCAGTGGGAGGAAGATGGCATTGCGCCTCAAGTCGTGTTTGAGGTGCTCTCACCTAGCAACACGCGCAAGGAAATGGCCCAGAAGCAGCGGTTTTATGAAAATCACGGTGTCCTAGAAATGTACTATTACGACCCCCAGCGCAAGGACTTCTGGGGATTCGTTCGGGAGACCCCTGATGAAGCCTGCACTCTGATTACAATGCTCTGTTTACCTTGGGTCTCACCATTACTGCATATTCGATTTGAATTATCCAATGAGCTGGCAATATTTCACCCCAACGGAGAGCGATTTGAGGACTTAGGGACGACCTGCTCACGGCTTCAGAGAGAGCGTGACCAGGCTCAAGCAAAGCTTGAGCAGGCGATCGCTAAGATGCAGGAAATTGGAATCGACTTAGAGGATTTGTAATACACAACACGCACCTTCTCCTCAGGTTTGAATTTCTTTGCTTTAACGGAACAACCGAGGATAAATGCTTCGCCAGGCCAAAACGATACAAACCACTGCCCACAACAGTAACCAACCTAACGACCATACCCAATGGCTGGGCAAACCTAAGGGCCAACGCAACAAATCAGCCAGCGCAGCGAGGGGCAGGGCGCTAGCAATTTCATTCAAAGGCGTTGGCAAGGTTGTACGCGGAAAGTAAGTCCCACAAAGCGTAAACATCGGCACGACTGCCAAAAACAGCGGCACATTCACCTGATCGATCGTGCGAACTAACCCTGCTGTCAATAGCCCAGCTGCACCAAAAAGCAAGCTACCCAACAGAATCAGTGGTAGTGATAAAAGGAGATAGGGAAACGAGAGTAATCCCCAAGCGATCGCAACTCCGCCTGTTGCCACTCCCGCGATTACACCTTTAGTGGCCGCCCATAACAACTCTCCAGCAAATACTTCACTAAACGTGAGCGGTGTGGTCAAAATCGCGTGCCATGTGCGTTGATAGGACAGGCGAATATAGCTGGCATAAGCTCCTTCACCATAGGACTGGAAGAGAATCCCGACTGCCATCATACCGGGCGCAAGAAAGCGTAAGTACGCAACTTCTTGACCGTTGTAGGTGATTTGTCCGACTAAAGGTGTGAGGCCAAAGCCAAAGGCCACCAGATAAATTAGGGGTTCTGACAATGGCGGTAAGCTATTGACCAGCCAAGTGCTCTGATAAACGCGGGCATTGCGTCGCCAGGCTGCATAGACGCCCCAGAGTGTGAGTGGTGCTTGGGGTTGCATGGTAAATTTGGCAAGAAGTAATGAGTGATAAGTAACAAGTAACGAGTAAACAATGCGGAAATTGAGTAAGAGTAAACCTTTTGTTGCTTGGACATTTACCCATTAATTCCCCAGGGACTGACCCGTTAGACGCAAAAAGACATCTTCGAGGTTAGCGCGGCGGCGGCTGAGGCGATGGGGATGACGATCGCTCAAACGCGCCCAGAGCTGCTCACCATTGCTAGGAGGCACAACCAGCAGATATCCCATACCCAGCGATCGCCACCACACACCAAATTCGGCGGCCAAAGGTTCAATCACCTCTCGGGTCAGACCGTCTACTTCAATCACTTCCTCCCCAACAGTCTTAATAATCAACGTTTCTGGTGTCCCAGAGTCAATCACTTGACCATTTTGGAGCAGCAAGAGGCGATCGCAGAGCCGCTGTGCTTCATCCATATAATGGGTTGTCAGCAACACACCACAGCCCTGCTGCTTGAGCTGTGTGACCATACGCCAGAAATCTTGTCGGGCATCGGGGTCGAGACCTGTGGTAGGTTCATCGAGAAAGACGATTTGAGGACGATTGAGCAAGGCACGGGCCAGAACAAGACGGCGTTTCAGACCCCCTGACAGTTCGCTAATGCGATGCCGAGCATAATCTTGTAAACCGACCTCGGCGAGGAGTTCTCCAGCGCGAACCTGAGCGGTCTTGCCTGTAATGCGATAGAAGCTGGCAAAGTAGCGTAGGTTATCCAGCACATTAAAGTCGGGGTCAAGGTTATCATCTTGGGTGACAATACCCATTTGTTGGCGGGCGCGACGCCCCTGAGCTTGAACATTCAAGCCGTTCACCTCCACTGTCCCCCGTGTGGGGATCACCGCCCCGTAGAGCATGCCCACGGTCGTCGTTTTGCCTGCCCCATTAGCGCCCAGAAAGCCGAGTACTTCACCACGACCCAGCGTAAAGCTGACTCCCTGAACCACAGCGCGATCGCCGTATTGTTTCCATAGATCATTGGCTTGGAGCACCATAAAATTTGCTGTTGCTAAGCGATTGCTTTATTGACCACGTAATACATATACTACACATTGCACCATAGTAGTAACAAGGTGACAGCATGACAGTCTCGCTCAAGATAGTTGCAAAGATTCTTTATCGTCTCCCTGAAACCGCAGGGTTATGATCGAGGCAGAGAAAAATTGCCCTAACGCTTTCTATGCCTTGGTTTGCCAAAATTGAAAAAGGAATTGTCGATAAAGCGACATTTGACCAATATGTGCCTGCCCATTGTCAATATGTTAAGCAGCTAATTGAGCAAGGTCATCAAGCGCGGACGGGCTATTGGGCAGAAAAAGGGGGGGGCATGTTGCTTTTTGAGGCGGATTCACTCCAGGAAGCCCAAACAATAGTTGAGAATGACCCTCTTATTCAAAATGGTTGTGTGACTTATGAGCTGCATGAATGGCGCATTGTGGTTCCCAACGTTTCGTGAATCTAATGCTGGCAGTTTCTAATGCTGTCGCGTAGGAACTACAAAAACTCTATGTTTAACTGTCACTCGGTTGCCCATTCCGCGATCGCGCTCACCAAGAAACCAGCAATATCGCCTTCCGCCTCTTGCAAGGTTTCTAATTGTCCTGCTCGATAGGCTGCGATTGCTTGCTCTCGTAACTCTGGATCAAAGGCGACATGTTTAATAGCTTGAAAAGCAATGATTTCAGTGGTACGGGTCTCGGCATTGGCGATCGCAGTCTCGATCACGTGCTTTAAGGAGGCGGTAATTTCGGTGGCGTCATTCATAGGAAACTCGCTGCCCAACTTCGAAATTCTAGGTTTTGAGCGCTCAATACTCACAAAGCTTGCAAGCCATTAAACAGCACTCGTGGCATCAAACAACTAAATCGCGGCATTGTTATTTCTCCATAGAATAGAGTGAGTTGCGCTGACAGAGAAATAGCGTTTAGCTTAAATTAACCTTTGCCCTACTCTCATGCTCTGTGTTTTGGATAATCGTTGAGCCAGCGATCCAACGCCACCTCAAATTCTCTATGGTACAAACTCCCATCAAACTCCCAACTCACTACCCCGACTCAGACGGTAAGCCGATGGCTGACAACACTAAACAGTATAAGTGGATTGTAAGACTCGTTGAGAACCTCAAGCGGTTGCTCGAAAATCAAACCGCTTTTGTCGCTGGGGATTTGCTTTGGTATCCTGTCCAAGTAGATAAAGATAAAACGCCACCCAGCCAAGCCCCCGATGCCATGGTGGTTTTGGGGCGGCCGGATGCAGACCGGGGGAGCTACAAGCAATGGGAAGAGAATAATATTGCGCCACAAGTGGTGTTTGAAATTATTTCACCGAGTAACACTGCCCGAGAGATGGCCGACAAACAAGCCTTCTATGCTGAGCATGGTGTGCTAGAGATGTATTTCTATGACCCCACTTCATTTAGTTTTTGGGGCTTGGCAAGGGAACAGCGAGGGGATGCCCTCAATCCGGTCTTAATGTTAAATCAGCCTTGGATCTCACCCTTACTGCAGATTCAGTTCAAGATGTTTGAGGATGGCTTAGCAGTGTTTTACCCTGATGGAGAACCGTTTAAAACCTTGGCGGAGCTAGCTAGAGAACGAGATTTAGCTGAAGTTGAGCGTGATAATGCCCAAGCTGAACGCGACGCAGCCAATGCCAAGCTCAAACGGGCGATCGCAAAGCTGCAAGCAGCGGGGTTAGATGTGGAGGGGCTTTAAGAGCCTCAAAATTTCAGTTAAACTAACCGCGAGAGCAGCGAAAACACCCCAAAACCAATCAACAGAGCACCACTTGCGGGGTTGATCCACCCCGACCACTGTCGTAGTGTTAGCAGCTTTTTAATGGAGGCGGTGAAGGTTCCCGCAAGCACTAAAGGAGCAACATAGCCTGCGCCATAGGCCAGCAATAACCCTGCCCCGAGCACCAAGTCCTGAGTGCTACCCACCCAAGCGAGCAGGGTTGCCAGCACTGGTGTGCTACAGGGCGAAGCCACTAAACCAAACGTCAGGCCCAAAAGATAAGACCGTACTCCCGGCGGCAAATGTTCAGAAATCCAATCGCTGCCGCCCCAGTTGGGCCATTGCAACGGGATAATTTCCAGCAAATTCAAGCCCATCAAAATGGCGATCGCGCTCACCAGAATCGGCAGGCCAATCCCCACCTGGCCATAGACCAAACCTAAACTCGCTGCTGCAATTCCCAAACCCGCTAATGTGGTTGCGAGCCCTAACGCAAACCACAGTGATTGCAACAAAGCCACCCCACGCCCTTGGGTTTCATAACCCCCAATGTAGCCCACAGTAATGGGCAGCATTGAGAGCATACATGGCGTGAGGCTCGTCAACAAGCCAGCCAGAAAAATGAAGCTAATACTCCAGAGGTTCAGATGTGTAAGCTGCGTTGTCACCAGCTGGTTGGCATATTGCGAGAGTTGGTAGAGTGTGGTTTGCAACGTTTCAAGCATGGATCTCAGGAAAATGGGCGCAGGGACTATGGTAGCTCAAGGGCTTTCATTGAACGATTTCGGGGGATGACCCGTTGTGATATGCAAGGCAGGGTTTGGGGTGTATTTAGGGAAGAGTTCAACACGCCTCAATGAGAATATCTTCAAGCCAACGAAGCGTACTCACTGCGCCCTAACCTGGCTTATTCATCAAGTTGGCAATCCAAACGTATGAGTAGTTCCTGGGCTGTTCATTCTGTCACTTTTCAGACCGTTCCAGTCCATATATAAACAGTGGTGGGCAAGATGCTCGCGCTACGGAAAATTGAGCCAACCAACCGTAGCGCAGACGTCCCGGCTGTCAGCACGAAATCTGCATGAACTTTTTTGGTAGAACATCCCACAAAGTGAACAGCCCAGGTCGTGCCCCTACAGAAAACTCATGAATAATGCAGACTAGACTCCGTAAGACTTTTCGCATTTGTCTTCCTCAAGCTAGAAAGCCAAAGTTGACTTGCTGTGAGCGAGATCAGTTGAGGTGGTGAGACCCAACAAATTCTAGACCGTCAAAGAATCACATTAAGTTAATTGTCACCATCACTGGCAATGTCTGTATCATTTGACACAATTTAGGAGTATAAATTATAAAACTCTTTTAAAGAAGCTCATGAATACCTTCATTAAGGCCACAGCGAATAAGGCGCTCTGTGACTTCATTGTTTCCCAGGCCGAGTATCAGACATTGACACGCCTAATCGCTGATCCTAGTCTTTCTGAGCAAGATGCCACCCTCGCACGCCGAGTACTGTATGGCGTGCGACGGGGCATTGTAAGTCTGGTCTAGGGCTGTCCGTCAGTTAGCTTTTAAACTCTTTCTATGACTAGCCTACAGCCCCTTGTCCTGTTGTTTGGGTCGGGCGCTCTATCCCTTGTTCCGTCAGACTTCTGGTTTTAACTGACGACACACCCTAAACACTAGAGACCTACTAGGGCGCGAAACTCTGGATTGGTGCGTAATTTCTCGAAGTTCGTATCCTCTTGAGCGGTTTGAGACCAAAGTTTGCGGAGGGCGATCGCTTCTTTTAAGCTCGCCAGCGCATTGGGAATATCATTTTGTTGGCTATAGGCGATCGCTCGGTTATACCAAGCATTGGAGAAGGTCGGCCGCAGTTGAATCGCTTGATCATAAGCCGCGATCGCCCCTGTCCAGTCCCCCTGTAGCGATAGAATTGTGCCCTTATTGTTCCAAGCCGAATGATATTGCGGTCGAAGTTCAATCACCGCCTCATAAATTTCTAGGGCTTGGTCATAGTCTTCAAGCGCTTGCCAAGTCAGACCCAAATTATTCAGTGCCGTGAAATAGTCAGTTTTGTATTGGAGTGCCCGTTCATAGGATTCTTTCGCCGCCTCATATTGCTCAAGCAAGAAATAGGCATTTCCCCGGCTGTACCAAATTAGAGAATTTTCCTCACGCAATGCCAGCGCCTCGTCATAAGCTTCAATCGCCTCTTCATAGCGTTGGAGATTGTAAAGCGAACTGCCTTTGCCATACCAGGGTTCTGGACGCTTCGGCCGCAGTTGAATTAATCGTTCATAGGCGGCGAGAGACTCCTCATAGCGTTGGGCGGCAAAAAATTGATCCGCTTCATCTTGAAGTCGCTTAGCGGTATCAGGATTCTCTCGGCTTGACTCTGTGGCGATTAAATAAGTTCGTATGGGAATCGCCCAAGAGAGACCTTGGGATTTGGCATTGAGTAAATCATCGGCCACTGAACCATGAATCCCCACCACCTGGCCGCGTCGATTCACCACCACGTTCCCCGGCAGACTCCGTTGCATTGCTGTGGAGTAGGCTAAGCGGTAGCCTCCCGTAATCGGGATTTCAAGCACCTGTTCAATTGTCGTGGGCAATAGGTCATGCTCAATCATCTCCATACCCTGAGGTTGCACAAAGCCACCTAAATACACGCCCTCCTCTTGGCGAATTTGGGTCGAGTCGCCCAATGGCAAAGCTGGATAACCACAGCTCGCCATCTCGCTGGATATATTGAGTTCAACTAAATCTAAGCCCTCGAAGGTTTTAATCGTGTCAACGGTTTTATTACTACCACCCAGCACAACTGTCACCTCACGCCCAGCATCGATCGCCCTCCGATTCGTCAACACACGGCATTCATAGCTCGTGCCCTCAATTAAAACCCCTGTGCTAAAGCCCTGTCCGTCCGCATGATGGATTTCTACAGTGCTTTCCACAATCCGTTGACGCAATGCTTGTATCGAAGGGTTGAACCAGCCGAGTTGATACCCTAATACTCCGACTCCCCCAACCAACGTCAACCCAGCCGTCAGACCCAAGGGCAGCAGATAGCGTTTAAGGCGGTTTGTGGGGATCACCTCAGCCGTTTTCGGCGCTTCTAGGGATTCAGGCGATCGCTGGGGCGCATTAAGTTGCTGGAGTGCCTGAAGCGCCTGCCGCGCCGACGGATAGCGCTGGCGAAAATCGTAGCGCACCATTTGAGACATAACCGATTCTAAAGCAGGGCTGGCCTTAGCTAAGGGCTGCCAAAGCAGCTCTCCTGTCTTCGGATCTTGGGGAATCGCTTCGGGATCAACCCCCGTCAAAGCTTGAATTCCCAGCATGCCAACCGCATAAACATCACTGCTGAGGCGAGGCCGACCTTGAGTTTGCTCACTGGGGGCAAAACCAGCTGTGCCAATTGAAACAGTGAGTTTGGTTTTCCCATCCGCTTCGATCATGACATCGTTAAGCTGTTTCACCGCACCAAAGTCGATCAGCACCAGTTGGCTATCGTGTTTGCGACGGCGGATATTTGCAGGCTTTAAGTCCCGATGTACCACCTTCTGGTCATGGACAAAACTGAGCACCTCTAAAATATCGGTGAGTAAGCGCACCACGCGTACTTCTGGCAGTTTGATCTTTAGTGGCAACTCAGCTTCGAGATCATGACCATCGATAAATTCTTCAACCAGATAGAACTCCTCATCCTCCTCAAAGTGCGCCATTAATTGGGGAATTTGGGGGTGTTGGCCGAGACGACTGAGTACCTCCGCTTCCCGTTGAAACATTTGGCGGGCAATTTTATGGATTCGGGGCGAATCATGTTGGGGTTTTAGCTTCTTAACCACGCATTGCGGTTGGCCGGGAAATTGCTCATCGACTGCTAAATAGGTTTGACCAAATCCCCCATGGCTTAAGGGATGAACCAAGCGATAGCGACCGGCCAAGAGCGTATCTGGTGGCAGTTCATCCAGAAGCAGATCTGAGAAGGAAACGGTATCGCTAAACGTCGGGGGGGCTTGATAGGTTTGTCGCCGCGCCTCCGTTTCTTTAGCCAGAGTGGGCGGCGCAACTAACTCTGTATCTTGCAAATCTTCAATAATTTCTGTGGCACGGGTATACGCACCCGTTAATAGACGATTCAGACAATCGGCTAAACTCCCCTCTACTGGAGTTGTGAGGCGATCGCGCCAGGTTTGTGGTTGAGTTGGCCGCTCACCCAGCAGCGCTTCAAGGGCAATCATGCCCAAACTGTAGAAGTCGTATTGGGGGTTGAGGGGGGTTTGCTCATCGTCTGGAATGTAACCTGGAACCCCTAAGCGCCCCAAGAGTTGAACATCCCCAGCCGGATCGATCCCCAACAATCCTACTTGATAAAAAGCGCCAAAGTTGAGGATAATCCAGCTTTGGCTCGCCTCATGCCACACAATATTTTGAGGACTCAGATTGCAATGGAGAGTGTTGTGCTCATGCACAAACGCTAAAGTACTAGCAAGCGAGCGCAACAGGTCAAAGACCAGAGAGACAGTTGAATGGGGGACAGCAGCTAAAATCTGCGCGAGGGTTTGACCCGGCAGCCACTGTTGCACCACATAAAACTTGCCTTCAGCTTCAAAGGAGTCGATATAGTTCGGGATAGTAGGGTGTTGACTCAATTGCACTAAGCGCTGCACTTCATAGTCAAACAACTGCCGTGCATAATCCAGAATTTCAGGATGATGATCTTGCACCGCAAACGCATAAATCGAACATTGATCTCGTTGAACCGCTTGGGTATCACAGCCCAAAAACTGCTCAACCAGTGGGGCTTGCTGAAGCACCTGGAGAATTTCGTAACGCTGTTTGAGAAGTGGCTCTACCATGGGCATCTTTGAAGCGTGAACTGACCTAAAACCCTAAACATGATGTGGGAAAAGTCTGGCAATTCGATGGATTTAATTAATGTAGAGTGGCACACTAGTCACGGTTCCGTTGTCAACGTTTAGGCAAGATTGAATGATTACAACCGATCCTGCAACCATTTTAATGACATACTAGCGGTCGGATTAATCCTATCGGTTCAGACAATATATCTAAATGGTAAACAGTCTGAAGCGCTGGACGGGAAGAATCTGAAGCCGTTGAGGGTGCAAGGAAGACATCAATCGGTACATCAACCAACTTGAGGGCAGAACTTGTGCAAATACTATTGATTTTTTTGGGGACGCTTGGTGGGCTTTATGGCATCCTTTGCTGGGCAATCTGGCAATGGCAAGAGCGATTGACCTTTTTCCCTTCACGGACGATCGCGCATTATCCGGATGAGTATGGCATGGCCTATGAAGAAGTGTGGCTACCTATTCCTCACTCTAAAAACAATCGCCTCCACGGTTGGTGGTTGCCCGCAGCGACGGACGCCTCAACACCCGTCGTACTTTTGCTCCATGGCAATGGTTATAACGTCGGCAGCAATTTAGCCCAAGCCCAAGTATTCCATCAGTTGGGCTACCCAGTCTTGATGGTGGACTATCGCGGCTATGGCCGCAGTGAAGGGCCGTTTGCCAGTGAAGCTCAGGTTTATGAGGATGCTCAGGTGGCGTTTGATTCTTTACGATACGATCGCGGCCTCGATCCCCAAAAAATTATTGTCTTTGGCCATTCGATGGGAGGAGCAATCGCCATTGAGCTCGCTAGCCGCAACCCAGAGATTGCCGCCATGATTATTCAAGGCTCGTTTACCTGCTTGCGCGATATGATCGATTATGACAGGATTTATGGCTGGTTGCCGTTGAAGGTCATTGTGCGTCAGTACTTTGACTCAATTCGTAAGGTTCCACAGCTTCAGATGCCCCTCTTTTTTGTGCATGGCGATGGCGATCGCCGGGTTCCCAGTTGGATGAGCGAGCGGCTGTATGCAGCCGCCACTTGTGCTCAGAAAGATCTTTATATCCTGGCGGGTGCTGACCATATTCATGTGCCTGAGATGGGGGGTGAAGCGTATGTGGAGCGGGTGAAAGTTTTTTTAGATCAATTGGCAGTGCAGAGCGTTTGAGTTCGCCAAGATTATACATATGGACTCAGGGTTCATGATATGTGCTCTTTAAAGCCTTTCATTTCTGACTCGTTGCCCATAATCCCAGCGATCGCCTCTAAGCCAGATTAGTGCGCTGCGATAGAAAAAAGCAGTAAAATGACGCTAAACACAGCGTAGGTAAAATGATCTAGTACTGCGATTGCCCTAATGTCTCTAAACCAGAACAATCCTTCCGTTGATTGAGGACACTCCAATGATTCAATTGACTTTGTCCCAAATCAAATTGGCTGACTTACAACCACTAATTCAGCTTAGAGAGCACAAGGTTGCAGCGTATCCTTGGACGCAGGTTGATGCCATCGAATTAACCTCCCGTGAACAGACCCAAATTCAAGAAATTTGCTCTCATCTCATCAACCATGACACTGCTCTGATGAATGAAGCCACGATTTGGTCACGGGCGATTTATCCGTTGCTCCTGCTCGCAGAACAGGATGAAATTGAAGCCTGGGCTGAAGTGAGTTTACACGCTCAATACCCACGTTTTGAACTCTCAGGAGTTGTTGATGGCGTTCTGGGCAAGAGTATTGCAGGTCGAGTTGAATCCCCTTATCTTGTGGTGATTGAAGCGAAAAAGGGAATTGAGGCAGAGAATCCTGTGTTTCAACTTTATGGACAGCTCCTTGCCGCAGCATATCAAAACTGGCAGCAAAATCAACAACCCCAACAAGAGTTGTATGGTTGTTACACCATTGGCGATACATGGAAGTTTCTTCGAGCCCAAGTGAGTGATATTGAAACAGAGCGTCCATCTTTAACTATTGAGTTTTCCCGAGAATATGTCGAGAAACTTGAAGCAGAATTGATTTTTAAATTGCTCAAAAAAATTGTTTCTCAGTATATATAAAAGGTTTTTCCTTTCATCTTCCCTAATCCACCGTTCTCTCTTTTAAAACCATGTTTATTGGTCTCCATATCCATACCGACTACAGCTTGCTGGATGGCGCATCTCAAGTTCCGGCCTTAGTCGATCGTGCTTCAGAGTTAGGCATGCCCGCGATCGCTGTCACCGATCACGGTGTGATGTATGGCGCATTGGAACTCCTCAAAACCTGCCGTAAGAAGGGACTCAAGCCCATTATCGGCAACGAAATGTATGTGATCAATGGGGATATTGAAGATAAGAAAACGCGTTACAAACGCTATCACCAAGTCGTTCTAGCGAAAAACACCCAAGGCTATCGTAACCTGGTGAAGCTCACTTCAATTTCGCACCTTAATGGAATGCAAGGGCGAGGTATTTTTTCACGTCCTTGCATCAATAAAGAACTCCTCGAAAAGTATCATGATGGTTTAATTGTCACCAGTGCTTGCTTGGGCGGGGAAGTCCCCCAATGCATCCTTAAAAACGAACTCGATCGCGCCCGAGAAGTTGCCCAGTGGTATAAGGATTTATTTGGTGCAGATTACTATCTGGAAATTCAAGATCATGGTTCGGCTGAAGATCGCATTGTCAATATAGAGCTGGTCAAAATTTCTCGTGAATTGGGAATTAAGGTGATTGCCACCAATGACTCTCACTTTATTTCTTGTAATGATGTGGAAGCTCATGATGCATTGCTCTGCATTCAAACTGGTAAGCTAATCACTGAAGATAAGCGTCTGCGCTATTCAGGTACAGAATATCTCAAGTCTGCGGAGGAGATGAAGCTCCTTTTTCGAGATCATCTTAGCGATGATGTGATTGAAGAAGCGTTAGCCAATACACTCGAAATCGCCGAAAAAGTTCAACCCTATAAAGTTTTGGGAGAACCCCGTATTCCAGAGTACAAAGTACCAGCGGGGCATACCGAAGAGAGTTACCTTGAAGAAGTGTCTTGGGCGGGTTTGTTAGAGCGGCTGAGTTGTCGGGCACGGTCTGAAGTCCCAGAGGAATATCGAGATCGCTTGGTCTATGAACTCAAGATGATGAATCAGATGGGATTTCCGGGCTATTTTTTGGTAGTTTGGGACTTTATTAAGTATGCCCGAGATAATAACATTCCTGTGGGGCCAGGACGAGGGTCGGCTGCTGGTTCACTGGTTGCCTATTGTCTGAGAATTACGAATATTGACCCCGTTCATCATGGCTTATTGTTTGAGCGCTTCTTAAACCCTGAACGGAAATCAATGCCAGATATTGATACTGATTTCTGTATCGAAAATCGGGACAAGATGATTGAATATGTAACCCAAAAATATGGCAAAGATAAGGTTGCCCAAATTATTACCTTTAACCGCATGACCTCGAAGGCGGTACTCAAAGATGTGGCTCGAGTGCTTGATATTCCCTATGCAGAGAGCGATCGCATGACCAAGCTCATTCCAGTTTCACGGGGGAAACCCACCAAGCTGAAGGTAATGGTTTCGGATGAAACGCCCTGCAAAGATTTCAAAGATCTCTACGATAAAGACCCCAAAGTCCAACGTTGGGTTGATATGGCCAAGCGGATCGAAGGAACGAACAAAACCTTTGGGGTTCATGCAGCGGGGGTCGTGATTTCAGCATTGCCTTTGGATGAAGTCGTGCCACTTCAGCGAAATAATGATGGGGCAGTGATTACCCAGTTTTCAATGGAAGATTTAGAATCACTGGGTCTGCTTAAAATGGACTTTTTGGGACTCAAGAATCTCACAACACTCCAAAAAGCGGCTGATCTGGTCAAGCAAACCCAAAATATTGAGATTAATCTCGATCAGTTGGCATTAGATGAGCGGCGGGCGCTCCATATCTTGGCTAAAGGTACTGTTAAGAAATTACCCGAGGATATTCAAAAGACCTATAAGCTGCTGCGAGAAGGTCAGCTTGAAGGCATCTTTCAGCTTGAGTCAGATGGGATGCGGAATATTGTCCGCGATCTTAAGCCTTCAGGGATTGAAGATATTTCTTCGATTTTGGCACTGTATCGGCCGGGGCCATTGGATGCGGGCTTAATTCCGATGTTTATTAACCGCAAACATGGCCGCGAAGAAATTAAGTATGATCACCCGCTGCTTAAACCGATTCTCAATGAGACCTATGGGATTCTGGTTTATCAAGAGCAGATCATGAAAACGGCACAGGATCTCGCAGGCTATTCTCTTGGTCAAGCGGATCTCTTGCGGCGGGCGATGGGTAAAAAGAAAATCGCAGAGATGAAAAAACACCGAGAAATCTTTATTGATGGCTCGACCAAAAACGGCGTTAAGCAGCAAACAGCAAGTCATCTGTTTGACCAGATGATTAAGTTTGCGGAATATTGCTTGAGTTATGACACATTAGTCTTAACAGTAGAATATGGACCCTTGCCCATTGGCAAGATTGTGGAAGAGCAACTTCACTGTCAGGTTTATTCAGTCGATAAAAATGGCTTTGTTTATAGCCAACCGATCGCGCAATGGCACGATCGCGGCCGCCAAGAAGTCTTTGAATATACCCTCGAAGATGGCTCAACGATTCGTGCCACAGTGGATCATAAGTTTATGACGGAGCGGGGGGAGATGCTGCCAATTCAAGAAATTTTTGAGCGGGGTCTGGAGTTGAAGCAATGTGAGGTGGAGGCGATTGCCTCTGGCACTGCGCAGAGCGCAATCGCAAAGATTCCTGCTTTAGTCTAAGAGAAAGCCATGAGTTATGGCATCCTTTTTGGCGTTGTCTCACTACTGCTAGTAGCCATTGCGATCATTCAGCAAGGATACTTTGTTGTACTGTTTTGGCCGTCGCTCAGTTTTGCAATCGTGGCGGCTGGATACCTACACTTGGGCCCAAGTATCTATCAAAAATCTCAAGAAGGTTTCCTCGCCCCAATCAGTAAAGTCTTGCTATTACCCTATCTACTATTTTTATGGGCAGTCTGGCATATTGCTCGGTTGCTCAAATCAGAGCCTTCGTTGCATCAGCTGACAGAAAAAATCTGGATTGGTCGGCGTCTCTTAGCTCATGAATTACCCAACAATATTGATCACGTTATCGATTTAACGTGTGAATTTGATAAAACCAAGTTCTTGCACTCATACGCATATCATTCATCTGGCAGGGTGACAGAAGGGGTCAGAAAGTAGAGAGGGCAAGCGATATAGCTCGCCGACCTTTATTGTAAAAGGTGCTCCAACGACGGTTGATTTGCAAAAGTTGCTGAACAGTTTTGTTGCACAAT
>JAAHHN010000141.1 GCA_010672165.1 Spirulina sp. SIO3F2 | reverse complement strand
TCGTTGGTTATGCAGCTTGAGCCGGTCTATGCGCATATTTTGGCTCAGTATCAGCAGGTGATTAAACAACGTAATGCACTGCTGCGCAAGCTCAAACGGGGTGACACACCACTGCCAGAACTGCCACAATTGGCGGTCTGGGATGCGCAGCTTGCGGCTCACGGTGCTCGGGTGACCCGACGGCGATCGCGGGTTTTAGCGCGTCTTGCCCCCCTAGCCAAAACTTGGCATCACCACATTAGCGGGGCGCAAGAAACGCTAGCAATTCATTACCGCCCGAATGTGGTGTGGACTGAGGATGAAACGCAGGTGGTGCAGCAGGTGTTTTTGCAGCAATTGCAACAACGGGCGATCGCCGAACGGCAACAAGGCCGAACCTTGGTGGGGCCGCACCGGGATGAAATTGAGTTTCAGCTCAATAACACCTTGGCCCGCACTTTTGCCTCCCAAGGCCAACAACGCACCCTAGTCTTAGCGCTGAAGCTGGCGGAATTGGAGCTGATTGAGCAAGTGGTAGGGGATGCACCGTTGCTATTGCTTGATGATGTGCTGGCGGAACTGGATCTACACCGTCAGCAGCAGTTACTGGAAACGATTCAAGATCGCTGTCAAACCCTGATTACCACCACCCATATCAATACATTTGCGGGGCCGTGGTTACAGTCAGCCCAAGTTCTTTCGGTGCAGGCGGGCCAAGTACAGCCGCTGGCCACGAATCAAATTTAGGATTAAGTTGAGCGGCAAGAAACGGGTCTGATTCTGTGCCTAACCCTGTAGTTATTCAATCAAGCTCTAACCCGGTCGGCATTATGGGCAGAACACTATCACCGCAAGCCTAACCAGGTAAACAAATCTTGGTGGGTAATCAGTTCTAAACCCAACAAAATCACCAAACCAATCATGGCAAAACGGCCATTGATTTTCTCAGCATAGTCATTAAAGCCAAAAGTGGGTGGGGGTTCAACAAGTTCGATAGTTGGCTTGGATTCGGGCGCAGTTCCAGCGTCTTCCGATGGAGTTGGGGTTTCGGGTTCTTGGCTCATAATGGGATTCTCAACTGAGGCTGGATTCTTATTGTACGCAGAGATGGTCAGGGGCGGAATTAGCGGGAATTGTGGGGTTGCCCTGAACGATTTTGAGTTTCAATGGAAAAGCTGATGTTGAATATTTCATTTCACGATGGCGATCGCCCCACGGCAGATTTTACGGTGGCTAATAATTAGCGGCGGTACGCTCGGAGCGCTGCTCGGTCTCGGGTTATATCTGGTGAGTAACCATCTCTTGTATCCAGGACAACCCCAACCGGAACTGGTGCATCAAGCGATGCTAGCGAATCCCCGAGCTTCAGGCTTTACGATCCAGCCCTTCACAGTGCAGGCTCCCGATGGCATTGTGCTCAAAGCCATGCTGCTCACCCCCACAGCGCCTTCCGGAACGCCGACTCAGAATTATCAGAACTTTGCTACCCGATTGCGGACAGCGCAATTCCCGTTGCTCCCAGTTGATGCTGCACCCCGAGGCACAATTTTGTTGTTGCATGGTATCTCGGGTATTAAAGAGCATAATTTGGCGATCGCAGAACGTTTGGTTATTGCAGGTTATCGATGCATTATTTACGACAGTCGCGCTCACGGTGAGAGTGGCGGTGAGTTTGTCAGTTATGGTTGGCAAGAGGTGGCCGATGCTCAGGCGGTTTTGGATGCGGCGATCGCTCAGTTTGAGATTGACCCTCTTGAACCCTTTGGTCTATTTGGTATTTCCCTGGGGGCGTCGGTGGGGTTACAACTGTTGCCCCAGGAGCCGCGTCTTCAAGCGGCGGTGTTGGTCAGCCCCTTTAGCCGTTTGGAGGATGTGATGGCGGAGACAGCAGCGCCTTATGTTAGCGAGGGTGGGGCGCGGTTGTTGTTGCCGTTAGTGAATCGGGTGATGCGTTGGCGGACAAGTGGTTTTGAGCCGGAAGCGATCGCGCCTGTTGAGGCCGCCACTCAGATCAATATTCCCACGTTGCTGATTCACGGGGAGGCGGATGATGTGATTTGGCCCCATCATGGCGAACGGAATTATGGGGCGATCGTTCATTCAAACAAGACTTGGCGTACGGTACCGGAGGGGACGCATCAGGATGTGTTGGCGGTGGGGGGAGATACGTTGTATTTGGAGATGGTGGAGTTTTATTTGCGGACGTTGTCCAATGTTGAACCGTAATTGAGGGCAAAATGCACCATTACACAATTACTATTCAATGGTCAGATGAAGACGGCTGCTTCGTTGTTGTTCTGCCTGATTTTGCTGATCGGGTTATGCAGCCTGTTACCCACGGCGAGACCTATGAAATGGCGTTGCAAAATGCTCAGGATGTGATGAGTTTGTTGGTCGAAACGACGTAAGCTGAAGGGCAAATGCTGCCTCAAGCCCAGATGGCTTAACCGGAAAAACCTAATTCTCTAAGCCACGGCAAAGCCTGTAAATTCGCGTTTCGTTGGATGTTGAAACCCCAAAACAATATCTTCTTGGGCAATCCCAGCCTGGAGGAGTTCATCAACGATGCCTTGTCTTGTCCAGTCTTCTTCGACCCAGACTTTGCCTGCTTTGATTTGTACACAAACAATCACATTGAAAATGCGTGTTTTGCCCTGCCAACCAACATTGAACCAAAGATATTGGTCGCGGTCTTCATCAAGGGACAAGCAGCTTTGAAGCGCTTCACCAGGGGTTTGGGCAACCCAAGCATGGTAGTCCTGGAGAATGGTTTTGACTGATTTACGATAGAACGCTAGCCGATCCATTGGATAATTTCCTCGTTTTCAATGTCAACAACGATCAGGGCAATAGCTTGGGCTTGAACAATTGACTGGATCGCGGGCCGTTGGAAAAAGTTCATGTAGATGATGTCGTCGATCGCTAGGTAGACTTTCCGTTCTGGTTCAGTCAGGCTGCCCAAATGGCGATAAACAGTGTACTGACCCAAGGCGTTATGAAAGTCGTGCATGGGCGATCGCCCCACAAAGCTTTTAACCTCAACCACAATTTTCTGGCCATCTCGTTCGGCAACCAAGGTTTTTTAGGCTGCTAAGTCAGCATATAGCTCCGTCTTAGCATATTTGATTGGGTAAGGATCATGAGTAATCGTCCAACCGTCTTTGATCAGGGCTGTTTTGACGCTGTCGTGATATCGATCCTTTGCAGGCATGGCCAATTCAAGTTCGCTAGAATTATTTTAGCGGCTCGATGGATGGAGCAGAATCTCTGCAACTTGCGATCACGATGAGTCTTGCTGCTGTTAGGTTTCTTGTGTTAGCCCAGCCCCAAAAAACTAAATGCTAGATTAGAATCTGAACTTCAAACCTTACTTTTCTATGGCCATTGAGCCTTTTTCGATGATTATTCTGCTTGTGATGATCAATCTTGTCACAGAGCCGATCGATGCCAGTTGTCTCTTAAAGCATTTCCAAAATCCAAGAAAATCGATTAACCATGATTTGCAGAAAGCAATTACCATTTCTTATCTGCAAGCACTAATCGAAATTGCCCAGGACTGTCAAGCCGGAAAAATAGTACGATCGCGGCTCTTGTAGGGTGCGTTAGGCGGCTACAATCTCAAAATAATAGAACAGCTTAAAATCCGCCGCAACGCACCAACACCAATGCCAAATTAGCACCGATTTCAAACCTCTAGTGGCACATATTTTATCACCCAATTCACCTATCAATCCGGTGCATCATAGGTCATATAATTCTCCCCAGGACTGGGAATTTTCGACGATTCATCGGTTTATCCGGGAGGGTGTTTATCTACCGGGTTGGGGTGAGAATAGTGAAATAGTCATGAAAGATTTGGAGTATGAGTAATGGGGTTAATGCATTACATAGGACTTTGACTTAATGCATTTTTGATATGCTTTTCTGTTTGCTAACATACCCTACGAGATCCGCGATCGGTCATAACATAAACAAGAGTCAATTATACACCTGAAGTACCTTCACAACTGGTCTAGGAGAACTATTCGCACTGGCTACGTAACGACCATCTGGACTCCATAAAACATTAGTAACCAGTTCATCATGATCAATACCTGCGACTTCTAGGCCTGAAGGAATGGACAGGATTCTAGCCCTTTTACCATTCGCAATCACAACATATCGACTGTCTGGACTCCAAGCAAAATCTTGTGTTACATAGTCATAAGTCAATTTCAAAATCTCTTGGCCACGTTGGATATCCATGACTCGCATGGTTTTATCATAGCCAGCTGTCATAAGATATCGGCTACTAGGACTCCATTGTTTACTTTTGACTCTTGTTCGAGCATGATCAACATAAGCTATTTTTCGGCCTGTGGAAAATTCAAAAATATTGATGTCACTGATATCTCTACTCTCTGGTAAAGTGCTTGTCGCTAGATATTGACCATCCGGACTCCAAACCACTTCTTGTACTTGCTCATTAATAAAGGGAATCAACTGTCCACTTAATAAATTCATGATTTTTGAGCCCAGTAAGCTACTAGTTGCTATATACTGCCCATCTGGACTCCACGAGATCTCTCTCACAGAATGTGCATGGGTAAGCTCGAAAATAACATTGCGGCTATTAATATCAATAATTCTCGCTTTCCGATCCCGACTAGCTGTGGCAATATACTGACCATCTGGACTCCACTGAGCATCTAGTAAAGACTTGTTATGGTTGACTTGTAATACTTCTTCACCTGTAACAGTCTCAAAAACTCTCAACTTACTATTTAGACCTACAGTATGCAGGCTGCCAAAATCCGTACTGGCAATATGCTTATTGTCTGGGCTCCACAAAACTTTTGAAATCTCACCAATATGTTGGATTTGGTTAATTTGCTTTCCTGTAGCAATATCAAAAATATCAATTTCATCTATTTCTTCTCTTGGATTCAAGAGTTGCACAAGTCCGTTTATAGCTAGATTCTGGCTATCTGGACTCCAAGTTAAATTAGAGCTTCGAAGTGATTCTTGATAACTACGCTCGAACACATTGATGTTATTAGCTATCTCAATAACTTTCACGCTACCAGATCTACCACCAGAAATAGCTAAATATTTACTATTCGGGCTCCAAACAATATCCTCTAAAAAATCTTTCTCTTCAAATTGAGCGACTTGCTTAACTTGAGAGAAAAGTTTGCTATGTGCTGTGGATTTGTTTGATGTATAGATTTGCGAGATTGTTTTGATAGCATCAACAGAACTATCATCAATAATTTGAGCACTGATTTGACTAGCAGACGTGCCTGAATAAACTGCTATTAATCCTGATAAGAGCATAATTACATAGCATCCAGTCTGTATCTTCATGAGTAAGTCTTTTTATAGTAAACAAGATCAAGTTATAAGGTATACCAAAAAACTGCAAAGTAAGAACTCTATTAACACCAATTCATATACCTGACCATTGCCAATCTCCTCGTAGCTTAAAAGCTGACCAATGGTAAGGTTTTGAATAATCAGGATGATCGGGAATATCAGCCGTTTTGATCATTTCCTCTTGTGCTTTCCTCAAAGCAACAGCAGGTGTATCATTCTCAGCTAAGTAGTAGGGTGGGCATTGCCCACCACAACCCAATAACTACTCACCCACATAATCTACAATATCGGAGAAATCTGGAACCCGAGCTATATTGCCTCGACATTGACAAGCCCAATACTTTGAATAAACACCTTGAGCAACATAACGGGAAAAACTGGAATATTGCCACAGATGAGGGCAGGTAACCAAGCCATGTTTGACCGGGTTGTAATGAATATAATCTAAATAATGATTGACCTCCTGCTGGTCACATAAGCTACGCTCCCAAAACCGACGTTGCCAAACATCACGTTCCCGATGTTTCTTGCGAGATTCAGATAAGTCTTCGGGGGGTGCGGTGTTGCCACAAAGCGCACGGGTGAACAGAACCTTCATGCGACCCACACGAGCCGAATAATTACAGTCCTGGTCAGGCAGTTGCCACAAAAAGTGGAGGTGTTCTGGGAGAATGACGGCAGCAGTGACGGTGAAGGGTTTTTCTTGTTGGGTTTGGGCCAGGGCGCGGCGCAGAAGTTGGATGTTGTGGGGGTTGTGGAAGAGGGGTTGGCGTTGGTGGGTGATGCAGGTGATGAAAATGGTGCTACCAGGGATACGGGCACGGCGATATTGAGGCATTGGGTGGGGTGGCTGATTTATGTTTGGAGGAAGTTTACTTTTTGTGTTGGGAGTGGGGTTGGTGGGCATTGCCCACCCTACAACTTGTTGGTATTTTCTGAGTAAAGTGCGTTAGGCGGTTGCAATCTGACAATAATAGAACAGCTTGAAAATCCGCCGTAACGCACCAAAATCAATGTCAAACTATCGCCAACCTCAAACCTCCGGCGGCACATATTTTATCATCCAAATCACCTATCAATATGTGCATCATAGGCTATATAATTCTACTCATGATTGGGCGTTCTCGACAGTTTATCGATTTATCCAGGAGGGTGTTTATCCACCGAGTTGAGGTAAGAATTGTGAAATAGTTGTGAAAGATTTGGGGTATGAGTAATGGAGTTGGTGCGTTACGCAGAAAGTGAGGTTAAACTGTTTTTGATACGCTTTTCTACTTGCTAAAGTTTTCTACGAGATCCGCGATCGGGCTTATTTATTTTGCCTACCTTATCATTTCATTCAAATGTACAAGTTCTGGCTGGGCATTGATTATCTATTAATGGATTTCCATCTATTTCTAGCCTACTCAAATCAGGTATTGATGAAAGTGATGTAATATCTTCAACTTGATTATTGGAAAGCAGAAGATTATGCAGCATATGAAGGTTGGCAAGGGGACGAATATCTTCAATTCGATTATTACATAAATGGAGAAAATGTAATTCTGTTAAATTTTTCAGAGAACTAATATCTTCAATTTTATTGTTATCTAGCTCGAGGCGGCTGAGATTGGTAAGAGTTGCTAGTGGTGAAATGTCCTCGATATAATTATCGCTCAGTTCTAAGCTTGTTATTAGACTTTTTGAATGTGCCAATGGCTCAACGTTGCTGATCTTATTTTCAGATAAATCAAGTCTTTCCAGATTGGATAATTCAGCTAAAGGGCTAATGTCTTCAATCCAACTGCCATGAAGCACTAATTTTCTTAAGTTAGATAGCGCTCCTACTGCTTCAATATTCTTTACCGAGCTATCATATATGTAAAGGTATCTTAACTGAGAGAATGAAGCTAGAGGACTTAGATCACTGAGCTGTTCACTAGAAATTTGAAGAGTATGGAGATTAGATAGGTTGGTAAGTGGACTTAGGTCGCTAACTGGACTTCGATGTATAACGAGTTTTTCTATATTCACTAGAGAAGATAGTGGACTAAGATCTTCAACTTGTGTATTGAGTATATAAAGGTGTACTAATCCTGAAACTGAAGCAACAACGTTTAGATCAATTTGTTCCCCTTCTAAATCCAGACGGACTCCTCCAGTTGAGAATATTTGTGCTTCTTCACAATCTTCTATCTCTAAATCTATATTCCAGTTTGAGAGAATTGCTTCAACAGTATATTGCTCGTTGGCTTCAAGTTGGTCTAAGTTTCTACACCAGTCTCCAAAATTCTTAAACTGTCTGCTATCAACTTGAGCTATCCCCTCAAGACTCCAAAAAGCCACCAATGCAATTGTGCTTAATAGTGATTTTGCTTTAGAAATGATTTTTTGTTGCATTTCGTATACCTCCAGCGAGTAATCTTACTAAAACTCTTTTCAACAAAGATCACCAAAAGTACGATCGCGGCTCTTGTAGAGTGGTACGGTCAAGCTTTGACTACAAGATGAACAAGAGTCAATTATGCACCTGAAGTACCTTTACAATTGGTCTAGGAGAACTATTCGCGCTGGCTACATAACGACCATCTGGACTCCATAAAACATTGGTAACTAATCCATCATGATCAATGCTGGCAACTTCTAATCTTGAAGGAATCGACAAAATTTTGGCGCTGTTACCACTCGCAATAACAACATATTGACCATCTGGACTCCAATCAAAATCTTGCGTCACATAATCATAAATCAATTTCAAAATCTCTCGTCCACGTTGGATATCCATTAGTCGCATGGTTTTATCATAGCCAGCAGTCATGAGGTATCGACTATTAGGACTCCATTGTTTGCTTTTTACTCTTGTTTGCGCATGATCAACATAAGCTATTTTTCGGCCTGTGGAAAATTCAAAAATATTGATGTCACTGATATTTTTACTCTCTGGTAAAGTGCTAGTAGCAATATATTGACCATCCGGACTCCACACTACTTCTTGTACCTGCTCATTAATAAAGGGCACTAACTGCCCACTTAACAAATTCATGATTTTTGAACCTAGTAAACTGCTAGTTGCAATATATTGACTATCTGGACTCCACGAGATTCCTCTCACAGAATGTGCATGAACAAGTTCAAAAATTACATTTCGTCTACTAATATCAACGATTTTCGCCTTTCTATCTCGACTTGCAGTTGCAACATATTGCCCATTTGGACTCCATTGAGCGTCTAGTAGAAACTTATCATGGCTAACTTGTAGTATTTCTTCGCCTGTCAAAGGTTCGAAAATCCTTAATTTACTACCTAGACCCCCAGCATCTATATTTCCAAAATCTATACTGGCAAAATATTGACCATCTGGACTCCATGAAATCTCCGCTATTTCATTAGAATGTTGAACTTTACTAACGCGCTCACCTGTAGGAATATCAAAAAGCTCAATTTCGTCAAACTCTTCCCCTGAATCTAATAGTTGTCCAAGACCATCTACTGCTAAATTCCGACTGTTTGGACTCCAAGCTAAACTAGAAATTTGAGATGGTTCCTGATAATTGCGCTCCAGTACTTTTGTGTTATTTGCTATCTCAATAACTTTCACAATGCTAGAACCATCACTAGCAATAGCCAAATATTTTCCATTTGGGCTCCAAACTATATGCTGTAAACTAACATTCTCTTCGAATTGAGCTACTTGCTTGATTTGAGAGAAAATTTTTCTATGTGCTATGATTTTTTTTGATATATAGACTTGCGAGATTATTTTTATAGTGTGAACAGAACTATTATCAATGATCCGGGCACTAATTTGATCAGAAAAGGTGCTTGGAAAAAATGCTATTAATCCTGATAAGAGCACAGTCACATAACATCCAAGCTGTATCTTCATAAGTAAGCCTTTTTATGATAAATAACACTAGTTTCAAAATGCATAGAAAATTACAAAAGAATATACCAATACCGATCTATTGCCAAATTACCAGGCGTATAATGGGCAAATACAAGAACCTTGAATTTTGATTTTTAGCTTGTTTATTTTTCCACCATATCATTATTCATGAACAAGCAATACTGTTACTGTCGGTTTTGGAGAGAAGCCTTCGACTACTAAGTATTGACCACTTGGATTCCAATAAACAAACTCAGAGCGTGAATTGATTTCAGGGATTTTTAATTCACGAGATGATACAGTATCAAATACTTTTATTTTCCCGTCATACACAGTTGCCAAATATCGACTATCAAAACTCCAGGCTATATCACTAACAATACCTTTATGCTCAATTGAAATGATGTTCTGAGCATTCTCAATATTCATGATTGCTACTGAATTATTACTCTCAACTGCTGCAATATATCGACTATCAGGACTCCATTGACTGGGCACATAGTTCATGCGCTCATATTCAATCGAGCTAACTTCTTGCATATCGACGAAACTATAATTTGTAATTCTCGAATCATGGAAAGAATCAGTAGATATATACTTGCCGTCAGGACTCCAAAAAGCTTCATCACTATTTTCTCCAAAGCCAGAGAGTTCTTCTTGTGTGAGGATGTTAACGACTTTTGTGCCACCCAAACTAATCGTTGAAATGAAATCACTATTTGGGCTCCAGTTGATATCAAGTACAGGTTGATTGTGAAAAATTGTCATGATCTCAGAGTGAGCTGAAACAGAAAAAATATGTGTATTTCCATTTCTACTAGCTGTTGCAATATATTTACTATCAGGACTCCAGCGAAAACTATTAACAGCGTTACGAGGTCCCCTATTATGTGCTATTTGAAATAACTCTCTATTAGATCCCACGCTAAAAGCCCTCACTATGTTGTCTCCCCTCCCTCTCTCAAGACCAACAGTTGCGATATTTTGACTATCGGGACTCCAGTGAAGATCTCCGATACTACCCTCATGCTCAAAACTGGCTATTTTCTGCCCCACTTCAAGATCGAGAATATCAAGATAATATCTTTTCTGTAGGCTCTCAGATTGCTTTGCTTTTAAAGCAATCGCTAAATACTTTTCATTGGGACTCAAATTCACAACAGTAGAAACAAATTTTTCACCATATGGAACCGAATATAATGAAACCTTATCTCTGATTCTAATGACTTCCACTATTTCCAATGACTTGTTCTCTACTATCAGATAATGTCCACTAGAACTCCATTCCACAAAATGAAAATCTTCTTTATTGTCGAACGCAAGAAATCCTCTCACTTTCTGTGAAAGATCACCAAACTCATTTTGACTTACCTCTTCCGCAAAAGAATTGCTTCTGATGAAATCATGATTGTAAATCGAATTAGAACCCGAGGCACTAAATATCCACGTGCAGAGTAGTGCTGTGGGAAAGCACCAATATTTTTGTGGTTTGCCTTTCTCCCAAAAAAACATTTTCCTTCAGATATAAACTTTATAGGTAAAAATGATAAAGCTACTCATAACAGCACTTCGAACAATTTTTGAGCGTTAACGAGAAAATAAGAGGCTTAGCCTGCTTCCAGGATAGTTGAGTCAACTAGGCATCGAGGGTTTCATCGCTTACTTTGGAGGTTTATCTGAACTATTGTAATAAATATATTCACTGTACTTCTTACCAATTCCAGTCGCCTCTGAGCTTAAAGGCAGACCAATAAGATGCATCAGAAAGTGTTCCTGTCGTATTTTGTATCATGTCTTGCCGAGTCAAATGCAGTGCCTCAGAAGGTGTAGCTCCATTAGATAAGTGGGTATAAAATGCTTGCATAAATATAGCAGTTGCAGCATCATCAACGACCCAAAGAGAAGAAATTGTCATGGGAACACCTGCGTACTCAAATGATCGACCAAGTGTTAAAGCGCCTTCTCCATCTACTATCGAGCCAAGTCCAGTCTCGCAGGCACTTAAAACAGCAAGCTTAGCGGACAAGTCAAGATATGAGATTTCTTGCGAAGATAGAAAATTATCTTGCTTAGTACCACCTTCATTAAGTGGCGCATCAAAACCAGAGCCAACAAGACCAGAGCTATTCCCAAAGCTCTTATCGTCTGGAACATCAACTCCGTGAGTTGCAATGTGAATTATTTGCGAGTTACTTAAATCATCAAGTAACTCACTATCTTGAGAAGTCTTTAAAATTACTTCGTGATCTCGATAAACAGAAATTTCTGGATTATTACTTCCATCTTCATTTTTTTCCTTGAATGCATCAATAGAAACAATACCATCAACTTCTACAAGTGCATTTGGTAAGTCTGGCCAAAAACCGCCAATCGAGCCGGGTGTAGAAGGCAAAGTATGCTCAGTATCTCCAAAGCTTTCACTTACAGCAACAGCTGTCATTTTTTTTGAAGCGTTAGGTCGACTGCCAAATATCTGTCTAGAAATCGAGAGACTAGAAGCAGAATCTATATACACTACTTCATACTTTGAGCCCAGATATTCATCATCAGTTGTGTCTGCATTTATTTTATTGTCTTTCAACGATTCAAAGGGAATTCTATGCAAGTTACCATCAGGGACAATTACAAGACGTTTGTAATGCTCACTTAACTCCTCAAGAGCTGGTCTAACTAATACATCAAAGACATCTTCTTGAATAGTTGGGTTTGCGCCAGGAAATCTTCTTAGCCACCGTGGCCGCTCACGACCAGGCCTATTCTCTAAGTATCCTCTTAGTAGAGTTACAAGTGTGTTGACTGAATCTAAATCTGTCTCTAACTCATGTCCTGTAATACCATCTTTAGTTACAACCCAGACATGAACTCCACTCGCACTCAAAGAATATTGAAGAAGAGCAGTCTCATGATCTGTCAGAACTTGACTTTGAATTGCCTGTAAGTCAAGAGGTTCAGGATATAAAGTTCCTTCTGGACGATAAGTGAAGTTCTCTTGATAAAAGCTGCTCTGTTGGTAAATTTCATTTTTCACATTATTGAGTAATTGAGCAGTTAGAGTTGTCGGTATATCTTGTGCTTCAAGATCAGAAAGCTCGGCAAGTAATTCTTGTTCCTTAGCCACAAGATTAGAATCAGGAGGTAATGTCGCTCGAATTTCCTCGTCATAGCGGGATTCGATAAGACGTTCGATATGCGCACGGGCACGAGTCTTTTCACTGATATTGAATGCTTCAATTAAATATTCGGGATTTTCTTGGTAGTTTGTATCAGCCTTATACTCTTCATGAAGCTGCATCAGAACATCAATATATTCATCATAAGAATGCTGGTTTTCCTGGAAGAAATCTTGACGTAAATCAGAATTTGGATATCCCTCTCGCACTGTCTCAAGATGATCAATATAATCTCGATAATTTTGCAAAACTTGCTCAGGGTTTGCAGTATTGCCAATCCCTGCTGTTTGCAACTGAGCCACCGTCAGCGTCTCATCAAAATACTGACCAGTCTCATAGTTCAACAACCGCTGCTCAACCTCAATATCCAAGGTCTCCGCATCAAACTCCCCCGCCGAGCGCCGCAACTGCACCGACCCTGTGCCCTCAAGCGACTCCGGCAACTCAAACTCACCTGTATTCTCCGTCGTCAGGCGAGTTCTATAACCGCTAGAATTAGCATAACCCAAGAAATAATCAATTGTCTTAAACTGATCCGTCTGACCATCCACCTGCTCATCAAACGTAAGCTGATGATCAATAGTTACTGTATTGTGAGCTTCAGGGTCATGTAAAGCCTGTGCTCCCGTCACATCCACCCAACGATAGAAATAATAATCTTGTGAAATATCGTGAACAACATCACTACTAAGACGAGTATGACCAGGGTGATTGTATCGGTTATATAAGCGATAGGTAACTCTTACATTTGCACCATAAAGGCGGTCATTCGTTAAATTTCCAATACCACCCTCATCAGCAAACATTTCTGCGTAGCTTTGTAGCTCTAAATCAATTGAATTCTTCTGTGACCAGAAAGCACTGAATGATAATGGAGCGGCACTGTAATCAGTATAACCACCACTCGCAGAACCATTATCAACTTCAATATATGGGGCAGAGTAAAGCTTATGATTACCGTGGTTGATAATATTAGAGCCTTCATTTGACTCATAATCACTCCCCACTTGTTTCACAAATTTATTTAGTTCTCCATTAACATATACATCAATCTCTACATAATCTACATCTGCGAAATCAACATCACTCAAAGCCTGCTTAATCTCATCGTCCCAAGACAAAGCAATGCTCAGGTTATCTCGTGCATATTGATTGCCTGTCTCACTGGCTATAAAGACTGTTTTATCTGCAAGCTGAACTATTCGACCACTATCTGAATAGTCATAGACCAGGCGATCACCATAGCTCCCTAGATCCTCTGTCGTTACACTTCTGATATATCCACTAGCACCCGTTCCATGATCATAAATACTCTTAATTACAAGCACATCTGAGTCCTCATCCTCATAAGTCCCAACCACCAACGGCTCAGCAACAGGCGTTCCACCCCCCGAACTCGCTCCCCCACCAGTGCTACCCCCACCACCACCATTACCAGTCGAACCACCCCCACCAGAACTCGTACCCCCCGTCCCAATACTGCCCCCCGCATAATCCGGAGCCACCAAAAACTCCGACGGAATCACCTCCTTAACGCGACCCGGTCCCTCCCAAGCCAGCGCCACATTCGCCGCCCCCGCCGCATCGAAATACTCAATATCAATCGCATACTGCCGCCCCGCAACCAACCCCGTCACCATCGCACTCTGCTCACCCGTCACCAAACTATCCCAGGTATCAATCAACACCTCCCCATCCAACCACAGCGTCACATCCTCATCCGCATTGAGATAAAACGTATAATCCCCCGACGTCGGAATCACCACCGAACCCGACCACCACACCCGGAACTGGTCCGGCGCAATCGCCGCATCCGGCGACCCCTCACCCCAATCAAAATCCACCTGCCCATCAACCCGACTCAACACCGGATTGAGCAAATCCGACCCATCAAAATACTCACCCAACAACCCCCCCGTCGCGGGTTCCGGTGTGGGTTCTGGTTCAGGTTCCGGTGTCGGCTCAGGCGTCGGCTCCAACGGCACATGATACAAAAACGCCTCCGGCACCACCTCCCTCACCTGCGAATCACTCTCCCACAGCAACCGTACCGTCGCATCATGAACCCCCTCAAAATACTCAACCCGAATCGCCGCCTTCTGCCCCGCATTCAGCGCAACCGTACCATGATGCGCCGTCAACCCATGCGGACTCCATTGATCAATAATCAGCTGGTCATTCACCCACAGCCGGACCCCCTCATCACTCTCCGTGGTGAATGTGTAGACTTCGTCATAGAGCGCCTCAATCTGACCCGTCCACCGCACCGCAAACTGGTCAGGCTGCACCCGCTGATCCGGTGAACCACCCCACCACCGAAAATCAACCTGGGCATCACTGCGCACCAACACCGGATCACTAAAATCTGGATTACCCAGATCAGGATTATTAAAATATTCCCCCTTCAACCCATTGCCATTGCCCTCAACCCCCGTCGGCAACGCCAACGGCATCGCATACAAAAACTGCTGGTCAACCACTGCCTTGGTTTGGGTTGCACTCTCCCACAACAACTTCAGCGTTGCATCATGAATCCCCTCCACATAATCCACCCGGATGTCATACTTCTGTCCCGCCACCAACGTCAGCGGCGTCGCACTCCTATCCTCCGTCCAACTGTGCGGCGTCCAATGGTCAATCACCAACTGACCATCCACCCAAACCCGTACCTGCTCATCACTCTGGGTATAGAACGTATAGTCCTCGCTGTAGAGCGCCTCAAGTTGTCCTTCCCACCGCACCGCGAACTGTTCTGGGTTCACCGCAGGGTCAGGGCGACCGCCCCACCATTCAAAGTCAAGCTGAGCATCGGTGCGTTCTAGGGCGAGATTGCTAAAGTCAGCGCTGTTGTAATATTTTGCCAATAGCCCGGTTCCAGCTCCCTCAACCCCCGTCGGCAGCGTCGAAGCCGCATACAAATACTCATGGGGAATTACCGCCTGGGTTCCACTCGGCGGTGTCCAGAGTAGCTTCATCGTCGCATCGCCGCTCCAGTCGTAATAGTCCAACTGAAGGGTGTATTTCTGCCCGGCCGTGAGCGCAATCGTAGCGCTATGCTCCTGCAAACCGTGGGGCGTCCATTGGTCAATCAACACTTGACCATCCACAATCAACCGTACCCCTTCATCGCTCTGAGTCGTTAAGGTATAGGTTCCCGTCTCTGGGGCTTCCAGCTGTCCCGTCCACCGAACGCTAAACTCATCGGGCTGCAAGGCTTGGTCAGGTGTACCCCCCCACCAGTTAAAGTCCACCTGGGCATCCACCCGCTCCAGCAGCAGCTTACTAAAGTCGCGGTTGTCAAAATATTGCGCCGTCAAACCATGACCCGGCAACAGGGTTGGAGATGCCACAGGGTCAGAATAGAGAAACTCCTGAGGAATCACCGCCTTAACCTGGCTGGCACTGGACCACAGCAGTTTGATATTCGCCCCGTGAATCCCTTCGTAATAGTCCACCCGGATATCGTATTTCTGTCCTGCTGCCAACGTGATGCGTCCTTGGTCTTCCGTCCAGCCGTGGGGAGCCCAATGGTCAATCAGCAGTTGGTCATTCACCCAAACCCGAATCCCCTCATCACTCTGGGTATAGAACGTATATTCCTCGCTGTATTGGGCTTCGATTTGCCCCGTCCACCGCACCGAGAAATCCTCAGGGTTAATTGCAGAATCCGGTGAACCATGATGCCAGTTGAAGTCAATCTGGGCATCAGTGCGCTCTAGTACCGGATTCGTGAAGTCTTTGTTATCGAAGTATTCGGCTTTGAGACCATTGCCATTGCCTGCAACCCCCGTCGGCAACGCCAGTTCCTGAGCGTAGAGGAAGTCTTGCGGGATGACTTCTTTAACTTGACTCGCACTCGACCACAGCAACTTAACGCTGGCAGCGTGGATACCTTCGAGGTATTCCACTTTGATATCGTATTTCTGTCCCGCGACGAGGCTAATTGTGCCACTATCCTCTGTCCAGCCGTGGGGATTCCAATGGTCAATCAAGACTTGACCGTTGACCGTGACGCGAATCGCTTCGTCGCTTTGGGTGTAGAGGGTATAGTCTTCACTATAGAGGGCTTCGAGCTGTCCTTCCCACCGCACACTAAATTCTTCGGGCTGCATCCGGGGGTCGGGGGAGCCATGGGCCCAGTCAAAGTCAATCTGGGCATCGGTACGCTCCAAGACTAGATTGCTAAAGTCTTTGTTGTCGTAATATTTGGCGAGGAGTCCAGTACCATTCCCTGCAATCCCCGTCGGCAGAGCCAGTTCCTGGGCGTAGAGGAAGTCTTGCGGGATTACTTCTTTAACTTGGCTCGCGCTTGACCAGAGCAGCTTGAGGCTGGCGGCATGGATACCCTCGAAGTATTCCACTTTGATGTCATACTTCTGCCCTGCGACGAGGGAGATTGTGCCGCTGTCTTCTGTCCAGCCGTGGGGGGTCCAGTTATCAATCAAGACTTGTCCGTTGACCGTAACCCGAACCCCTTCATCTCCCTGGGTATAGAAAGTGTAGTCTTCACTATAAATCGCTTCAATTTGTCCTTCCCAACGCACAGAGAAATACTCGGGCTGGATCTGCGGGTCAGGGGAGCCATGGGCCCAATCAAAGTCAATCTGGGCGTCGGTGCGCTCTAACACCAACTGGCTAAAGTCTATGTCGTCGTAGTAGCTGGCTTTGAGTCCGGTGCCGTTGCCTTCAACCCTTGTCGGTAGGGCAAGTTCTTGGGCGTAGAGGAAGTCTTGCGGGATCACTTCTTTGACTTGGCTGGCACTCGACCAGAGCAGCTTGAGGCTCGCCCCATGAATGTGCTCAAAATACTCCACTTTGATGTCGTATTTCTGTCCTGCGACGAGGCTAATTGTGCCGCTGTCTTCTGTCCAGCCGTGGGGGGTCCAGTTGTCAATCAGCACCTGACCGTTGACCGTAACCCGAATGCCTTCATCTCCTTGGGTATAGAAGGTGTAGTCTTCGCTGTAGAGGGCTTCGACCTGCCCTTCCCAGCGCACAGAAAAGTGGTCAAAGTGGATAGCAGGGTCAGGGGAGTCGTTTTGCCAGTCAAAGTTGATTTGGGCGTCGGTGCGCTCAAGGACGAGCTGGCTAAAGTCTGTGTTGTTGTAGTAGCTGGCTTTGAGCCCAGTGCCGTTGCCTTCAACTCCTGTCGGTAGCGCGAGTTCTTGGGCGTAGAGGAAGGCTTGGGGGACGATTTCTTTGACTTGGCTGGCACTTTCCCAGAAGAGTTTGATATGAGCATCAACACCCGCCTCAAAGTATTCCACTTTGATGTCGTATTTCTGTCCGGCTACGAGGGTAATTGTGCCGCTGTCTTCGGTTGAGGCGTGAACTGTCCAGTTGTCAATCAGGACTTGACCGTTGATGGTGACACGAATGCCGTCGTCGCTTTGGGTATAGAAGGTGTAGTCCTCGCTGTAACGGGCTTCGATTTGACCTTCCCAACGGATGCTAAAGTCGTCGACACCGATCGCGGGGTTGGGTGAGCCTTGTTGCCAGTCGAAGTTGATCTGGGCGTCGGTACGTTCGAGGACGGGGTTACTGAAGTCTTTGTTATCGTAATAGGTGGCTTTGAGCCCAGTGCCGTTTTGGTGTTCAACAGTGAGGGTTTCATCGCCGATGGTTTGAATACTCCCATCCACTTCACTCTGAAGTTGGGCCAGATGTTCAGGGCTGAGGTCTTGTCCTTGTACCAAAGCAACAAAAATCGCCCCTTCATCACCAGGACTATCAGCCGGGTTGAGCTGGGCGTCAAAGGCGTGACCGAGTTCTTCGAGATATAGGGCGGCGAGGTCTTCGGCGGGGGCGTTGAGCAGGACTTCTCGGGCGAGGTAAATCGTGTTGGTTTGCTCGGCATAGGCACCCCGTCCACCGATTTCAGCGCGGTTGAGGATTTCTACACGGGGGCGTTCATTGCCATCGAGCCATTGGTCAAACAGGTGGGTGGCGGCTGAACTGGAAATATCTGAGCCAAAGGCGGTTTCGAGGTGGGTGGTAAATTCAGGCTGGGTTCGGAATTGCGCTAGCTGATGAGCGGCAATGTCGATGGCTTCGTTGAGGAAGACGGATTCAATCTGTTCAGGACTGGGAGAGGTGACGGTGAGGGGCGCATCTGGATAATGAGGCAGAACGATGACATCTTGGTCGAGGAGATTGTCTAACCAAGCCCGAGCCTCTTGACTTTGGGGAGTTAGCGTTGCATCCGGGTCAAGCTCAACGGTAATGGCTTGACTCAGGGCAGTGCTTAGTTCTTCAGGACTCAGAATGACATCCGGGCTGCTACTGCTTTGGAAAAATGGATCGCTGCTATGGCTGCTGCCCAGTCCTGTCAATGACTCTGGTTCAGCTAACCACGGCTCAATGCTGCTGGTTCCCAGTAGTGGATCACGGTAAGTTCCGATTGCACCACCATCCGGTTCAGGAAGCAGGGAGGATGACGACTGCTCATCTGGGAGTAACAGGGACTGGGGGTCAAGCTGATGGGTCTCAAGATGATCCATGATGCAATGGCGCTAGAAGGTAACAACCGCGATAGAGAACAGAAATAAGCAGTAAAAAATAGCTCGGCAGAATTGCCAAGTTATCAAAGCAATGTCATCACAAAATAGAGGGGTAAACCCTCAATGTAGGAATATGCATATCTGCTCAGCGTAATGGCAGAGCAGCGTTGTAGTATTCCACGGGTAACGTAACACAGTTTGTTCAAACTTTTCAAAGTAGAACTTGCCATAAGTTTACAAAAAGTAAATATTCATGTGTTTTTGCCATACTTAAGTATTTGCTCTGGTTATTGAGCTTAAAAATGTTGCTCTTTCGAGATCAATTAACGTCTGGATAAGGGTTTTACTCTTCTAGATAACCAATCAAGAATTTTGCGTATTTTTACGTAGAAACTGTTTAAAGTTTCGCCTGTATTCCCTTTCAGACAATAGCTTTAGCCTTTCTACGTATTTTTACTTAGAGACTTTTCGGTGATTTTTCAGTACCTTGATCTGGCAGATGTGATTAAAGTCCTTCCAGGTTTGGATGACATGAGTCAGGTATTACAAATTGGCAATTATTAACTTGCGCCAGAAGAGCTAATGATGGGAAAGCGATGTAATAAGCTTGCCGAACTGATGTCTGCTTTATAGTTTCTGCTGCTCTCAATTAGCCCAGGACAGCAAGATACAGCCCTTTTCAAATAGATGAGGAGCAGTAACAACAGTGAGAAAACCAGTTTTGGATATCTTCTGTAGTGACCGAACCTAAAGATTGCTCGATAGCATCTACCAAGTCAGCATATGTCCTGGGTTCAAGTTTGTTGAGCTTTGATTTCATTTGTGA
>JAAHHN010000140.1 GCA_010672165.1 Spirulina sp. SIO3F2 | reverse complement strand
TGAATGACTTACGTCTACTCATCCGCGAACAACTCCTGAAACTCGAACAAGCGACTATTGCCTCTATTGCAGGCAGAAAGAGCATTTTAGATGCCTTATCTGTAGCTGGCATTTTGTGATTTGGTATAAGGGAGTAGGGTCGCTGATTGATTCGATATAATTGAACTAATCTTAAATTCTGAGACTTGTTAGTAGTTTTACCTTGCGTCACGAGACGCGAGTGTTTCAGTAAACCAGAACAAGGCAAAGGGGAAAAGTAAATTATGTCTGATATTGATGCAGTAGATTTAATTCTGGACGAAATTGGTTTGATGCGTAGACCGTTGACTCAGATTGAGTTTGATATTGATGGTCAGAAGCAAAGTGTTTACATTCCAGTTGAACTAGATCAAGACCTATCAGAGGAAGATATTGAAAGTGCTTATGAAATGCTCGAAATTGCTGACATGGCACGAAGCAGTCCCTTCTACGAGGATTGGAAAGAAGACACTAGACCTGTTCTAGAAAAGTACTTTTTCGATTCTGGAGTAGCTGAGAGAGTTATGCTCAGTATGTGGATTAGGGCATTAGAGCATTGGCAAGATGAATTTCAGGTAATGTCTGAAGATGAACAATATCAACGAATCAGGCGATTCAAGCCAGATTTAGTTCATTATGATTCAAAGAACGATTCCCACATTGTAGAGATTGATGAAAACGCGTTAGTCATATTTGTGGAGGACTTCATCTCAGCCAAAGCAGAAGAGATAATCCATCCATGGATAAATTACTCATTTGACTTGATGCTAACATACGGTTTAGAGGATGTCCTAAATACTCCAGAAGAAAATCAAGTTTATCATGAAAGAATTAGGAATCAGGCTATTGAAAATGGCAATCCAGAGCCTACAGATGAAGATTTTCAGCCTAATGGTTGTGCATATGAGCATATCATTCTACTTCGTTGGATAGAGGCAATTGACAAACTTAGCATGGAAGATTACGACAGTATAGTATCTGGATTTTCTCAACAAGCATCGGACTTAATTAGTCAACTTTGCACTTTAGAGCAGATTGAAAATCGCATTCTAAGGTTCACCTCTGATTTACCCAGTGATAGTGATGAGACTATTTCAAAGGGTGATATACCCGTATCCATTAATGAAGGTCTGATTGGGATCATAGAAAAATCTTGGCAACTTGATCAAGACGGACAGCTCTGCTACGAAACAGAACCTCTCGAAGATGGTCTAACTGTTAAGCTCAAGCTCTCTAATAAATCAAGTAAGTTATTTGAGCAAATTGAGGAGTCCATAAATCCTTTAGAAGAGATTGACCAATTAACTATAAGTCTAAATCGAATACTACAGATACAGGCAGAACATCAGAAAGCACCTTGGCAAGATACTTTTATTATTGATCTCCGATATTTGGTTGATCAATTAAGCTTAGGACGCATAGGTCGAAAAAGTAAAGCAGATAAAATCAAGGAGATCATCAAACGGTTAGTTATACTTCAACAAATACAAATCTGCTTTTACTGGACTGGTGACATGGAGGAAACATCTTTGATGCCATCAAATCTATGGCATTTCAAATTCATGTCCAAGGTAGAAGCAAACCAAGATTTTGAGACTAGCATCCCTAAATCCAATAAGATTGAGGTACGAGCGGGTGAATGGGCACGTCAATGCAATGCTGAAGTCAACAAGCACCGAAATCTATTATGGGTCGGATATCAACCAAAAAACCGTTTAAAGCAACGAGCTTCTCTCAAAAGCCAACTAGAAGCAGTTTATTACCAGTTGCAACAAGATCAGTTTACAGTTTATGACTGGTTAGTAAGAGCTAAGAGCCGTCCTAAGATCGAGCAACTACTCAAAAATCGTTACAGCAAGAAAGATCTTAAAAAAGCATTTAAATCTGCGATTACCGACTTACAAAGCATAGTAAAGCCAACATTTGACATCCAGTTTAATTCTAACAACTGGTTGCAGAATCGAGTCGTAAAGAGGAGACCAAAAGTAGAACCGGTTTCTATTTCGGAACATATCCATCAATTACGTTTGGAGGCGGGATTGACACAAGCTGAAGTCGGCAAAATAGTCGGCTATGACCGAAGTCGGATATCTCAATTGGAAGGAGGCTCGCTAGTCAGTGATGATGCTGCAAGAAGGGTCAAATCAGCATTATCTCAGTTAACCAAGCAGAACATTAACACTCCCAATGTTAAAGGTTAAATCCGACCGCAGAAACTACATCAAATCAAGTGATACAGGTGATTAAGAGCTTTACTCACTTCACCCCACATATAGTACTGTGGGGTGAAGTGAGCACCTAAAACCCTTGATGCGCTTGATATAGAGGGAGAAAATGAGAGTCAAGCAGGTGTAACAACCAGCTAACCTAATTGTCCATCAAGGAAATTCCCCTCATGAGTCAACATCGTGTTGAGCAGCAAACAGAACAGGTGATTGAAGTCCCAGATAATCTAACTGCAATACCTGAACCTGATACATCGGCGATTCAAACTGGAGATACAGTGCTCATTATTGGTTCTGTCTGCGTTTTACTTAAGCTTTTAACAGAACTTGTGAAGGCTTGCAAAAGTTAAAACCAGAGTCAATAAACGTGTCGCTCAAGCCAACAACTGCACCAAAATCCGAAACAAACCATCTAAATCATCCGGAACCCGCCAAAGCTTGAGGTCTTGAGTAATCACATCCCGCCCCGAATCATACTGACCAAACTGCCACACATCCCCCGTACTCACCGCCCCCGTCAAGATCTGGTTGGCCGGACTACCCCGCCAACGGTGCAACGCCAACAACTCAACCGCCAACTGGGTAAATCCCCGCGTCAAGTCAGCCTGTTTCGCCTCAATAATCAGCAACGCCTGATCCGTACTGAGATAATAGTCCAAGTCCCCTTTGAGATATGGATTGACCTCAATCGGATATTCAATATTCAGGTCTGCACCCGTAATCCGAATCAGCTCAATGATAATCGGTGAAATCAACATTTCCCGGCGGGCCATTTCGCTCGTCAAACTCACATGGGGCAAGGTTTCAATGATGCGTTGCTGTAGCGGTTCCAGGGCAGCCAACTCACCCCTATATTGCCCCAGATTCAGCGGCTGCCGCTGGAGACTCAAACCCAGTTCCGCCAAAATGTCAGCAGGGGCAAAACGGAGCTTGAAATAGTCTGCGAAGGTATAGGCGCGATCGCTTTTGAGAATTTTGGGGCGATCTTTGGCAGATTGGCTCATCGCTCACTCAGTTAATCATTAACTCCACTAACCCCCAGGTTATCAAGATCAGCAAGATCCTGACTGCGCCCTGATGCCTGCTTATTCTTCTTGAGATTTTCAAGATCAATAAACTTTATCGTGATGCCATCCACCTCACTTTCAAGTCGAATGGGATAACAAACATCAAACTCAACACCATCAGGGCTTGTGAGTATATCGATCCGATTAGGTGGATAGCCAAGCTGGATGATTTGCTCAATCTCTAGAAAATCCTCTGCCTTCAGACCCAATGCACCAAAACCAAAATCCTTCAGAACCTGGATTATTCTTTGAGCATTATCAGGGACTCGATCGATCCAAATGTCAATATCTTTCGTATAGCGTGGATGTCCGTGAATGGCCACCGCATAACCACCAACAATCAGATATCGAACCTCATGCTTGTTTAACAATTCGATAAACTCTTTCAAGTCTGGGTCGAGTTTCATCTGTCCAACCATGATATTCCGCTCGAATTTGTTCAAGCGCCGCCAATCGCTCGATCGGCGGCCGAGTCCGCCAATAAGCACAGTCCTTGGGTTGCTGTTTTTGGTTGACCTTACGATAGGTCATGGCAATGCTTCGCTTTGGAGTTGGCATCACTGTTAAGAAGAACTCAAAAACATCTGATTTAACAACAGGATACCCGACCCAAAGCCACTTACCCCTAAATATAATCCTGCAACGCCTTCACCTGCATCGGCTCCGCTTGCAACGATCGAATCGCCGCCGCCGTCGCCTTCGCCCCCGCCAACGTCGTAATCAACGGAATCTTATAGGCCAAACAACTGCGCCGAATCAACATTCCATCCGATCGCGCCTCCTGACCCGACGGCGTATTGATAATGAGCTGGATCTGCTCATTCTTAATCGCATCTAACACATGGGGTCGCCCCTCATGGAGCTTCAGCACCAATTCTGTCTCAACCCCCGCCTTGCGGAGTGCTTCATAGGTTCCCCCCGTCGCAATCACCTTAAAGCCCAAGTCAATAAACTCCTGCACAATCGGAATCACCAACGGCTTATCCCGATCATTGGTTGAAACAAACAACGTCCCCGACTGGGGCAACACCTCGCCTGCTCCCAACTCCGCCTTCGAGAACGCCGTGCCAAAGGCCGCATCAATGCCCATCACCTCACCCGTCGATCGCATCTCTGGCCCCAAGAGCACATCCGTGCCGGGGAACTTCTTAAAGGGCAACACCGCCTCCTTAACCGCAATATGTTGGGGAATAATTTCCGCCGTAAACTTAAGTTCCGAGAGGCTCTTACCCGACATCACCAATGATGCCATCTTCGCCAACGGCACACCTGTCGCCTTCGAGACAAAGGGCACCGTCCGGGAGGCGCGGGGGTTGGCTTCCAGGATATAAACCGTATCGCCTTGAACTGCAAACTGAATATTCATCAACCCCACCACATTGAGGGCTTTGGCGAGCTTCACCGTCCAGGAGCGGATTGTGGCCAGCGCGGTTTCGCTCAGGGAGGTGTAAGGCAGGGAACAAGCCGAATCTCCCGAGTGGATGCCCGCTTGCTCAATATGCTCCATAATGCCGCCGATCGTGACATGACCCGTGGTATCCGCGATCGCGTCCACATCCACTTCCACCGCATTTTCCAGAAACTTATCGATCAAAATCGGATGATCCGGCTCCACCTGCACTGCAAAGGTCATATACCGCTCTAGCTCACTGTCAGCGTAGACAATCTCCATCGCCCGACCCCCAAGCACATAGGAGGGGCGCACCACCACCGGATAGGAAATGCGATTGGCGATTGCCAAGGATTCCTCATAACTTCGAGCAATGCCATTCGGTGGTTGCAAAATTTCCAATTCCTGCAAAATCTGCTCAAACCGCTCCCGGTCTTCCGCCGTATCAATGGAATCGGGCGAAGTACCCCAAATCTGCGTTTCAGTCTCAATGCTGCTCAAATATGTTTGCAATGGCACGGCCAACTTCAACGGCGTTTGTCCGCCAAACTGGACAATAATGCCCTTGGGTTGCTCCGCCTCAATAATGTTGAGCACATCCTCTTTGGTCAACGGTTCAAAATAGAGGCGATCGCTGGTGTCGTAGTCCGTCGAAACCGTCTCCGGGTTGGAGTTGACCATAATCGTCTCAAAGCCCTCATCACTGAGGGCAAACGAAGCATGGCAACAGCAATAGTCAAACTCAATTCCCTGGCCAATCCGGTTGGGCCCACCGCCGAGGATCATCACCTTGGGGCGATCGGAGGGCAAGATTTCCGTCTCCTCCGGCTCATAGGTGGAATAGTAATAAGGCGTCGTTGCTTCAAATTCCGCTGCGCAGGTATCCACCATTTTGTAGACGGGCGTGATACCGAGAGATTTGCGATAGGTGCGTACCTCGTCTTCCGTGATTTTCAGTGCAAAGGCAATCTGATAGTCGCTAAAACCCTGCTGCTTAATCTGTCGCATCTCGTCAGCGGTGATTGCGGTTAACTCCGTCTGCTTCAGGAAGCGCTCTGTGACCATTAGCTCGGCGAGTTTATCCAGGAACCAAATATCGATCGCGGTCAGATTATGGATTTCTTCGACGGACATGCCCAACTTCAGCGCCTGATACAGACTAAAGACGCGATCGGGGTTGGGGGTACGTAGGCTAGCCGCCACTTGGGAAAGGGTCGGTAGGGTCTCGCTGCGATCGCAACCGAAGCCATAACGCCCAGTCTCTAGCGAGCGTAGAGCTTTCTGGAACGACTCTTGGAATGTACGGCCGATCGCCATCGCCTCACCGACGGACTTCATTTGGGTCGTCAGAACAGGCTCGGAGCCCGGGAACTTCTCGAAAGCAAAGCGGGGAATCTTAGTGACAACGTAGTCAATCGTCGGCTCAAAGGAAGCCGGGGTTTTCTTGGTGATATCGTTAGCGATTTCGTTAAGGGTATAGCCTACTGCCAGCTTGGCTGCAAACTTGGCGATCGGGAAGCCCGTAGCTTTAGACGCCAACGCCGAGGAACGGGAAACGCGGGGATTCATCTCAATGACGATCACATCCCCATTTTCCGGGTTCACCGAAAACTGAATATTGGAGCCTCCTGTTTCGACACCAATTTCCCGAATAATCTTTAGGGAAGCATCTCGTAACCGTTGATATTCCTTGTCCGTCAGGGTTTGAGCAGGCGCAACTGTGATCGAGTCGCCGGTGTGGACACCCATCGGGTCAAAGTTCTCGATACTACAAATAATCACCACGTTATCCGCCAGATCGCGCATCACCTCCAACTCATATTCCTTCCAGCCCAACAGCGACTTCTCCACCAAAATCTGTGAGACGGGGGAAGCATCAATCCCGCCTTGGGCCATCTCTTCATATTCTTCTTGGTTATAGGCAATGCCGCCGCCTGTGCCGCCGAGGGTAAACGCGGGCCGAATGATCAGCGGATAAGAGCCAATTTGAGACGCGATCGCCCTCGCCTCTTCCAAATTACTCGCGATCCCTGAAGGACAAACCCCCACCCCAATGCGATCCATTGCTTCCTTGAAAAGCTGGCGATCTTCGGCCATTTCGATCGCGTCGAGTTTCGCCCCAATCAGTTCCACCCCGTATTTCTCTAATGTGCCGTCTTTCGCTAAGGCTACCGCCACGTTCAGCGCTGTCTGCCCTCCCATTGTGGGCAACAAGGCGTCCGGGCGCTCTTTTTCAATCACCTTAGCGACCACCTCGGGGGTGACGGGTTCGATATAGGTGCGATCGGCCGTTTCGGGGTCGGTCATAATTGTCGCGGGGTTGGAGTTCACCAACACGACCTCATAACCCTCTTGACGCAGGGCTTTACAGGCTTGGGTTCCGGAATAGTCGAATTCACAGGCTTGGCCAATGACGATGGGGCCAGCACCGAGGAGCAAGATTTTGTTGAGGTCGCTGCGACGAGGCATAGGGTTTGGGGTAATCCTGACGAGGTGAAATCCAGAATATTCTATAGCACAGGGGCGATCGGCTAGAGTTCACCGCAGAAATATCTTTGAGATTATTACTCCTCCTCGTCCTTGGGCGTTTCCTCCAAAATTTCATAAAATCGCTCTCGCCCCGCCTGATAATCCTTGCTGGCATAGCCCAACAACGTACGAATAATCCATTTTTGCGGTGTTCCGGCTCGCATTAATGCCCGGATGGTATATTCCAGAATTTCATCTTCTTCAACAAAGTTGGTCTTAAACCAATCTCGCGTTTGGGCAAAGGGATTACGGGTTTCCTTCGCATGGCTTTGGTAGACCGTCGTGAGGTAGCTTTTGAAACCCAACTTTTGGCTATTGCCCAGCTCCACACTGTGAGTTTTATAGGTGCGTACCGTGGTTTTGTTCGTAAGCTGACCGTGGACGGTGTTCAGGCGTTTGACTTCCAAACCGGGTAGCAAATGGTAGGTGATATCAGCAGCGATCGCCCCCAACATAGCATTACCCCAATACCGCAGTTGCTGATCTGCCTCCAGCCGCGTTGTGTCTTTTTTGAGAAATTTCTTGAGCAGCGGATTGATTAGATGTTTGCGGAGCCAGTTGCGGGTTTGGCTGTAGCCGCGATCGCAATAGAGCGCTCCCACTAACGCCCGAAAGCCGGCCTCAAACGGGTTACTGGCTTTTTGGGCTAGCATTGGGCGCTCCTCTTTAAGCGCCAGAAACGGATAGGCATCCCCCAGACCCAAATTTACCCAGCATTTGGTGAGCTGCTCCCCCGAGGTCAACTTGGCCGCCAAACCTTTGTAGTTTCCCACGGCAAGATAAGGGCATTGATGGTAGAGGTAGTCCGCGATCGCCAGCTTCAGGATCTCATCCCCCAGAAAGCCCAGCCGCTGGTTGTGATAGTCCGGCTCATGAATTTGCTGGGCAAACGAGGGATGACAAAGGGACTGAAACAGCAGCTCGGAATTTTTGAAGTGAATACCTAGAAGTTTCTCAATGGGTTCCGGTTGCCAGTCAGCGACAGGGATCATAGCTTCAATGCAAGATGAGGATCACGTTACACTACACTAGCGCAAGCCCATCCGCTGAACGTGCATCCTTACAAAAATAATGACTGTCAGCTCCGTTAATACCAAAAATGACTGGCGACTGATCCTACGGTTGCTGCCCTACGCCCGCCCCAGCCGGAACACCCTTGCAATTGCCCTGGTGCTTTTGGTTCCAGTTGCTTTTGCAGGGGCGATTCAACCGTTGATTATTGGTCAGGCGATTTCGGTGCTACGCCAAGAAGACATCTGGCGCTTTCTGCAAGAGCTTAGCGTCGCTGCGGCCATCAATCGCTTGATCGTATTTCTGATGTTGACGATCTTGGTGCGGCTGATGTTGGTCTCACTCCAGGGCTATTTAGTGCAAAAAGTCGGGCAAGAAATCACCGCTGGGATGCGGGCGGATTTGTTTAGCCATGTGCTTTCGCTCTCATCCCGCTTTTTTGATAACACCCCTGTGGGTAAGCTCGTCACCCGGATCACTAATGATGTGGAGGCCTTGGGGGATGTATTTGCTACCGGAGCGGTAGGGATTTTAAGCGATGCCGTCTATATTCTGGTCATTTTGGTGACGGTACTACAGTTGCAATGGCAGTTGGCGCTGCTGTTGATTTTGTTGCTGGTGCCGGTGAGCGCTCTGATTATTTATTTTCAGCAGCAATACCGCCGCGCCAACTACAAAGCACGAGAAGAACTCTCGAAGCTGAACTCGATCCTGACTGAGAATGTGTCGGGCATCAATATTGTGCAGGTGTTTCGCCGAGAGCAGTTTAATGGCGAGATGTTTCGCTCCGTGAACCAGAAATACCGTACAGAAATCGATAAAACGATTTTCCATGACTCGGCCGTTTCTGCGACCTTGGAATGGATTGCGTTGGTTGCTGTGGCGGGGATGCTGTGGCTCGGGGGCGTGTTGATCCTCGGCGATCGCCTTTCCTTTGGCACGCTCTCCGCGTTTATTCTCTATTCCCAGCGGCTGTTTGACCCGATTCGCCGTTTCGCAGAAAAGTTCACGATGATTCAATCGGGTTTTACCGCAGTGGAACGGATTACAGAGTTGCTGGATAAGCCGATTGAAATCCGCGATCGCGCAACCCAAGATCTCTCCACCTATTCTTTGCAATCAGCCAATAACCCTGGTGAAATTCAATTCGAGAATGTCACGTTTGGCTACAAGCCCGATGAACCTGTGCTCAAAGATCTTAATTTCACCATCAAGCCGGGTGAAAAGGTCGCCTTGGTCGGCCCCACGGGGGCAGGCAAAAGCTCAATTATTCGCCTGCTCTGCCGTCTCTATGATCCGTCTGAAGGCAAGATTCTCATCGATGGTGTGGATATTCGGGAGCTACCCCAGGCAGAGCTACGCCGCTATATTGGTGTGATCTTACAAGAGAGCTTTTTGTTTGCGGGGGATGTCAAGCGCAATATTACGTTGGGGGATGACTATTCTCTGGAGGATGTAGAAACTGCTGCCCGTGTAACCAATGTGGCGGACTTTATTGAGCAGTTACCCCAAGCTTATGACACCCCTTTGCGGGAGCGGGGAACGAACCTCTCGGGCGGGCAGCGTCAGCTCTTGGCGTTTGCACGGGTGGCCATTCGTCAGCCGCGGGTGCTGGTGCTGGATGAGGCAACCGCGAGTTTAGATGTGGGGACGGAGCGGCTGGTGCAAGAGGCACTTGACACGCTGATGCAGAATACCACGTCGATTATCATCGCTCACCGTCTTTCAACCATCCGCAATGTCGATCGCATTTTGGTACTTAAGCGGGGGCAGTTGGTAGAGACGGGCGATCACCAGACATTGATGGCTCAAGAGGGGTTATATGCAAGTTTATATCGGTTGCAAATGTTGGGGGCGGAGTAGCGCAGGTTATGAGTGATTCAACTTCGATCAAGACTGCCTTACTGGCACAAATCCAGCAACTTGACCCCCAAGATGCTCTCCTGCCCAGCGGTCATCCCGAAATTGATGAGGCGATCGCCCAACTCGAACCCTTAACCCCCATCGCCCAACCCCTCGACTCCGAGCATTGGTCACAACTCCTCGGCACCTGGACATTGATCTACGCCTCGCGGGGCACAGTCGTCACCCGTCGGATTAATCAACCCTCTAGTTTTGAGCTGCCTAAAGTTCAAATTCAGCAGGTATGGCAAACCCTATCTAGCGAAGCCGGACAATTACTGACTGAGAATGGAGCTAAATTAATCCTTCCTGTTCTGGGCAGTCTCAAACTCTTGGCTCACGGTGTTTGGACGCCCACCGATGACCAAACCGCCACCGTCACGTTTCATAAATTTGTCTTTCAACTTACTGTCTCTACATTAGGTTGGCAATTACCGCAATTGACCCTGCCCATCCCCTCATTTTGGCAACGGGAAGCCACCTGGATCACGTCTTATCTCGATCACAATCTTCGCTTTGGGCGCGGAGCAACGGGGAATTTGTTTGTGTTTGTGAAGGATGCACCCACCCAAACTTTGCCCTCAGATGGTTTGTAAAAGCGAACTTCCTGCAAACTCTAGGTCAAAAAAGCCATGCTCTGGGTCTTTGAAGCTATCACAAGTCCGGGTGTCTTCTTTGACCCAGAAGGTCAGGGCGTACCACGTTTCGAGATTAAACTGACCATTCATCTCCAAGCCGTAGCGGCATTGCAGGGTGCGCACAGCCCGCACAGTATGGCGGTCAAATTCGCCAGTAATCTCATGGCTGTAGTAGCAGATCTCCTTGAGCGCGGCTTGTAAATGCGCGATCGCACCACCGCGATCGCCTTCACGGAGCAGTTGGGGTTGCAGTGGCAAGAGATAATGCATGGGGGCGTTCGATTGCGTTGATGACTTATACATTAATCATGCTCTAAGGTTTCAATTTCGAGAATGCGCAAGATCGTGAAAAACTTGTGAAAGTGAGCAATGTTTTAGCGTGATGGTTAAAACCCATCGCCTGTGGCTCAATCCCTATTGAGTTGTGATGGTGCTCATCATTTCCGGGTTACTTCATCCAAAAACAGCGAATCAGCTCAATTTTTTACGCTTATCATCCCTTGCTTTTCATTTGCTTATGTCACAATTCTGGATCGACCTTTGCGGCTGGCTCCCCGCTTTGATCATTCCCATTGCCACCATCATTCAACTGAGCGCAATTCTACGCCAACGCTCCACCGCAGGGGTCAGCGCCTTGACTTGGTTTTTGTTTGGGGTGGCCAACATTGGTCTCTATGTTTACACCGAGAAATATACGGATATTCAAGCGATCGCTGGTCTGCTGGGGTCGGCGATGCTGGATTTTGTAATTACAGGGTTGGCGATCGGTCGCTATGGTCAGTCGTCTGAGCCGTTGTCTGAACAAGCATGAATTATTCAGATGAGGGCTCCTAGAAAAACCAGACAACGCCCCCACAGACCAACAGCAAAATCCCAATCGCCACCCAGACAAATTGGTTGTCTTGATGGTTAATCTCAGTCGGATCGAGGGGAGCAGACTGAGTTGGGCGAGGCGTCGATTTAGCAGGAGCGCTGGCGTAGCGATCGCGCCCGGCACTCTCTTCTAAGCGCTGGAGATCAGGAATTTCTGTAAGCCATTCTTTAGGACGCTCCAACACTGGAGCTTTGAGAATATACATCAAATCTCGGGCCTTTTTACTCACAAAGGGATGGGTTAAAAGGGCTTCACAGAGGGCGATCGCAGTCTCTGCTTCTCCCAGAGCTTGGTAGGCATTGACCAGCCAAAGCTTAACTTCACCCCCTTGGCGAGAGGCAGGCAAGACCTGTTTGCCTGCGGCTTCTAGCAGCGTAATGCTGTTTTGGTATTGGCCCCGTTCAAAGGCCTGTTGGGCGGCTTGGAAGAGGGTAACAAAGTCGGTAGCAGGAGGGGTGGCGCGATCGTTCATGTTTAGATCCATACCACAAAAGGGCTAACGGTAAACCGCTAGCCCTTGCACAGCTTGAGAACACGAATCAGAGGTCGGCGAGAATTACTGAACAACGAGCTTCACATTGGCATTGTTGAGACCCCGCTGTTGTACTTCCGCTAAGGTCTTGTTCACAGCATACTTCTGATTAATTGAGTTGATCAACTCGGTTTGATTGTGCTTTTTAGCCACGCCCCAAAGGTCAGCGATCAAGTCATAGGTGCCATCGCTATTTGCAGACCAGCCGAGGTCATAGTCGCCATCAAGAACCGCGACGAGATCGGCGCGAACCTGCTGGCCATGATAGCCGCGCACATCAGCATTGGTCTTGGTGGTGATGCCCAAGGCCTGCAAAGAAGACTTGAGCGTTTCTACATCGGTGATTTTGGTGCGTAAGGTGCTGAAATGGGACATTGGATGTTTCCTCTTGAAAGTGAAAAACGACGGTAACGAACGGTACGAACTGTTAAGAACTCAATAACCGAGAAATCGGGTGCAAGTATATTTACACGATATTCACGGTGGGATTTGAGATAATTGTTAGTTCCGGGGAACTAACCTTTGCTGTGACCAACGCGATCGCAGAAAGCCTGGGTTAAAACTCCAGCCGATGATACTCAGCGGTTGAAGCGGCGGCCGGTCGAGCCCGCTGACCCGCCCAATCTCGCAGGGCATTGACCTGCTCAGGCATGGTCTTAGACAGGGGCAACGTAGCTTTGAGGGCTGCAATAATGTCGAGTTGGGTGAATTCTCGATTTTGGGCAAAGGCTTTATACATCGCAGCAATAATGGCTTGCTCAATTTCTGCACCAGAAAACCCATCAGATGCTTTGGCCAGTTGATCGAGTTGAAAGCGCTCCACCTTGGGCGATCGCTTATCGACCAGAATGCTGTCAAAATCTGTCAGGGTTTTGGAATCTTGGTATTCTTGCCGAATCTCGTCCTCTTCAATCTCTTGAAGATGAATCAGTTCGGGGCGACGTTTCTGGAGGTGTATACGGAAAATCTCTTCCCGCTCGGCTGGTGTGGGCAAATCTACAAAAAAGATCTCATCAAAGCGTCCTTTCCGGAGGAATTCACCGGGTAGAGAATCGATGCGGTTGGCGGTAGCAATCACAAAAACAGCCGATTGCTTCTCCTGCATCCAAGTGAGGAATGAACCCATAATGCGGCCGGAGGTACCGCCATCAGAATCACCTGAACTCACGCCCCCGGCAAAGCCTTTTTCAATTTCATCGATAAAGAGGACAACGGGCGCGATCGACTCAGCGACCTTAAGGGCATTGCGTAGATTTGCTTCGGAACGCCCAACCATCGAGCCATCATAGACTTTACCGACGGATAGATGCAGGCAGGGCAAACCCCATTCTCGGGAAGTGGTACGGGCCACACGGGTTTTGCCGCAACCCGGAACGCCGAGGAGTAAAACGCCTTTAGGCAGAGGCAAACCGTAATCGCGGGCCCGTTCACTAAAGGCATCTGAGCGCTGCTTGAGCCAAGCTTTGAGTTCTTCAAGCCCGCCGATCGCCGACATCGTTTCGTCTTCCTCGATATATTCGAGGATGCCATTACGGCGAATAATCTGCTTTTTCTCGGAATGAATAATCCCCACTTCGTGGGGGGTTAACTGCTGGGCTTTTACAAAGGCCTTGCGATAAACTTTCTCGGCTTCGTCTTCGGTCAACCCCAATGCTGCTTGAACCAGTTTTTCTTTACCAATGGGACTTAACTGCTGAATCTGCCCAGTTGCGTTGAGTTGCTTGTCTAAAACTTTGGCGAGTTCAGGGGCTGTAGGGGGCGCAAAGTCTAAAAGAACTGCATCCTTTTCTAACTCAAGGGGAATGTCTTGAACGGGCGACATCAAGATTAATGTGCGATCGCTACCTTTAAATGCGGCAATGGCATCCCTGAGTGCCCGTTTTACACTCGCATCGGCAATAAAATCGTGGAGATCCTTGAAAAGATAAATTGCAGGCTCAGCACGTTGGGTTGTCCATCGCACTGCCGCCTCGGGTGAAATGGTGTTGTGTTGATGAGCCGTCCGGGGCTGACCGTGTTCTACCATGCCTTGGGTCACTGTCCAAACAAAAAGCTGTTTGGGGGCGTCATGGTCATGAGCCAAATTAGCAATCACTTGTTGGGCACGATCTTCCTCAGGGGTCACTAGGTAGATCAAAGGATATTGAGCTTGGATTAGAATGCTGAGTTCTTCTTTCATTGTGCTTGTGAACCTCTGCGGTACAACTCAAATTCGAACTATCCCAGCCAAACAAGCGATCGCTACAAAAGCGGTCTGCCCTAACAGGTCACGAGGGATTCTGTCTCTTGGGCTCTGATCTGCCCACGCACTCGCTCCACCGAGAGTTCGCCAGCGAGATCATCCAAATCATCAGTCAGTATCGTCGGTTGTGCTGAGAGCGCAACCAGCGCACCATCTCGTTGTACCAGCGCACTGGTACATTCTGGGCAAGAATAAATGCGATGGGTCTGACCTTGACTTTGGTGATTTTCCTCCACCTGGGCCACCACGTCAGGGTGCTGCAAAAGGAAAGCAACAGCACGCTCAACGGTTGATGACATTGAAACCTCGTCGATCGCCGCTTGAATTTTAAGTTGGCGATGGAGTTGGGGTGGGAGATACAGAGTAACTTTCTGCTTGTCTTGCATCTTGACACTCATGAGAGATTAACCCGGGTATGCCATCCCATCCTAAAGAGATTGCCCAAGACCGTCAAGACACCATGCTGTTATGACGTTTTTTTTGTAATTTTTGTTTACATTTCGACTCATAGCGTTATGAAAACCACCATTCCCAATAACCGATATGGAATTCCCCCCTTTTGCAGGGGGATTTGCCCTGTTGATCGAAGATTTAGATTACATTGAAAAACTGAAACCTAATCTTTAAATGCCTCAAGGCCAAGTATGAACAGATGAATATTGAGAAAGACCGCATCATTATCTTTGACACCACCCTCCGAGACGGTGAGCAATCACCAGGCGCCACCCTCAACATCGATGAGAAACTAACCATCGCCCGCGCCCTAGCTCGACTGGGAGTGGATGTGATTGAGGCGGGCTTTCCCAGAGCCAGTAAGGGGGATTTTGCAGCTGTCGAGAAAATTGCCGCAGAGGTCGGCAGCGAGGACGGCCCGACAATTTGTGGGTTAGCTCGGGCGACCAAGGAGGACATTCGCCAAGCCGGTGCAGCCCTCAAACCCGCTGCCAAGGGCCGCATCCATACCTTTATTGCCACCTCTGATATTCACCTGGAGCACAAGTTGCGCAAGTCTCGTCAGGAGGTGTTGGCGATCGTGCCGGAGATGGTGGGCTATGCTAAGTCGCTAGTGCACGATGTGGAGTTTTCCCCAGAAGATGCGGGGCGCAGTGATCCGGAATTCCTTTATCAAGTGCTTGAAGCTGCGATCGCAGCCGGGGCGACCACCGTCAATATTCCGGATACCGTCGGCTACACTACCCCCGCCGAATTTGGCAAAATCATTCGGGGCATTAAAGAGAATGTTCCTAATATTGATCAGGCGATTATTTCCGTTCATGGTCACAATGATCTCGGTTTAGCAGTGGCAAACTTCCTCTCAGCGGTGGAAAACGGCGCACGACAGCTTGAATGCACGATCAATGGTATTGGTGAGCGGGCTGGCAATGCAGCGCTTGAAGAGTTGGTGATGGCCCTCTATGTGCGTCGCTCCTATTACAATCCATTTTTAGGACGTTCCGCTGACTCTACCGAACCGCTTTGTAATATCGACACCACCCAAATTCACAATACATCGCGGTTGGTTTCGAACCTCACAGGCATGTTGGTACAGCCGAATAAGGCAATTGTGGGCGCGAATGCCTTTGCCCACGAGTCAGGGATTCACCAGGATGGGGTGCTCAAGAATCGCCTCACCTACGAGATTATGGATGCCCAATCTATTGGCTTGACCGAAAACCTGATTGTGTTGGGCAAGCATTCTGGGCGTCACGCCTTCCGCGATCGCCTCGAAACCTTGGGTTACAACCTTTCAGAGATTGAGCTGAATAAAGCCTTCCTCCGATTTAAGGATGTGGCGGACAAGAAAAAGGAAATCTCAGATTTGGACTTGCAGGCGATCGTAAATGACGAGCTCCAGCAAGTGCCGGAAGCCTACCGTTTGGAGCTGGTGCAGGTCTCCTGCGGCGATCATGCCCGACCCACTGCTACGGTGACAATCTTGACCCCTGATGGCCAGGAACTTACAGATGCCGCGATCGGTACGGGCCCGGTGGACGCCATTTATGAAGCCATTAACCGGGTGGTGAATATCCCTAATGAGCTGATTGAATATTCGGTGAAATCTGTCACCGAAGGGATTGATGCAATGGGCGAAGTCACAATTCGCTTGCGCCATGAGGGTGTGACCTATTCTGGTCATGCCGCCAACACCGATATCATTGTGGCCTCCGCTCGGGCTTATTTGGGCGCATTGAATCGGTTGTATGGGGCGCTTCAACAGGGTGATCAGGCGGTTCATGCGGCAGCGGCGGCAGCAACTAACGCGATTTAGTCAGAGAAAAGTGGGATAACTCCAAAATTTCGGATTGTCCCACTTCTTCATGTTGGATTGCTTCTCAAAATAACCTTTCAAAGGTGGCGATCTTCCAGATATCAAGCTCAAGGCGAGAGAATATGGCGATGGATGCAAAAATCACTAAACTCGCAGACTTGGTGCGGATGGCTGCCCGGAGTTATGATGCAGGCAAACGGGAGACAGCACTGAAATTGATTTCGTTGGTCGCCTCCAAAATTAATACCGCTGAGGAACAGCACCAGCTAGAGTTGCAAGTGGAGCGAGACATCAGCAGCTCTGGAATTGAGACCTATTTTCGCTCAATTATTTTGGGATCTGGAGGAACGTTTAGACGTTGAAGTTGATGGATGCATGGTCGTTTTACGCTGCTTCTTACCCATTTAATTCCTGCTAGTACTGGTCTAGAAAATAGCTTTGCACATTAATGATTTTTTGATAATTAACCTAGCAAATGGAGCCACTTGCATAAATCCTGGACGATCCTCCAATTTTGGAGGATCGTTTTGTCCCTAGAAACAATCTTCAATTAAGGTGATGAGACAACTGGGGAGACCACCTTATCAGCCACCGAGGTAAGCTGATTATTGGGATTGGCTTGTCCGGAGAGGTAGTGAAAAGCGGGGTAATGGGCAATTAAGACGGTGCGTGAACCTGCGATCGCGGGCGGCATAACCTGGGCTGGTTCTACTGAATGAAACACCCGATTGTCTTCCCAAAAGAGCACCTCACCTTCTTGCAAAACAAACGGCTTAAGTACAGGCTTTTCTCCTTCAGGATCACGGTAGAGTGCATTTCTGGCACCACTAATATTGTGGCGTTGCAAACAAATAAGCATGGCCTTATCTGCACCATCCGAATGAATTCCCTGACCCGTAAGGCAACGGGTCTCATCACTAGGGTAGACATGGCTGGTTTGGACTTGGACTAAAACCAATTCTCCTTGCGGGATGTCAAAAGTGGACTGAAAGCGAGATAGCAACTTCTGGGCTACTGGGCATTCAATAAAGGTGCGGGGGAGTTCTCGATAATATCGCTTGTATCCGCCTGAAAAGTCGTTATAGTAGGCAGCTTGATTGAAATAGTTTTGATTGATCTGAAACCAGCGTCCGTTAATAGAAAGGACAAAGGCAATGTTCTTAGTGCGTTCGGTGAAGAACTTAGAGCTGGGGTCAGGGCCCAACTCACCCGAGGCTGCAATTAATTCTGATCGCTCACTTTGACATAGCAAGAGAGCTGTAAAGGCAGCAACGTCCGTTACAGTATGCATTTTTACTTGTTGAATGTAGATGACCTGATAGTGACCATCATAGTTGTTTCCCATTAGAAACGCATTGGCAATCTCTCTGAAACCATTTGAAATTTTTACATCGGCGGCATCTTCAGGACTTTTGTGCTTCGTCCGCCGTGAACTCAATCTATCGCCTTGGCAATGCGAATGGGATTCAGTACCTCCGCCGACTTCATCAAATTCCCTACACTCATTGTGTGTTTTACACAGGTGACGATCGCCTCAAATGCACAGTTAATCCCTGTCAAGCGCTTTCTGAAGAAGCACCCTATTGCTTGGATTATAAACAAGTAAATCAGAACAAACAGCGATCGCCAGTCTTGCGTCTTCGATCTGTTTGGTTATACTGAGTTCGACATCGTAAATCTCATCAATTTAACCCTTTTAAAAATAGACTAAGACCGAACCGACCATGAAGGTTGCGTTACATGGAGAAAGCTTCAATCTAAAATGAATCGAACGGGTATAACCCGTGCAGAAAATCGATGTTAGGCTGAGAGCCATGTAATCCAAGCGTTATAGAGCCTAAGTTGAGTCATGGTTTATCGGATATTGTCCCTGGATGGGGGTGGGTTTCGCGGTGTGATGTCAGCCCGAATTTTGGTGGCGCTCGAAGCAGAACTGAAAACACAATATGGCAGCTCACTCCACGATTATTTTGATCTTGTAACCGGAACCTCAACAGGTTCAATCCTGGCTGCGGGTATCGCACTCAAGAAAACAGCGGCAGAACTGTTGACGCTTTACCAAGAAAACGGGAAATATATCTTCCCGACTTATATCCGTCGGCTGCGATCGCTGACCAACATCACCCGCAAGTTGTTGCCCATCGCTCTCTATCCCCACACTGCTGAATGGCCCCTTTCAAAAAAAGCGGGCTTGGCAACCGTTCTTGAAGCACAGCTTGGGCCCACACCCATCAGTGCCATCCACAAACCTGTACTGCTTATTCCTGCTTACGATATTTCTGTCCGTCGTACTCGATGGTTTTGCAGCAACAACGATGGCTATAATCAGCCTCGATGGTACGATTCACTCCCGACCTGGCAATTTTGCGTCTGCTCTGCCTCTGCGCCCACCTTTTTTCCCCCCTATGAACTGAGAGTTCCCGAACCCCAGTATCCTCATCAGCCTAGTGTGGGTAATAAACTCCCGTTTATTGATGGTGGTGTAGCCGTGAATAATCCGGAGTTGATCGGGATTGCCCATGCAATGCTGATGCCCTACGACCAAGAGCGTCCGACGGGAAAGCCCTTGACCCTTAAGGATATTGCCATACTCTCGATTGGCACGGGTAAGCCGGCCGAACCCTATTCTTATAAACAAGTCAAGAGTTGGGGGGCAGTGCAATGGGCTGCACATTTAGGGGATTTATTCTTGCCTGCACCGAATGCAGTTAATGCTGCTGTTTGTTGGCAACTGATTCGAGGGGAAAGTCCTGAAAATGCCAAACGTGTACTTCGTCTGGACTATCGTTTAGAAAAAGAGCTGGCAAAGATTGATGATCCGGACTTGTTTGGTCAATACGTTACCTTTGCTGAAACCTATTTAGCGGGTAAAACGGGGTATGAAAGTGATTTAGCACGGGTGGGCATGAATGAACGGCTTAAACCGCAGGCGGCGATCGCTCAGTTTGTTGCGGACAATCCCCCTCAACCTGCTGTGGGCTAAGACTATACCCAACCAAAAAGAGATGAGCCTTCCACAACTCATCTCTAGATTAATGTGAGGTATACAGCTTCAGAAGCGTAATCAAGATGCCTTCAGCATTAAAC
>JAAHHN010000014.1 GCA_010672165.1 Spirulina sp. SIO3F2 | reverse complement strand
TCACAAATGAAATCAAAGCTCAACAAACTTGAACCCAGGACATATGCTGACTTGGTAGATGCTATCGAGCAATCTTTAGGTTCGGTCACTACAGAAGATATCCAAAACTGGTTTTCTCACTGTTGTTACTGCTCCTCATCTATTTGAAAAGGGCTGTATTTATCCCTATGAGGGATTGAAACTATGGTTTGCGCCCCACCGAAGCGGCAGCAGCCGTTCCAACCAATATTTATCCCTATGAGGGATTGAAACTTATTGGATATATCCCGCTCACCTTGTTTTATTTGTTCCAACCAATATTTATCCCTATGAGGGATTGAAACCTGGAAAAACGCTTTGGGCATTGTATGAAGCGATGTTCCAACCAATATTTATCCCTATGAGGGATTGAAACTATTTAGCTCTTGGCACAATCGGTAATATGGCTTGTTCCAAACAACATTTATCCCTATGAGGGATTGAAACACTCATACATATCTCCTATCCCTTAAACAAGGACTGTTCCAAACAACATTTATCCCTATGAGGGATTGAAACTGGAGATTTTACCGAGCGCTTACCAGCCGATTGGAGTTCCAAACAACATTTATCCCTATGAGGGATTGAAACAGGAAGGCTTCAACGTCTTTGCCTGCCAGGTGGCTGCGGAGGTTTCAACCAATATTTATCCCTATGAGGGATTGAAACAAAGTCCAACGGTTTCGAGACCACAAACACCCAGTTTCCAACCAATATTTACCCCTATGAGGGATTGAAACTGGCTAGCTCTGCTGCATCCTGGATAGACTGATGTTCCAACCAATATTTATCCCTATGAGGGATTGAAACGAGAGTGATTGGGCGATGCCTGACCAATGGCATTGGGTTCCAACCAATATTTATCCCTATGAGGGATTGAAACGAACATGCCCAAGGAATGAATCACTCATGAATGTGGTGTGAAACAGACTGCTATCATAGCTCCCAGTCAATGCATTGGATGATATCGCAGCAATGGTGAACGCCGCCCCTCTCCCCACACCGCCCGGTTCCCTCGGTCTACCCTTCCTCGGAGAAACCCTCGAATTCTTTGGCGATCGCCAATTTGCCCAAAAGCGCCACGATCGCTACGGTGCAATCTTCAAAACCCAACTCCTCGGTCGCCCCACCATCGTCCTCAAAGGCCCCGAAGCCAATCGCTTCGTCCTCACCAACGAGAACAAATACTTCCAGGTCAGTTGGCCCCCCAGCGTCAAACAACTGCTTGGCCCCCTCTCCCTCGCATTGCAAACAGGCGGCATCCACGCCCAACGCCGTAAACTGCTGGTGCAAGCCTTTGCCCCCCGCGCTCTCGAACAATACATTCCCACCCTAGAGCAGATTACCCAACGCTATTGCGATCGCTGGCTCACCCAAGGCACATTGGCTTGGTTCCCTGAACTGCGCCATTACACCTTTGATGTGGCAGGTCAACTTTTTATGGGGTTGACCAACGCATCCGAGACGCCCTTGGGCCATTGGTTTGAAATCTGGTCACAAGGACTCTTTTCCATTCCCCTTAATCTGCCTTGGACACGGTTTGGCAAAGCATATCGATCGCGGCGGCTAATTTTGACTGAACTAGAGCGACTGATCCGCGATCGTCAAACCCAACGTTCTGAGGAGAGCGCTCCGGCCGACGATGCGCTGGGCATTATGCTCACCGCCGAAGATGAAAACGGCGAACGGCTCACAGTGGAAGAACTCAAAGATCAAGTGCTGCTGTTGCTGTTCGCCGGCCACGAAACCCTCACCTCTGCCTTAGCAGCCTTTTGCCTCACGATGGCCCAGCACCCGGAGCAACTAGCGGCGGCTCGTGCTGAGCAAAAACAGTTCCAAAATCAACCTCTGACGCTCGAAACCCTGAAAAGCATGACCTACCTGGAGCAGATCCTCAAAGAGGTGCTGCGGTTTATTCCCCCTGTGGGGGGCGGGTTTCGTACCGTGCTCCAAGATTGCGACTATGGTGGCTATCGCATTCCAGAGGGGTGGGGCGTATTGTACGAAATCAACCAAACTCATTACGATGCAGCAGTGTTCCCTGACCCCAAGCAGTTTGACCCGGAGCGCTTTAACCTGGAACACCAAGACGAGAAGCGCCCACCCTTTAGCCATGTACCCTTTGGTGGCGGGATGCGGGAATGCCTCGGTAAAGAGTTTGCGCGTTTAGAAATAAAGGTGTTTGCCGCATTGTTGTTGCGGCAATACCAGTGGGAGTTATTACCAGATCAGGATTTGAGCTTAATGGTTGTGCCGACACCGCGGCCGAGAGATGACTTGAAGGTGCGGTTTGGCAAACTTTGAAAGCAACGTCGCCCGTCTAGCTGAGTTCTTTGTGGGGCTATTGAGGCTGAGCTGCTAGGGCAGAGCAAACATAACCGCTCTCACCCGGTTCTAGCGATCGCGTCTGATAGGCAAAATCAAACCCATAACCCGCCATCTCATCCCGCATCGCAGTGCAGACATGGGGTACTTGGGGGAGCATCATGCAACCCACATCAGTAACATTCCCCTCCATCACATGCTTACCCGCGATCCCCACAGAATAACCCACCGCTCGGGTCATGGCAGAGAACCCACCGGGAATCCCCGCTACGCGCAACGTGGCTTCCTTGAGTTCCCGAGATTGATCCGGATATTCCACTTCCATGCGCACCATCACTAAGGTAATGTCGCTCTCATCAGGGTCATACATCATTTTGCGAGTTTGCAGCGCCAATAAATATTCCGCTCGGGTTCCTTGCTCTAAGGGCATTGGCTGCGACTCGAAGAAACCGAGCCAGCGCAGACGATAGATGATATCAGCATGGATCTTAACGCCCAAATGATTCGCTACATCTTGCACCACCGTTTCAGGCTTACCCCCCACCAACGATGCGGTTACGTCCGCACAGGTCTGGCCGCGATAGTCATAGGTGGTTTTGGAATCGAGTAAACCCAAGGCCATATAGTCATTGATGGTGTTGCAATAGCCGTAATGGCGCATCAGCCCCCGGAAAAAGCTCACAGTGTTAATATCCAAGTTATAGGCTTCGATATAGCGCAGCACAGTGCGGTGGGCAACCGACTCAAACGTCCCCCATTTGGTGGCCAGGTAATTAAAGTTTTGATATTGCTCGCTGCGGTCATATTCAACTTTCTGACCTTTCACCAGATAGGTAACTGGGGCTTGGAGTGCTTCATAAAGACGGGGGGGCGACCAAGAAAACTTGTAACCCATCGGGTTATTGTTGTCGGCATGATCTGGCAAACCTGCACCCCATTGACCCAATTGCAGAATTTTGCCGCCTTTAGCCCGCACCTCTTCGAGGAGCTTAACGGTGCAGAGGTGGTCAAGACCGGGATCTTCACCAATTTCCGAGAGCAATACAATACCTTGCTCTTTGGCGCGATCGGAGAGAGCATAAATGTTTTTCTCCTGGTAGGCCGTGTAAACCATCGGCGTCTGGGTTCTGAGACAAGACTCCGCAACCGCCAGCAAAACGTGCTCTGGCACCATCGGGATAACCACATCTGCTTGCCGGGTGAGGCGATCGGCACTCTCCAGATCATCCATTGACCATTCAGCAATCGTACAAAGCTGATTATCACCGACTAATGCCTTAGCCTGGGGCAGGTCAATCGTGGCAACAATAATGTTGCAGGGATACTTATGGGTGTAGTAGTCAATGATGGCTGGGGGCATCATGCCAGAACCAAAGATGACAACTGTTTTCATAACTTAAATCTTTTCCTGGCGATTAAATTCTCATCATCTTAGCGAGATCGTTTTGCCGCAGCAATTGGCGGCTTGCAATTTGCAATATTTTTAGAGCGATCAGAGAAAAATCTTGGATTGTCTCTAGTCTTCGCCCATTGTGGTTGTATTAGAAAAGGGGGAATCGAGAATCAACACTACTATTGCTTAGATTCATTCTGCTGCCTGGAGTGTAGCCGTCGAAACTTCGAGCAGGATATAAGCACAGACAGGTAGCAGCGATCGCCTATGGTCAGCTTCGATTGTTGCGGGCGTTTGTTCCCTTATGAAAGTCAACAGCGAAATATTTTGCTCGGGCAGCTTTAGCTGACTCACACTGGATAAGTGCAACAGTCTAGAGTGGGCAGCATGAATCATCGTGTAATGGGCTATCGGTGACACCAACGCAGAGAGTCCTGAGATGCAGTCTGGGAGAAGAGGCTGGAATTGTTAAGGCCGCCATTTGTTCAGTAGCCCGATTACCTGATCAAACTGATTCAAATATAGCTCTAGTGTCAACTTATATTCCGTCAAAATTGAGACGACTTGTGCCATTTCAACTTCCCGCTCTTGACGTTCTTTGAGGAGGCGATCGAACTCTGTTAAAAAACGCTGAATATAATCATTAATTTGTTGCTCAGCCAAACCAAAATCCTCAGCAATTTGCCGTCGAATTACACGCTCTACAATAATTAAGCTTCCCTTGGTTTGGGCATCCAGTTCAAACTCAACCGCTTTGATCGTTTGGCGAAGATCAATCTCATAATAGGAGCGATGATCATCCACTTGAATATCTACTTCATAGTCGCGGCAAAGCGCCTGTTTCCGCTCACGAGTCCAACGGGTGTAGCTCTCGGTCTGCTGCTGCACTTGGGTATCAATCCCACTAAAATCAAACCCTAAAATTTGAATTGGGTTAATATTAAGTGAAAGCTGTAGCGCATCCCCTAAATGTTGGGAGATTTCATCAGAAATCTGTTGAATTCGAGTTTGTATTTCTGTAACTAAAGCCTGACGGATTTGGGTTCCTCGCTGCGAGAGCACATCATGGGTGTTTGTCCACCAATCTTTAACTAAGACAGCACAAAAGCGGTTGATTTCTTGCCGTACCTGTTCCACCTCGTCCTCTGTGTGACAGAGAATTGCATAGGGATTATCGGGATCTTCCAAGACAGTAGCAAGAATCTCATGGAGGGATTGACTTAAATGGCTGGGAATGGGTAAGCCCGTCTCCACTGGTGTTGGCGGCGGTGGTGGACTTATATCGGTCACAGTCGGCTCATCCCAAGGGGACGTCTCTAGTTCTTCCTCTTCTTCTGTGGCTGCCTCTTCTTGATCAGTAAAGCGATGGGCGACAAAGCGATCCAACTCTTGGTGAATCGTTTGCTTCGCACGGGTTGCGAATCCTGTAATTTCTTGTTTGAATTGCGCAATTAGATGTTCTTCCTGGCTTGTTACCAGGGCCTTGACCTCACGGATTTTTACGATCGCGTGACTCGCGAGTTGCTTATAGGCAGTCACTCGTTCTCGCAGGGGTTCAACTCCTATTTGCCAGCCTTGAATCCGGGTGTTCAGAATATCTTCAAGGGCATGGGCTGCTTTCTCTTGTTTGGCAGCCACATCTTGCAATAAATTCCAGCCTGCATTGCGCATAATTTCATACAAAATCGATTCTTCGATTTGCGGAATCAAACTATCCGTTAGGGATTGCGCAGCAATCTTACGGGGAGAGGGGGTAATTAAATCCCCATCTGGGGTTTCACGGGCATACGCACCACTAAAAAAGCGTTTGAAATTTTTGAGATGACTCTCGGTAGCCGTATCCTGTTGAATCAGTTTAGAGAGCAACCCTTGCCATGCACTAGCAGGATAGATAACCGGGTTGATAATGCCAAATTCCTTGAGGGTATGCCGCAGTTCCTCAACCACATAAGCAATGGGGCGATCTTCTTCCGTTTTGCGATCGATTTTATTGAGCACAAAATACACTGTGCCATAGCTGCGTTGTAGAAATTCAGCCCGTTGTTGGGTGAGTTCTCGGAGTAGTTCTGAGTTGGTGCTGTCTTTAAAAGAGGAATAATCCAGAATAAAGATCACCACATCGCAGCTTCGCAAAGCACTAAATGCCGTCTCGCGCAGCCGGATGCTATCGAGCCCTGAGTCTTGCCATTCGTTGGGGCCAGGGGTGTCAACCAGGGTGAATCCCCGCAAAAAGGGGTAGTTAGCGATCGCCGCGATCGGATGATACAGCGCAAAATGCTGCACCTGATCTTGATTATTGCTGGCCCGAATCTGATGGGTTCGTTGCAGAAAACGTGCCCGAATCTGAGCCGCATCCCCTTGGGCGATCAAACGCGCTTGGCGCTCGCCTTCTCGGTATTCCACAAGACAGGGACGCTCTTGGGTTGAAATGGGCTTAATCTCTGTGCGGCAGACGGTACAGGATTCAGTTTCTGAAGCCAGCACATCAGCACCAATCAGCGCATTGAGAAATGTACTTTTCCCCGCCTTCATTGCCGCGATTACTGCTACCTGATATTGCTGTTTTTCCAACGCCACCAAGGCCCGTTGTAGATCTTCATCCAGCACATCAAGCGTGGCATTATCTGCCTCATTGTCCACTAAACTGCCCCGTGCAGTTTGCACAAACTGACGCAATTGCTGCCCCAGCGTATATAGATTGGCGTAAATCTCTTGGAACTGCTTGGAAACCATCTATAGCGCTCTAAACTCTCAGATTGGAACGGATTGGGGTCAGTGATGCAGGTGATGCTTCCGATTAAAATGACGGGGATTATTCAGGATTACTCGATTGTTGAGGCTGGCCTTTAAAGAGGAGTTGAATCCCCAGAGCCAAAAGCCCAATCGTTGCCATTGCAAAGACGCCAGTAGCCAGGGTCGCCAGACCCACCACTAAAGTCCGCACAGCTACGCCAATATTCAAAGCGGTAATGTTATGGGCGGTCAAGGGTTTTGATGCAAATGTGGTGGCGATCGAATGCATTAAAAGATAGCAGAGTGTGCCTAAGCCCCCTGCGGTTAAAGAGCCAGTAAAACAGCGCAGGGGTGTGACAGGAGTAGTGGAGTTGGAGTCGGGCATGGGGCAGGCATGAGGGATAGCACCCCACGATTGTATAGTACGGTGTTGGCTCAGAGATATGGTTAAATGACTCAGGTGTAGGTTGGGTTGACGGAGAAAACCCAGAACTAGCGAGGATTACAGGGAATGTGTTGGGCTACTTGACAGAAGCAAACTACGCTATGGCTCTATCCAAACTACGAAATCACAGGGGGTTTAGGCTATTCCTGATTTTTTGTTTCGCACTCAAAGTGATGCTAACCCCAGACATTTACTATCCCAATAAGCTGTAATCAGCATTTTGAACAAATCAGCTTTTCTCGCTAAGGATATACCTCAAAGCTATACGTTCTGCCAAACTAATCAAGAAGACAGCCTCACTACACAAAAATCTTGAATGCGTTGGTAAACATCCCGTTCAGATGGCATTTTGAGAGACTGGGCATTCACTTGAAGCTGTTGCCGCAGATAATCCTGGAACCATTGGCAAGCATAAGCCCATTCATCCAAAGTTAAGATCGCTTCTAAATCCCAAACTCGTACAGCAAAATCATCTCCCCCAGAAAACAAGTAACGGCCATCCGGTGAGAGCAATAGCGATCGCACCCCTGCCCCATGACCCCGTAGCGTTCGGATCAGCTCACCATCGAGTTCCCAAAGTTTGATAGTACGATCAAGCGCTGCTGAAATGACTAAATTTAACTCAGGATGAAACACCACGTCGGTGATCGCACTTTGGTGACCGATGAATGTCCTTCGCCAATCCCCAGTAACGCCATCCCAGAGCATCACCACATTGTCATCACCCCCGGAAATCAGGTAACGACCATCCGGGCTATAGGCGAGCGCCCCTACACTCGCCTCATGCTTTTTCTCAAGTTGTTGGTGCAATTGGCCGGTGGGTTGCCAAATCTTAATCGTGCGATCGCGGTGGCTGCTGGCAAGGAGTTGACCGTTTGGATGAAACACTACTCGATTGACAGCTGTAGGTTCTCCTGTTGTTAACACCCTATGAGGTTGGGGTTGCCAAGCTTGACCCACCCGTTCCCAAAGCCGCACAGCCCCATCTTCTGAGGTAGTCGCTAGTAAGCGATCGTCGGGGCTAACGGCAAGATCAGATACAGCCCCGCCTAATGTCTCTAGCCGTTCAGGCATGGGGCGATCGTCACTCCAAAACAGCACGCCACCACTTTCAAGGGCTAACAGAGTTTGATGATAGCGGGGTGTCACAGCCACAGCACGGAACGGCGCTCGGTCTTGACTAGGCGGTCGAGTGATCGCATTAAGCTGGAGGTGTAAGTCTTGCGGTTGCCATTGCACCAATTGACGACCCGGTGAAATGGAGATCAGTGCTGCCTGTCCAGGATGCCACGCTAAATCCACAATATTGCCCGTATGACCCATGCCCTGAGATTGAAAGGGATTGAGGGTTTGCCAAAGGCGAATTGTGCCATCTTCCGCTGCCGTCGCAATCCGCTGACCATCTGGGTGAATGCTCACACCCAACACCGTAGATTGATGGCCAGACAACGCATAAAGGGGATGCAGCGTTTGGCCATCATCATCTTGCCGATCGGCCAAACCCCGGCTCTGGGCATCGGTATAGCTGGGCCAAGCATAGCCTAAACCATCCCCAGCCACAGATAGGATCAATGGGGAGTCTGAGTCAAACTGCAAATCGGTAATGCCGGCACCGTGGGCATCTAGGTTGTAATGGATCTTGCCGGTAAAATCGAGTAGCCAGATATTGCCGTTGAAGACTCCCGCCGCGATCGTCTCGCCATCGGGGCTAATGCGTAAGCGACTAATTGCCCCTCGAGGTGAGGGAATCTCTTGCTCTAACTGCCCTGTCAGGCGATAACGTCGCAGCGGCTGAGCTCGAAATGATGTGAGCACGCTTTGGCTATCGGGTGTAAAGGCAAATGAAAAGGCTTTAGGAATTGTGCTCAAGGGTTGACCTGCGGCAGTCCATAAATCAGTTGTGTGATCGCCGTAACTGGCAGCAATGGTTTGATTGTCTGGGCTGAATTGGACTTCACGCACAGCCGACGTTTGTGTCGTGAGTAATTGCTCGAATGCTCCTTGAGCCGTCCATAGCTTGACTGTGCCATCAATTGCCCCCGAAACCAGAGCATCACCCCGATGGTTGAACGCAAGGCTCGTCAGCGCAGTCTGATGGGCGGGAATACTCCGAAGTCGCTCACCATTCGCTGCCCAAAACCGGATGGAGCCATCCACCAGTCCCGCAGCGAGTTGTTGACCATCAGGGCTCCAGACCACATCTTTCACTGCGACCCCAGGGGTTAGGCGGTTCGACTCCTTTAGGTTGTAGAGAATCATGCGTAATGTGTCATGGAGGTTTTGATTCAGACGTTCTTTTGTACCTGAAGCGACCAGGGTATCTAACTCGACCTTGGCATGGAGTGCATCCCGTAAGGCTTCAAGTTGATGGGCCGACTCAAAATTACCTTGGGCAGAAGAGATTAGGGCTTCCACATTACTTTGGCGAGCGGATTGCTCACTGGTGCGGGCCCGTAAATATTGCCAGAATGTAAGGACACCCAGGCCGAGGGAAATGACTAGGGCTGTGCCGATCGCCCAGAGAAATCGGGACTGAAAGCGATTGGCCCGCTGCTCTTGCATCAATTGGGCGCGCACAATCTGGGCGCGTTCAGCTTCAAGGGCTTGTTGCACTTGGGCGCGATCACTAGCCACCGACGCAGCCAGAAATTGGTAATCCTCATCGCTAAGGCGCTTGCCCTGGGCCCAGTTCTGGGCATCTACCAGTACCTGACCCCGCAACAGACGGGATTCATCAGCTTGGGCAGAATCCAGCCAGCCCTGCAACATTTGGGAATAGGGACGAAGACGATTGAGTTGTTCGTTGACCCAATCGAGATTAAAAATTTCACCGTAGAGACGGTTTTTGAGCTGTAGCCCCCCTTCGCCAGGAACCACCAGGCCAGAGAGCACCAGTTCAAACCATTCTTGGCTATCGTCGCTCGTTTGGGTGTCCCCTTGCAGGATTTGTTGGTAGCGCCCCAACAACCGTCCAGCGGTGTCGGGATTGTTAAGTAGACGGTTGCGAATGGTGCGGAGGTGCTCCGGCTCGTCTTGGACTTCCCAGTTCTGAATTACCTGTTGTCGTACTAGTTGCTCAACCCAATAGTCCTCGTTACCTGGCGGAATCGTGAGCTGGCTGCCAACCGCCATTTGAGCAGAGGCAACAGCCAACTTGCAGAGTTTTTGTGTTAAAAACGGTTGCCCGCCTGTCCAAGCCAAGATGGCTTGCAAAACTGCGCTGCGATGGGCCTTGGCAATCTGGAGACCCTCGGCTAGGGGTTGGGCTTGTTCCAGGGTAAAGCCCTGGAGTGGGATGGGGGTGCCGATATTAAAGGGCGTGCGTTGGCGATCGCGGATTAAATCGCCAGGGGTTGCCACCCCGAAAATTGCAAAGTTCAGCCGTTGATAGACCGGATCATGAGCCCGCTGGTTATGGCAAAACCGGATCATGGCAAAGAAGTCATCCACCCCAAAGGGCAAACTCAACACCGAATCAATTTCATCCAAAAAGATCACCACATTTTGTTCGGGGAAGTGAATGAGCACCACATCCCGCAGAAATTGACTCAAGCGTTGCACCAGGGAGAGATCCCCTTGGGCATCCCACCAGGCATTGAACTTCAGCGCCCGCATTAGCTTGAGCGATCGCCACAGATCTTTAGCTAAGCCTTTGTACCATTGCAAAGGCGTAATTTGGTCACTGCCAATATTGGTGAGATCGAGGGTGGCACAGCGATACCCTTCGGCTTGGAGGCGATCGCGGCTGCGCACCAACAGGGATGACTTACCCATCTGCCGGGCGTTGAGCACGTAACAAAACTCGCCTGCTCTTAAGGCTCGATAAAGCTGCTCGTCAGCTTGGCGGGGTAAATAACTACTGGCATCGGCTGCCAAACTGCCCCCCACTTGGTATTGCATAACGTCGACCTGCAATAACGATAGGCTTACTTTACGCAGCGGGTCTGGCTTCGTAAATAGAGAAAACCTGATAAAAAGTGATCAAAATGACTGCGGCTTGGCATCAACCTATTCTCTACTCTGAATCGTGTGGGAAGTACAACAATTATGGGTTGCTCTCTTTTCCTCTGACAAGAACACCATTCCCAATCAATCTGGATATTTGTAATATTTCTTAATTGTGCAAAGTTCGAGCGATTTCGAGCAGAATACATTCGAGAATTTACGATATGCTAGTAGGTAGATAGACCAAATTGCTTGGTTAGCTCTCAAAGACTCACTCTCTCAATTTCTTGCAGCGATCGCATTCATCTGCTCCTTGCTGGGTTTTACCCCTCACCCAGAGGGTTCTTGCTGGTGATTTCAAAATGCTCACTGTATCGTGAAAAATCCGCATGAACTATTGTCTTAACCCTGGTTGCTCTCATCCTCAAAACCCGGAAAAGGTCGAAGTCTGCCGGAGTTGCGGCGCGAAGATGCTAATGCGCGATCGCTACCGTGGCGTCAAGAGTTTAGGACAAGGTGGGTTCGGGATGACCTTTCTCGCCAACGATGAGGGTCTCCCCGGTCAGCCCCTTTGTGTGATCAAACAATTGCGGCCCTCAAGCAACGATCCCCAAGTCTTTGAAATGGCAAAAGAATTGTTTGAGCGGGAAGCTGAGACCTTAGGGAAAATTGGCAACCATCCCCAAGTTCCGCGATTGCTTGATTACTTTGAATACAACAAAGATTTTTATCTGGTTCAAGAATTTGTCAAAGGGCTGAATTTACAACAAGAGGTCAAGCGCAATGGTCCTGTTAGTGAAGCTGGGGTGCGGCAGTTTCTCAGCGAAATCTTACCCATGATTCAGTATGTTCATGAGAGTAATGTGATTCACCGGGATATTAAACCCGCGAACTTGATTCGTCGTGAACAGGATAAAAAGCTGGTACTGATTGATTTTGGTGCAGTGAAAAACCAAGTCAATTCGCAAGCGGCTGCCAATACTTCAGATCAAACTGCATTAACCTCTTTTGCCATTGGCACCCCCGGTTTTGCCCCGCCTGAACAAATGGCACTGCGTCCCGTGTTTGCCAGTGATATCTATGCAATTGGGGTGACTTGCATCTATTTGCTCACTGGAAAGTCGCCCAAAGATCTCGATTACAATCCCAAAACCGGGGAGATGATGTGGCGGCAGAATATTGATATTTCTGACAATTTTGCCAAAGTGCTCAAGAAAATGTTGGAAGTATCGGTACGCCATCGCTACCAAGATGCCCAAGAGGTTCTGAATGCGCTGGATATGGAGCCCTACATGGACGATTTAGCAAAGTCCTTGCTTACTGGGCCAAACCAAAATGGTGGCCCGACGGGTCGGTTGGGTAATTCCGGACGAGAGCGTGATGCTGAAAAACTCCCGGATTCTGCTTCAATGTCTGCAACCCAGAAACTCGCAATGCGTCTGAGGGAAAAGCGCCAACGGGCAGGTGGCGGTCGTGGCAACGCCCGAGGCGGTGGTGCTCGTCAGCGCCATACTCCAGCTCGAAATAGCAGCTATAACCGAATGGCAAACCAGCTCCCAGACTCGGGGGGGATGAGCACCTCAGGGCGAGTACCTGGCCGTCGCAAGCGGTTAGATGCGGAGGGGGTTGTTTCTGCTTATACTAAAGGGCGGCGCGACTTTGCCCAACAGAGTTTGAATCAATTAAATTTGCAAGAAGCAAATCTAGAAGCTTGTATTTTTCATCAATCTAAGTTACGGAAGACTAATCTTCAGGGGGCAAATCTAGCAAGGGCAGACTTCGGACGCGCCAGCTTGGCCCATGCCAATTTGCGAGATGCAAACTTGGGGCGGGCCTACTTTATGGGGGCAGATTTAGAGGGGGCCGATTTTCGCGGGGCAGATCTCAGTCATGCCAATCTCAAGGAAGCGAATCTCACCAAAGCCAATCTTTGCGGAGCAAACTTATCAAACGCTAAGATTTCCCAGGATCAGCTAGCAATGGCGAAGACAAACTGGTCTACGACAATGCCGAACGGCCGACGAGGCTTGTTTTAGAGGCTGTCGTTAATTAGAGTTCAATCTCTCGCTGTGACTGACTTATCGCCCCTCTCTCTGTTTTGGGGTTTAGGTTGGTTTCATTTAGGGAGAGAAAAAAGAAAATCTCAACGGTTCTCCCGTAGGGGTCAGGTCTCCTGACCCAGACAGTGTGTTGAACAAACCTAGATTGATCTCTTCAGTCAGCGCTGGGCGGGGAAAACCCGCCCCTATAAGGGATTTTAGATTTTCTCTGGAGAAATAGAACTAGTCTACTATCTCTATTTCGGGTCGGGCGCTCTATCGCTTATCCCACAAGTCTTCTGGTGTTAACTGACAACACGCTCTCAATCAATCATTATTTCTGTGGACGATTAGGGGAGCGGTAAAAGGGTTTTTTGACCACTTTAGCGAGGTAAGTCTTTCCGCGGATGACCACATCTACGGTTTTACCGACTTTTCCTTGGGCTGAGGGAACGTAGGCCAAGGCGATCGCCTTCCCGAGAGTGGGTGAGAGGGTGCCACTGGTCACCATTCCAACTGTCTCTCCATTGACTTGCACGAGATAGTCATGGCGGGCAATATGCCGACCTTGCATTTCCAGACCCACCAAGCGGCGTGGCAGCCCTTCTGCTTTTTGGCGCTCCAGCGCTGCACGACCGATAAAATCACCTTTGCGTTCTAAATGCACCAGCCAACGCAGTCCGGCTTCTAGTGGCGTTGTTTGATCATCTAAATCCTGACCATAGAGCGCCATAGCGGCTTCAAGCCGGAGGGTATCCCGTGCCCCCAAACCACAGGGCGTAACCCCCACTTCCATCAGCGATCGCCAGAGTTGGCGGCCGGCTTCAGGAGGGGCCATAATTTCAAAGCCATCTTCACCTGTATAGCCAGTACGAGCCAAAAAAATGGTCTCACCGCCTAGCTGTGTGGTGAGGTGACTAAAGGCAGATAGCTTAGACAAATCCACATCCGCAGGCAGTAAGGCTTGCAATGTTGTAGCGGCTTGAGGGCCTTGGAGGGCGATCAAGACGCGATCGTCCGAAACATCTGTTAAACGAATACCTTGGGGCGTTAACTGCTCTTGTAACCAAGCCCAATCCCCATCATGGGTTGCCGCATTGGCAATAATGACAGCAGCTTGCTCACCCTGAGCATAGATGATGATGTCATCAATCACGCCACCCTCTGGATTGAGGAGCACGGTGTATTGAGCCTGACCCGACTGTAGCCCACTTAAATCCGTCGGCACAAGCGTTTCGAGCGCAGCTAAAATCTGAGTTCCCTGTAACTGAAATTTCGCCATATGGGAAATATCAAATGCCCCGACGCGGGTGCGAACCGCTTCATGCTCTTGGCGGAGGCCTGCAAACTGAATCGGCATGACCCAGCCTGCAAACTCGGTCAAGCGTGCTTTCTGGGCGACAATCAGGTCAAACAAAGGGGTTTTTCGGCCGTTGGAATGCATGGGTTAAAAATAATTCAACGAGAACTGTTCAGAAACGCAAACAAATTTAAGCAACGCGTTGCCGATACCCTACACCATACTGCGGAGTGCTATACATAGAAAGCGTCACCTTTGCATCTTGATTCCACCATGCCGTCTGTTGTCACTTCACCTTCTGCACCAACAGCAGTTCCCACCGCATCTAACCCCCTCCTGACAACATTGGAGGTGACTGGAATGCAATGTGCAGGCTGTGTGAATGCAGTAGAACGTCAACTTAAACAGCAACCCGGTGTGCAGAGTGCGAAGGTTAACCTCCTCACTGCCCTTGCCGTTGTTGAATATGATGCGACCCAAACTGATCCGGCGGCCTTAGCAACGCATCTCTCCAACCGTGGATTTCCGAGCCAACCCCGATCGGCCCAAGATGCTCGGGATAACCCACCCAATTGGCTGGAGCGCGATCGCAATGAACAAACTGCCCAACAGCGTCGTTTAGCGATCGCGGCACTTCTGTTGCTGTTTTCTGGTCTGGGTCATTGGCATCACTGGGGGGGACCAGCTATTCCTCTACTGAGTCACATTTTCAGCCATTGGCTGGTGGCGACCTTAGCCTTACTTATTCCTGGCCGCGACATTTTAATCGATGGGTTCCGCAGCCTCTGGTATCGTCTCCCCAATATGAACACGTTGGTGGCTCTGGGCACCCTGAGTGCCTATCTTGCCAGTTGCGCTGCTTTGGTTTGGCCAGGGCTGGGTTGGGAATGCTTCTTTGATGAACCCGTTATGTTGTTGGGCTTTATTTTCCTCGGACGCACCTTAGAGGGTCGAGTGCGCCAGAAAGCAAGCCGTTCTCTCCAACAACTATTTGCATTACAACCTGCCACAGCACGGATTATCCAAGCGAATCTCAGCAGCCAAGAAACGGGGATTGAAATCCCCGTGCAGACGGTACAGGTGGGAGACTGGATTCGAGTGCTGCCGGGCGAGAAAATTCCAGTTGATGGTGTTATCACTACTGGCCAAACCCAAGTTGATGAGTCTATGCTCACGGGAGAATCGATATTAGTTGATAAGATTCGAGGCGATCGCGTTGTAGCCGGAACCCTCAACCAAGCAGGGACTATCGCAGTGCAAGTCACTCAAACAGGTTCAGATACGGTGCTTGCCCAGATTATTGCAACGGTTGAAGCCGCTCAAGCCCGTAAAGCACCGATCCAGAATTTGACCGATAAGGCAGCGGGTTACTTTGCCTATGGGGTTTTGGCGATCGCAATCATTACGTTTGGCGTTTGGGATGGCATGATTCCAATAATGCAACCTGCTTGGCTGCCTTCAGAAATACCGCCAGTCATGTTGGCGCTAAAGCTAGCGATTACAGTTTTAGTTGTTGCTTGTCCCTGTGCGCTCGGCCTTGCGACCCCCACTGCCATTCTGGTGGGAACGGGCGTTGCGGCCCAACAGGGTATTGTTTTTAAGGGCGGAGATAGTTTAGAAACCCTTCAGCGCGTTGATTGTGTAGTTTTTGACAAAACCGGTACACTAACGCAAGGTCAACCCCAAGTCAGTCAACTTTGGCCCGTGACCCATTGGACTGAACAACAGTTACTGCAATATGCAGCCAGCGTTGAGCAGGGAAGTGAGCATCCCCTAGCGCAAGCGATTTTGCAGAGCGCTCATCAACAACAACTTGATCTATTACCAACCCAAACCTTCTCCCTAACTCCGGGTCAAGGAATTCGTGCCCAAGTGCAAACACCCGAGCGTTCCTGGGTTGAGGTGATTCTCGGCAACCGTGCTTGGCTTGAGCAACATGATATTCAGCTAGACATGGCCTGGGTCGAACGTCTGGAACAGTCGTTCGCTCAGACGCTTGTTTATTGTGCAACAACGCATCAGTTTGTCGGTGCGATCGCCCTGAGTGATCCCATCCGTCCTGATGCCCCAGCGATGCTGGAGCAATTACATCAAAACGGGATTCGCACGGTACTCATCAGCGGTGATCGCCAAGCTGTGGTAGAGGCGATCGCGGCTCAGTTGGGGATAGCGGAGATATATGCTGGTGTGCTCCCAGCAGCAAAAGCTGAAGTTATTAACCAACTCCAAACCCAACATTGTGTTGCCATGGTTGGCGATGGCATCAATGATGCCCCCGCCTTGGTGCAAGCTGATGTGGGGATTACTGTCCAAACCGCTACAGATATTGCTTTAGAGACAGCGGATGTACTCCTGCTGGGGTCAGCGACAGCAGCAACGCCACAACTCGGTTTATTGAACCGAGCGCTGAAAATCAGTCGTGTCACTTTTACTAAAATTCGGCAGAATCTCATTTGGGCCTTGGGGTATAATCTGGTGCTACTGCCCCTTGCGGCAGGGGTGTTTATCCCCATAACAACTATTATGCTAACCCCACCCCTTGCCGGAGCCCTGATGGCCAGTAGTTCCATTGCCGTTGTTGCCAATTCCCTTCTGCTACAACATTCAGATGTCAAAGACCCACCAATAACATTCACTCAACATTCTGAATAAGGGTATGACACAATAGAACCAGGTCATGGTCTTGCTTGGACTGTTTGATGGTTTACATCAAAACTCAGCAGTTCGATAAATTTCAGACTGTGTTTCGCACACCCTCCACTTGGTGCATAATCTACATGAACGGATCAAAACCATTGGCTGAACATCTCTTCATTATCGAGGATGGTCAAGGGCAACGTGCTGTCCCGTTAGTCGAATCCTCTTACATAATTGGACGCGATCGCAATTGTGATATTTATTTGGCATCATTGTTTGTTTCTCGACACCATGCCATTTTACGTCGCCAAGCCAAGGGGGATGGCAGTTTCACCTATCTTATTGTGGATGGTGATACTCAGGGGCATCCCAGCGTCAATGGTTTGATGGTGAATGGCAAAAAGCAATCACAGCATCGCCTCAAGCATGGCGATCAAGTGGTTTTTGGCCCCCAGGTCTGGGCAACTTATCAAGCACGACAGACAGACAAGGCAGTTACCAATGATAATGTAAACATTACAGGGAGTGAGGACCCATTTGATATCACCTTAATTGATCCAGCAATGATGTCAGGTGATACTGAGGAAGTGAATTGGGAACAGCCTGCTGATTCTTAAGCTAATTGCTCCGAGTCAAATGGTTCGCTTAGGTGAGCTGCCAGGACGTACGCTCTTGCACCGCACGCTTAAAGATATCGAAAACTTGGCGACAATGATTGTCTTGCCGTAGGGGCAGCTCTTCGTTCTTAAGAACACAATTGATTTTAGCTTGTCCCCGCCCCTGCTCAGGCTTATCAACTAAAGCTTCAACAACAACCAACTTACTATACGCAACGCGACCCGGTATTTCTCGCCCCACAATATACTCGGGATCATCGTGGATGACTTCAAAGTTGCACGCTTTTAAGGCTTGGCTTAAATGCTGCCGAAGGGTTCCCGCAGGTTGTGGGCTATAGAAGGAACAAGAATAACGTGCCATAACCTACAATTTCACCTAGAACAACAACTGATCTCACCAGTACTCAACTCAGGGGCAATAGCAAATTGGGAGAAAAATTTGGATTCCTCTTGCAGCCACTTTAGCGTGTTTTTCCAGAAAATGTTAGTGTAGCTCAGATTTGACTATTGAACTGGAGCGCTTGCCGGAAACAGTATGCTGGGTGTCTCTTGTGAACCACAACTATCGCTATGACACAAGTTGGACGATTCATCGTTTTTGAAGGGGTTGAAGGTGCAGGTAAAACCACACAAATCCGCTTGACCGCGGCTTATCTACAAAACCAAGTTAATGTTTCTGTACAAGTAACCCGTGAACCAGGGGGGACAAAATTGGGTCAAAGTCTGCGCCAGCTACTGCTCCATGATAGTCCGATGAACGATCGCACCGAATTGTTGCTATTTGCTGCCGATCGCGCTGAACACGTGCAGACCGTTTTGCAGCCGGCCCTTGACCAAAACACTATTGTGTTATGCGATCGCTACACCGACTCAACCCTGGCTTATCAGCATTATGGCCGGGGAATAGAACGTCAAGTGATCGAGCAACTCAATACCATTGCCACAGGGGGTCTCACCAGCGATCTAACCTTTTGGTTAGATTTAGATGTTAGTACTGGACTGGGCCGTTCTCAGAAAAATATTTCAGGCGATCGTATTGAGCGGGCTGATGTGGACTTTCATCAGCGTGTACAAGCTGGTTTTGCTGCTTTAGCACAGCAATTTCCTGACCGGATTATCCCGATTGATGCAACCCAGACAGTTCAACAGATTCAGACAGAGATTCAATTCCATTTGGCTGAACGTCTTGGATTAGGAGGATAACCTCATCTCAAACCAACTGTACTAACCCATTGACAGTTCATGACTGACCCATCATCTAGGGCTTGCTGTCAGTTAACACCAGAATTTTGACAAAAAAATAGAACGCCCGACCTCAAAAATAGGAAAAGGAGTTGTAAGTTAGTCATAGCAAGAGTTTAAATTCTAAACGACTCTAAACGACGATAGCCCCTAAATGGAACCACAATACCGCCATTGATTTTTACTCATGACGCAACCCCAACTACCTGCCACTACAGCACTCACCGAAGACCCTGCTCTACAAACCACCGCTGAAAACTGGTTTGAATATCCGGTTCGGGTACATCCCCATCACACTGACTATGCAGGGATTGTCTGGCATGGCACTTATCTGACTTGGATGGAAGAAGCACGAGTGGAATGTCTCCGCTCTATTGGCATTGATTATGCAGAACTGGTGCGTTTAGGCTGTGATATGCCAGTGGTTGATCTCTCCATTCGTTATCATCGTGCCCTCCGTATGGGAGCGACAGCAATGATTAACACCCGCATTTTGGAGATGACGGGAGTTCGGATTAACTGGGCGTATCAAATCAAAGAACATACAACGAATACGCTCTGTGTTACCGCCTTTGTGACTTTGGTTGCAGTCGATCGTGATAATGGCAAAATCATGCGCCGTTTGCCTCCGACTGTGCAGGATGCGTTGACCAAATTCTCACAACGCTAACTTTTTAACAGCTCCAGAAAAAACAAGACAGGGAAAGGTCTAAAACCCTTCCCTATCCAAAAGTCCTGGCCCATTAGACCACAAATTATCCCGCTTTTGTCACTACGGGATTTTTGAATGAATCCTCGCCGTTACAGCCAACGAGAGAATGAGGGTTTGACCCCAATATGACAAAAGAGGGTTATAGGGAAATAATGCCCCAAGCCCCTAAAGCAAGCAAGCTCAGGAAGACAACTAAAGAACCAATGCCCAAGGTGGCCACCAAAGACGCAACTCTCATTTGCCAGGGCTTGGGTGCGTAGTCAACTAACCGTTGTGCTGAATCAGAGAAATGTCCCATGGCTTGAAGCTGATTACGGTAATCAGCTCCGTAGCGTGGCGTATGGGCAAAGGTTACATCACCGCGATCGTGCTGGGGCACAACCCGCCGCCGCTGGTAAGGCACAATACTATTTCCAAAATTCGCTTGATATTCTTCGCTATCAAACAAGGCATCTACAAAACCTGCTAACCCTTTGGTCGCGAGGACAACAGACCAAGCGTATTTTTCTTGTTCATTGTAAATCTCTCGACCCAAAAGACGCTGAACACAGATTTGAGCAATTCGGTAGTTGTTATTGCACTGATAGTTGCGGATTGTAAAGGGATCGGAGAGTACCAAACCACGGATGAACTGTTGGACTGTAATCTGACCATTACGAAGTTGGGACTCCAAACTCGTTTGGCGGTTGCTTTCTAGAAGTTGTTGCTCATTGAAGACCTGACGATAGGCCGCCCGAATGATCTCATCGTAATCATTAGCAGACCGAGGAACATCAACAGCAATCAGGTTGGTTTGTTCATCACTACCAACCTCATATCCCAAAACCCGTTGGTTTTGAGTCACAGGTGAATAGTTCAATAAGGGTAACGCCATCTGTTCAGATTATCTCCTTGTGTGATTTAAGCGAATAGGAAAACTTGAGTTTTAAATTTTTGGCTCAGAAATGCAATGTCGAACAGTGCATCATCAACTCGACAGCGTTACGGAGCAGCCCAAGGCCGAACCTGCTAACAGTCCTGAGCACAAGCTTAGTCTTTACTCTACTCATACTCTGTTGTTCTGCGGACAACTTTCGCAACATAAGTTTAACTGTTGCTACAATCAATGACTCAGACGCCCAGATTCTTTACCTAGATCAGGTATGTGTGCATATCGTGCACATTCTTCAATAGAGATTGAGTCTTTGAGTTTAACCAATCGGAGGAGGAGACTCCGATAACTTATAGGAGTTACGCATTGACAAAAAAGGGAAGAAATGGTCAAGCAAAAGTAGCCTCTGTGGAATAGGTGCAGATGAACTCACGAATAACCGGGATAAATAGTTGTCTGGATATCTCGTAAGCATTCTGTATGACCCCTTGAATAGACAGAGATTGCAACTTGGTAAATGCCCGCAAAGCACAAAAGAAATGATTGCGAATCGCCTGCTCCTGGCGGACATAAAAGCGTTCAATATTACAAACTTGCTTGATAACCCGATGAAAATACTCAATCTGCCAATGGCTATCGTGAAGCTGCTTGAATTGGACAAGCGTGAGCTGTTGCTGTTCTGATTTCGCCTCGGTCGTGCCCTGAGCATGAGGCGAGAATAAGATGTAGTACCGTCGCACGTTTTTGAACGACTGGCAAAACACCTTCACCCAACCAAATTTTTTCAGATATACGACCAACCCTGTCGGCGGAATCTCTAAAGTGTGGACTTGTACCAGCTTTCCTGGCTCCAAAGAAACCTGACGATTGTTGGCAATCCCAAACAGAAAACCCACTTCCTCGTTTCTGAGGAACTTCAGATTATCTAGGCTTGAGAACCAACTATCTCCCGTTATCCACGCGGGTTTGAGTCCCCACTGCTGCACCTCAATCACCATTTCTCTGAAATCGTCATTTTTGGTTTTCCCTTCCTGTTTATCGTAGAGTCGATAGTTGACTGGATAGGAACGACCTGATGGGTCTGTGTAGTACAAAGTGGTCAGGTCAATCCCTTTGACCGTTCTTTTGTGTTTTCCAGACCAAAAGTACCCCACCAATGCACTTTTCCCCACCTCTCGATACGGTTTATCTTCAACACTATCGTCTACACTCAATATTCCTGCTTCTAACTCCACCTCCTCTTTGACTTCGTTGAATAAATCTTCTGGTTTGTAACACTCCCTCAACAGAAAACGATTCACACTATCGTGGCTCACCTCTGCCAGGATTTCTCCTAACCGTACACAACTGACATACTTCGGTTCGGCCAGGAGGAATAATGTGTACAGACTACAGTTACATTTCGCTGTTGAGGCTTTGCTTCGTTGACGCATTGCTCGATTTCACTCACCTTCTCTCTTCTCATCATCTTTTGCTCTTTCTGTCAATGCGTAACTCCTAAACTTATACATTTAGGGTGTGTCGTCTAGTTAGCACCAAAAGTCTGACAGGGTATTATTAAGGATAGAGGGCTCGACCCCAAAAAACAGGAAAAGAGACATAGTAAGTCTCCGCCACAGTTAGGCGCTTGGAATCTAACTGACGACAGCCCTTCGTTGTTTGGATAATCTGGGATCAGTGCGCATAGAACACCCTTTGTGTGTATGCTTTTTGGCTAAGAGTTACCTATCATCATGATGCCTCTATGTACTCTCATGCCAACCAAAAGCTGCTTCAGAGCAGCCAAAGCGGTTGTGGGGTCTATATCCGTTCTGTAGCTCCCGTAACAAAACGTAACTTAACTCCGCTGCGCTCTCAGTGTATAAAGATAACCGGAAGGTTCGGAACCAAGGTGGATTCAGGATCTCCTACGCAGTAGAGAGCTGTACCGGCTCTTTGCACTATCAAACAAATAGTCAAATGGATCGCCGATTCTGTTCCAAGCTCCTGGATTAACCCAGGCGGTATTGGGTTTAAGTAATCGGTTACATGATTGTTTGGCGTGGAATCATGAAATGCTCTTTCGGACGCATCTTGGTTAAGTGAGCTGATCAGTCATTTGTCAAAGGCAAAGCTTTTTGGCTATACAAAAACAACAATTAAAAACAAAAAGGAGATAGACTCGATGTTTGACGCATTTACGAGGGTTGTTTCTCAGGCAGATGCCCGTGGTGCTTTCTTGAGCACAGAACAGCTAGATGCTCTACAAGCTATCGTTGCTGATAGCAACAAGCGTTGTGATGCGGTTAACCGGATCACCAGTAATGCTTCCGCGATTGTTACCGGTGCGGCTCGTGCGCTTTTCGCCGAGCAACCCCAGCTTATCCAACCCGGTGGGAATGCTTATACCAGCCGCCGCATGGCAGCCTGCTTGCGAGATATGGAGATTATCCTGCGCTACGTAACCTATGCTGTGCTCGCAGGTGATTCCAGTGTCCTCGAAGATCGTTGCCTCAATGGCTTGCGTGAGACCTATCAAGCTCTGGGCACTCCTGGTGCTTCCGTTGCGATTGGCGTTGGCAAAATGAAGGATGCGGCGCTTGCAGTTGCCAATAGTCCCGCTGGTATCACCCCTGGTGATTGCAGCCAGTTGATGGCTGAGATCGCTGGCTATTTCGACCGTGCTGCTGCAGCCGTTGCCTAGCGTTTCGCTCATTAAGTTTATAGGGATGGAGTAGGGCCGCCTCGCCCTCGACATTTCAGATTGCAAATATCTAGAAAACTACGGAATTCAAAAAATCATGAAAACCCCTCTTACTGAAGCAATTGCGGCTGCTGATTCCCAAGGCCGCTTCCTCGGTATTACCGAACTGCAAGCTGCCAATGGTCGTTTCGAACGAGCTAAAGCCAGCATGGAAGCAGCTCGTGGACTAACCGGGAAAGCTGACTCTTTGATCTCTGGTGCAGCGAATGCAGTTTACCAGCGCTTTCCTTATACCACCCAAATGCAAGGGCCTCAGTATTCTTCCGATCAGCGTGGTAAAGACAAATGTGCTCGTGATGTCGGTCACTACCTCCGCATGGTAACCTACTGCCTCATTGCAGGTGGTAGCGGTCCTATGGATGAGTACCTTATTGCGGGTTTGGATGAAATCAATCGCTCCTTCGAACTCTCTCCTAGCTGGTATGTCGAAGCTTTAAGCTACATCAAAACCAACCATGGTTTGAGCGGTCAGGCTGCTACTGAAGCTAATACCTACATTGACTATGCGATCAATGCATTGAGCTAGGTAGAACGCTAACGGTTCTGCCCGGAAGGAGCAAATGTGTGTTAGCCATCGTTGGTTGCCCATCGTTGCTTTTTCCGGGCGTTGTTCTGTCTATTTTGATTTTGATCTGTTGATTCGATTAGCCTCGGTTTTGCATGACGCACATGGGCGATGAACATTCCAATGGGATGAGGATTGACTGGACTGTTGAAACAGCGATCGCTAATCTCCAACCGACAGTTGAAGGCAGTTTACGCTACTACGCTGCCTGGTGGTTGGGGCATTTTCGTATCTCACGTCCAGAAGCCATTGATGGCTTATTAGTTGCCCTCAATGATGAAACCCATCGTTCCCCTGATGGAGGGCTAGCGCTCTGTCGCAATGCCGCCCGAGCCTTAGGGAAATTGCAGGACCCTCGCATTGTGTCTGCCCTACGTCAGCGTTTGACTTGCGAGGATTACTACGTGAGAGAAGTGGTTATCCAAGCCCTAGAGAGTCAGGCCGATCCGAGCTGTATCCCTGATTTGATTGCCTTTTTAGAAGGTGGTGCTGAAGCTGCTATTTCAATTCCAGGCAAACCCCATCTAGTGCAACCCTATGAAGCAGTCTTGGAAGCCTTGGGTACATTGCAGGCCAAAAGTGTAGCTCCTCTAATTCAGGAATTCCTGCTTCACCCTGTCCCCAAAGTTCAGCTTGCCGCAGCCCGAGCCCTTTATCAACTAACCCAAGAGCCACAATATGGTGAGCGCTTGGTTTTAGGCCTACGACATGAGAAGTTGGTAGTCCGGCGTTCAGCATTGATGGATTTGGGTGCTTCGGGTTATATAGCAGGTGCATCTGCGATCGCGGCAACGTTAGCAGAGAATAGTTTGAAGTTAACGGCCCTCAAGGATCTATTTAATGCTCACTTGCACCAATCTGGCACGAAGAACGACCCAGAAAATCTGGATGCCACCAGTGAGCAATTGATAAGTTTGATGGATGCCCTATTGTGAGCACAACCTTAGACCTTTATCCGCTGTATCAAGCCATTGACAATGCTGGCTCCGCCGAAGATATGCGTCGAGCGGTCGTTAAGCTCTGTGAACATCGAGCAGAGGCTAGCGTGCTTAAGCTGATCGAAGTCTTGGGTTACAACAATCCAGGGGCTGCAATCGCCGCGGTCGATGGGTTGATTGCGATTGGCCGTCCAGCTGTTGACTTGTTGCTTGACAATATAGACAGTTTTGACTACGGCGCACGAGCCTGGGCAAATCGTGCCTTGGCCGGGATTGGCGATCCTCGGGCACTCCCTAATTTATTGGATGCAGCGCTAAATGACTTTGCTCTCAGTGTGCGTCGGGTCGCCACTAAAGGGCTGGGCAACTTGCAATGGGATTGGCTAGATACGGTTGAGTGGCCGACAGCACAAGAACAGGTTTTACAAGCTTTAACCCAAGCGGGAAAAGATGAGGAATGGGTTGTACGCTATGCGGCAGTGGTAGCTTTGGAGAATTTTGGCTCTCAGATTGAGACCAATCGAGAAGCAGTGTTGGCCAGTTTGCAGACCTGCCTTGCCACTGAAGTTGAATCTGTGGTTTGTGCTCGGATTCATAAAGCGCTAAAAACGCTCAAGGCACTCTGAATCAGAGTTTTGGGTTTTACTCAAAACATGACCTAGCAAGTAGAGTGAACCACAGAGCACAACACGATATCCCTGGCTGGATAAGTCTGATAGAGCAATAAAAACATCTGCCACGCTTTCACAATCATCTACGGATAAACCCAACTCGATTGCCCTAGCCTGAAGCAGATCAGGCGCTGTACTCTCATAACCTGGCACAGGCACTGCGGTGAGGCGATCGCCGGGCTTTAAGAGGGCCTGAAGAATTCCTTGACTGTCTTTGGTGGCCAGAATGCCCATAATCCAATGGATTGGCTGCGGCGGTAACGTATCTAAATAATCCCGTAGCCCCTGAGCGGCTGCTGGATTGTGGGCACCATCAATCAGCAACTGTTGACCCTGCCAAGTCAACCATTGTAAGCGTCCTGGCCAGCGAACCCGCTTCATCCCCTCAACAATCGCTGTATCGCTAATCTGCCAGCCCTGTGTACGGAGACTGTCGATCGCCCCCAACGCGAGGGCTGAATTTTGCAATTGCACCACCCCCGCCAGGGGCAAGGGGTAATCAAGACCCTGCCAATGGGCCCAACCGGGGCGATCGCTGGGGATGGCAGGTTCTATCCATTGAGTTGGACATTGCAGATCCGTGAGTTGCTGTTGTACTACCCATTTTGCTTCTGGGGGGAATTGACCCAGCACCGCCGGACACAAAGCTCGCAAAATTCCTGCTTTTTCGGTGGCAATATGGGCCAAGGTCGGGCCAAGTTGTTGGCAGTGATCCAAACCCAAAGACGTAATAATGCTCACCAAAGGGCGATTGCTAACATTGGTGGCGTCCAAACGCCCACCCAAACCCACCTCCATCACTGCTACATCTACCTGCTGCTCGGCAAAATAGAGCCAAGCTGCTGCGGTGACAATTTCAAAAACGGTTGGACAATGGCTGGCATCAAGGGCGGCGATCGCCGTGAGCACCCGTTGCAGTAGCGCTTCTAAATCTGGTAGGGCGATCGGTTGCTCCTGGAGTACAAATCGTTCCGTCCAGCTCACTAAATGCGGCGATGTATAACGTCCGACTCGATAACCGGCTGCGGTCAAGATCGCCGAGAGATAGGCACAAACTGAGCCTTTGCCATTCGTGCCCGCCACATGCAGAATCGGCACACGCTGGTGGGGATTATCCAGTTGCGCCAATAACGATTGGATTCGCGCCAGACCCAGATTGACTCCAAATGTTTTATAGGGGGCTAGCAGTTGTTCAATTGACATTGAAATTCTCTCAACTAAGCTTGTAATCAACTCAGGGGTGTCATCAATTAACCACAGGAGCCTACGAAGGCTAAGCCATAACGCACCACCATCCCATACAATCGCTTTTAGCGCATACCAAATCAATATTTCGTTAATTTGCCTACAGCACAACAGACAATTCTTGTTTACAATCATTCACACTTTGCAGACTTGGTGAATTGATGTGACCGATTTAGGTGAACTGAGAATTGATGGGTTGGGAATTGAACAAATTGGGCTATCGATGTTGGTATTGTGGGCAATAGTTGGTGCAGTCTTCTGTAGCATTCGGCTGCGCTTTGCTAATCTACGTTGTATTGGAATAGCGCTAGAGCTACTACAGCGATCGCCCCTTTCTGGTGATCATTTAACGTCTCTACAAGCCTTGACCACTGCCCTTTCTGCCACGGTGGGTTTGGGGAATATTGCCGGGGTGGCGATCGCCATTACCGTGGGTGGCCCCGGTGCATGCTTCTGGATGACTGTTGCAGGGGTATTGACTATGAACACCCGCCTCATCGAATGCACCCTAGGTCAGCGATATCGTCAGCGCCAAGCTGATGGCACGATTGTTGGTGGCCCGATGCAATACCTGGCCCAGGGACTAGCCCATCAAGGCAAAGCCCAACTGGGCAAAGGGCTCGCAACAGCGTTTGCTCTGCTTTGTATGGTGAGTACCTTGGGCTCAAGTAGCCTCTTTCAAACTGGGCAGTCTTACCTCGCCGTGAGTCAGGTTATTCCACAACTTCCCCGCTGGGGATATGGCGGGGGTATGGTGCTGCTGGTTGCGCTGATTACCCTGGGTGGCATTCGCCGAATTGGCACTTTAACCGAGCGTTTTGTGCCCTGGATGTGCGGCAGTTATATTCTGATGGCGCTGTATGTGGTGCTTTCTCATTGGGCAATGGTGCCCAGCGTGCTTCAAACCGTTGTCACAGAAGCATTTCATCCCCAAGCGGGCTTGGGGGGATTGTTAGGGGTGATGATCCAAGGATTTCGTCGCTCCACCTTTTCGAATGAAGGGGGCTTGGGCACAGCCGCGATCGCCCATGCTGCGGTGGAAACAGAGCAACCTATTGAAGAAGGGATTGTGGCAACCCTGGAACCGCTCATTGACACAGTGCTGATTTGCAACTTAACGGCATTAGCAATTCTTGTGACAGGAGCCCAGCAGCGTCCGGAGTTCGCGCAGTTGAGTGGTGCAGAATTAACAAGTACGGCCTTTGGCCTGGTGGTGGATTGGTTCCCCATGATCTTGGCTGGGATCACCATTTGTTTTGCCTTTTCAACAATTCTCTCTTGGGGCTACTATGGCGAACAGGCTTGGTGCTCTCTATTTGGTGCGCGATCGCGCCGCCTTTACCAGAGCCTGCAACTCATATTGGTGTTTGCTGGGGTTTTTGTGTCACCCGCACTGGTTGTCGAATTTAGTGATGCCGCATTGTTGTTGATGACTGTACCCAATTTGATTGGACTGTATTACCTTACAGGGCCAGTACAAACTGAACTCTTCACCTATTTTGCCCAGCGGCAATCTCAAATCTCCTCTGAGCCTCCGGCTGCATGGGCCACGGTTCGTCTACCTATCTTAACCAAGCCCCAATGGTTCAACACATTAGGTGATTGATCTCAATGTTCTTGGGTTACGCTCCGGACAGGACTCGAACCTGTAACCGACCGCTTAGAAGGCGGTTGCTCTATCCATTGAGCTACCGGAGCCAAAGCAATGACAATTGTAACGGTAACTGCTCAACTGTGCAATTGGATGGTTATATTCAACCATTCGTGTTTGAATTGACGCTTTTAAGGAGCAGTCTTAATCTGAATGAAATTATGATTTTTGAATGGGTTTGATTTGTGTAGTACGATTAAAAAATGCAATCTGAATCCCAGTTTTTGACTTGGTTTGAGATCACTATTTTAAAGCAGATTTAAGGCATGTCCGTGAAGCAAAAATAACAAAGAAGAATATTGTGATAATTTCCGTCTTCATTCCATTAGAGATATCTTGAGTTGGTCAGGTTGGTTATGGCTTAAAAGTTATGAGTTGACATGGCTTGGATTATTTATTAAGACAGGCGAGACGCCTGTGTTACAGTTTCTCCTCTATACAGCTCGTAGCAAGGGCATATTGTCCGTCGCTTGACTGAATCAATCTTTCAGGGATTTTGGGTAGAGTCATGAATAATTCAGGAATGGAATTCTTGAGAGTTCAAGCAGTATCCTACTTTTTCCTGTACTCAGGGAAGTCTTGTACAACTCACATTTCTTCAATTGGCAATTGCTGATTCCCTAACATGGTCTCCATCAGCCGAAGGAACAGTTGAAAATTTTGTTAAACCGATGTCAACTATTCTCAGTTCCAGCCTATAGTTGGGAGATCAATATAATGCGATCGCGCTTCTCAACAGAGGCGCTAACCGTCAACTCTATGCTCAAAACATTACAAAAACACCCTTGGAATCGAATTCTCTTTAGTTTACTGGGGATTTTGCTCTTTTGGAGCATCAATACCCAACCTGTGCAAGCTCAAACTCCAAATGCAGATTTACCCCGCCTTGATGGTGAAGCAACCGTCGTTATGACGCTGGCGGGATCAGGTGACTCAATCACCATGCGAATTCGAGGTGACAAAGCGCCGATCACCGCAGGCAACTTCATTGATCTTATCGACAAAGGGATTTACGACAGTACAGTATTTCATCGAGTGGTACGCGAGCCCCAACCGTTTGTGGTGCAAGGCGGTGATCCCCAGAGTGTAGACCCTAGTTTTCCGGCAGCTCGCCTAGGAACCGGTGGATACATTGACCCATTAACAGGTAAAGAACGCACAATTCCCTTAGAATTTTCAGTGGTGGGCGCGGACGCCCCGATCTATGAAAGAACCTTGCGACGGCGGGAGCTGCCCTCCCTCAGACACAAGCGTGGTGCAGTGGCGATGGCTCGCTCGAATCGTCCCAATTCAGCCTCTTCGCAATTTTACATTGCGCTTCAAGAATTAGATTTTTTGAATGGTAACTATGCAGTATTCGGTGAGGTGACAGCAGGGATGGATGTCGTAGATCAAATCCAACAGGGCGATCGCATTGCTACGATTACTGTTACCTCAGGAATTACAAATTTGATCAGACCCTAAGGCAAGATTTCCTAAACAAAATTGAATATCGATTGGGCACGGAAATCGTGCCCTTACATCGAAATATTGGGTCGATTTTACAGGGTGTGTATAGCCTCTTGGGTATGGATTGTCTGAAGTGGAGTTAACATACGATTCACAACATTTAGAGGTTTGAGGTAGTTATAGTATTAAGTTGTTTGAGTTTATGTGAATTTACGATAACAGATTCACTTTTGATGAGGATGAATCGATGTGTTTCGTTACATCGGCAACTAAAGTTTTCCCAATGCTAGCTAATCTTTTAGCTTATCAATGAACCCTACTCATCAAGAGATGTGCAGATTGAACATCACAATTTGTCGATTTTATGTAAGACTAAGAAACCTCAGAGTTCAAACGTTGTCAGCTAGTAGTATTCAATGATCGGTAAAGTTTATTTGCTTGGTGCAGGGCCGGGAGACCCAGGATTAATGACCCTCAAAGGTAAGGGCATTCTCGAATGCGCGGATGTGGTGGTTTATGATGCCTTGGTTAGCCCTGCGATCTTGCAGATGATTAGTCCCTATGCCGAGAAGATCAATGCGGGCAAACGGCGGGGTCGCCATTCTAAACCCCAGGCAGAAACGACAGAATTGCTTATTGCGAAGGCCCATGAACACGCGATTGTGGTGCGGCTCAAGGGAGGTGATCCCTTTGTGTTTGGCCGGGGTGGTGAAGAGATGCAAGATCTGATCGCGGCTGGTGTTCCGGTGGAAGTAATTCCGGGGATCACAGCTGGGATCTCTGCCCCTGCCTATGCAGGGATTCCCGTCACCCATCGAGGCTATAGCTCCTCGGTGACCTTTGTGACGGGCCATGAGTCTGCTGGCAAATATCGTCCTAACGTTAATTGGGCTGCGATCGCCCACGGCTCGGAAACCATTGTGGTGTACATGGGCATTCACAACTTGGCCAACATCGTCAGCCAACTCCAAGCAGCAGGTTTGAGCCCTGAAACTGCGATCGCCCTGATTCGCTGGGGCACACGTCCAGATCAGAGCGAGTTGATTGGGACGTTAGAGACGATCGTGGCCCAGGTGCAAGAAACTGGGTTTGAAGCGCCAGCGGTAGCGGTGATTGGTAAGGTGGTTGAGCTGAATAAGGTGCTTGGCCCTCATACAGGTCTGATGGCAGCGGTTTAATTTCCGCTAGCAATTGAAATTCACGATATCTATCGCTCAATGTCTGTAGCGTGAGTATCTCACCTACCGTAAATAACTACTCTTGGGCTGCCTTTGCCGCTGCTTGCAGATCTCGAATTGAGAAGACTGCCTCAAAGTGAATCCCTTCTGCTGCATAGAGTTCCTGACCCCCCTGCTCGCGATCCACCAGCGCAATGATGTGGTTGACGGTGTAGCCTGCTTCGCGGAGTTTCTCGACCGCAAACATGGCAGATTGCCCAGTGGTGACCACATCTTCAAGAACCACAACATTCGCGCTAGCAGGCAAGTTTGGCCCTTCGATGTAGGCTTTGGTGCCATGACCTTTGGGCTTTTTGCGTATGATCAGCGCGGGGATCGGTCGGGATTCGAGAGCGGAGACGATGCTGACAGCCGAGACCATAGGGTCAGCGCCAAGGGTGAGTCCCCCAACCGCTGCGGTATTTGGCGGCAGCATGGCCCCGAGAATCCGCCCCACGAGCAAAGCCCCTTCCGCCCGGAGCGTGACCTGTTTGCCGTTGATGTAATAGGTGCTTTTTTGACCGGAGGAGAGGGTGAAGTCGCCTTCTTGGTAAGCGTATTGGAGCAGTTGGGTGAGGAGTTGGGGGCGGAGGTCAGGGGCGGTCATGAGGGGGATTGAGAATACAGCTTTATCAGTGTAGTTAAAAACTGAGCGCAACGTTATTAGCGCTTAATTGCAGAACCCGGATTTTCTATGCCATCGTGGAAAAAAAGGTAAAACCCCCAATGCTTCCCTTGCTGTAGTCAATGACCGAGACCGCCTATCCTGCCCCGATCTTCCTGGTGGGGGCCGAATGCTCCGGCACAGTGCTTCTGCGCTTGATGCTCCACAACCACCCCCAAGTGACTTGGTGTGATGAATTTGAATATGCGGTCGATCGCATCGATGAGCAGGGACAATTCCCCGAACTCCAGGCCTACTACGACTGGCTAGCGACTCACCGCATCTTCCAATCTCGAGGCTTTATTATTGACACCACCCTCAGCTACCCGGAACTGATCCAGAGCTTTTTGAGCCAACAGCAGGAACGCCACCAAAAACCGATCGTGGGCGCGATCGTCCACCGTCATTTTGACCAACTGTTGCAGATCTGGCCCAACGCCCGCTTTATCCACATTGTCCGTGACCCCCGAGACGTAGCTCAAGATGCGGTCAACCTCGGTTGGTATGGCAATGTCTGGATGGGGGTTGAGCGATGGCTAATTGCTGAACAACTTTGGGAACGGTTTGCCTCCCAACTACCCAGCGATCGCCAATTTAATTTGCGCTACGAAGACTTGATGGCTGAGCACCCCACAATGCTCAACCAACTCTGTGCTTTTGTCGGAGTTGCTTACGATGTGGCCATGCTCAGTTATACCGACTATACTGACTACGAGTTACCCAATCCCAAAACCTGTCAGCTCTGGCAACGGCAGCTCACCCCCCACCAGATTCAGTGCATTGAAGCCCGTGTGGGCCATTGGCTCCAGCAACGAGGTTACACTATCAGCAAATTCCCACAATTGAACTTGAACGGACGCGATCGCCTCTATCTCCGCATCCAAAGCCGCCTTGCCCGCGCCCAATTTCGCCTCAAACGCTACGGCTGGCAACTCTTTTTGCAAGAAACCCTCACCCGCAAACTCCACCTCACCGCTCTCCATCGTCCGCTGCAATATCAACTCAACGCGATCGATCGCCGCTATCTCAAAAAGTCTTGGCATTAAGTTTGTCGGGGCAAGGAGAAAGCGGGATTTTCAGTGGACATCCCATCCCTCAGTCGGACAGATTGGCCACTTTTTCCCCCTGACGTCCTTCTATCTAAGCGCCTAGGATCAGACTAATTCCTCATCCCTGAGCTGTCATGACCCATCTCCCTACACCCCCGCCGCTGCAAATGAATTCTTTGTGGCAATTGGTTAATTGGTTGCTCCGCCCTGTTCACTATCTTGAGCAAGCTCGCCGCCAAACTGGAAACACCTTTACCGTTGCATTTGGCTGGTGGGATATCCTCACGTTCACCTGCGATCCGATCGTTGTTGAAGCGGTGCTACGCCAGAGCGACCAGCTCAAGGTGGGAACGAATGTGGCCTTGCTTGCGCCACTGCTTGGGGAAAATTCCCTACTGACCCTAGAAGGCGATCGCCATCGCCAACACCGCAAACTGCTGATGCCCCCCTTTCATGGCGAACGGATGAAAGCTTACGCCAGCGTGATGATCACCGCCACTGAGGAGCATTTTGTCACCTTGCCCCGCGATCGCCCTGTGGATGTCTTCCACCTTATGCAACAGATCTCGTTTGAGGTGATCCTCAAAGCAATATTTGGCTTAAAGCCTGGTTCCCGCACCACTGAAGTGAGCCGTCGGTTGCTTGAAATGCTCAAGATCCTAAGTTCACCCCTGCGATCGAGCCTAATTTTAGTTAAACCGTTGCAACAAGACTGGGGACGTTGGAGTCCTTGGGGACGGATGCAATGGCAGCGTCGCCAACTGTTTCAGGTGCTACAAGCAGAAATTGACGCCCGTCGTCAGCAACCGGAGGGTGAAGATATATTGAGCCTGCTGATGTCGGCGCAGGATGAGGTGGGAGTTGGCCTGAGTGATGGTGAGATCATGGATGAGATGCTAACCTTTTTGATCGCGGGCTATGAGACCACTGCGATCAGTTTGGCGTGGGCACTCTATTGGGTATATGCCCGAGCGGATGTGCGAGAGCGGCTACGGACGGAGTTGGCAGGTTTGGGTGAGAATCCTGAACCGATGGCGATCGCTCGATTGCCTTATCTCAATGCTGTTTGTCAAGAAGTCCTCCGCTGGAGTTCACCCGCCCCCGTAATTTTCCCTCGCAGTGGCCCCAACCCAGTGCAGCTTGGCCCCTACCTCTTGCCTGCCCAACGACGCATCGTCGTTTGCACCTATCTCCTGCATCGTAATCCAGCGCTTTATCCCCAGCCGGAACAATTCCGGCCTGAACGCTTCTTAGACTGGAAACCTGCCCCCTATGAATTCCTTCCCTTTGGTGCAGGGGCACGGCTCTGTATTGGTTACGCCTTTGCACAGTTTGAACTTAAGCTGGTGCTGGCAACGGTGTTGCAACAATATGACCTAGAGTTAGTCAACGTGTCACCGTCTCGGTTAGCCCGGCGGGGGGTTAACCTCGCACCGCAAGGGGGAATACCTTGCCGTGTGACCCCACGCAAAGTTCTGTCTTTGAGTCATTAGGGTCTGTCGTCAGTTAGACTTCAAACTCTTGTGATGACGGACTTACAGTCTCTTTTTCTGTTTTTGGATCGGGCACTCTATCCTTTGTCTCGTCAGGCTTCTAGAGTTAACTGATGACACGCCTGAGTTAGGGCAGAGTCGATATCGACAGATGTTACGCCTTCCCGAATTAATCAGCACAGTTTGGTATTCAGTCAGATTGCTCAACAGTATGAAAGCGAGATCCTTCGTAATTCTGGAGAATTTCAGAGTAATATGGATGGCACATCCTAAATGACAGCCATTTTGGAACCTAACCTATACATTTGCACCGGAATCTCGAATTCCCTTTGACAAATCGAGATTGTTTATGGTTTGGTGTAACGAGCTTAGATCAGAACAAAATCTTTGTTTCAAAAGCTATTTACACAACGTTACTGATCGGACTCGGCTTACCAGTTGATCGCATATTTGCATTCATCTATCTAGACGCTAAATGACTTACACCATTGAAAAACGTGAATGGTGGGTAGAGCGGTGGCTTGAACTGCTCGATTCCTATCGTTTTAAAAAGCGCCTTGAACGGGCCCGGCGTTATGCTAACGAGGGCAATGTACTCAAAATTGAGTTTCAGGGACCACGTGTGATTGCCAAAGTTAAAGGGAGTGATTCTGAACCCTATGAAGTCACGATGTCTCTGAATCCGTTTAGTAAGGAAGATTGGCATTATATTGTTGAGTCACTCTCCAAAAAAGCACTCTATTCAGCAGAGCTTTTGGCGGGTGAGATGCCTAGTGATATTGAGCAAGTCTTTACCTCAGGCGGATTGAGTCTCTTTCCCTTCACACTCTCGGATGTTCACTCCCGTTGCACTTGCCTTGACAAAGCCAATCCTTGCAAACACATTGGTGCAGTTTACTATCAACTGGCCGATCGCTTTAGTGAAGATCCTTTCGTGATTTTTCAGTTGCGGGGCCGCACCAAGACTCAAATTCTTGAATCTCTCCGTCAGCTTCGAGCTAAAGGCCCCAAAAGTGTACGCCGCAGTTGGGTCAAGTCAAATCGTACCCGCGATCGCAAAACCAGTAACCCGATTGTAATGGAGCGCTTTTGGTCTTTCGATGATGCCCTTGACCCAAAATTAGCCAAAATCAAACCGCCAGCAAATCCCCAAGCTTTGCTAGAGCGTCTGGGTGCGCCCCCCTTTCCTACGGCTGAGGCGGCAGCAGTGCAGGACTATCTCCGCACGGTGTACACTCAGGTTTCTCAGCAGGCGATCGCGATCGCTGAAGGCAAAGAGACCCCCTAGTACCGCGAGGCGGAGTTCAGGGCTCAAAGTTCAGAGTTCAAAATGCTTGTACAACAGGTATTCTGTGAGTTTTGAATGGATGGCTTATTTCTGTCGTTCTGTACTACGGCTGTGTTCGCAGATTTACAAACGCAACAGCGCCTGATTATCTTGCTGGGGTTCACCCGCGCTAAATCGTTCGAGCCATTGCTGAACTGCTGGGGGCTGCTCTGCAAAGGAGAAAGTGCGATCGCCCTCGGCAATCTCTGCCCAAAAATAGCGCAATTGCTTTGCTAATTCATCTGCTTCAGTCTCCGGTAGGTTTAAAGGTGGCAGTTCAGCCAGCTGCTTCATAAACGGGAAAGAGCGATCGCCAATCCAGTCGCGGGAATAGTCCTGAAGGTTTTCGTAACCGGGGGCTTGGGTGATGTGGAATGATTCTATCTGTACAGTGAGTTGGCCCTGATCATCCTGGCATAGTTCAACCACCCGATAGGGATGGGGATAGCTCACCAGCGACCCGGTGGCAATTTCCCAGATGCCATCCTGCTGGGCAATATCCTGCACATGGAGATGACCAGTGAACACCAAGCGCACACCACCGTCTCGTAGCACCTGGCGCACTTGCGGGGCATTGTCGAGCATATAACGCCGCCCCAAAGGATGGTTAAGTTGATCCGGCAAATGTTCTACAGAGTTGTGATGCACCATCACAATCACGCAGCGATCGCGCAACTCGGTCAACGTTGTCACCAACCAATCCAGTTGTGCTTCATCTAGATACCCCTGTTGGTTACCGTCAGCATCAAACTGATTGGAATTCAAACCAACCAAATGCAGTCCAGGTGTTAGCGCGCAGTGATACCAGGGCTGTGCTGCATCTGAGTAGCCAAAAGCGGCGTATTGGCTGGGAAATTCCGCCAAGCCCAGTACGCCATCTGTCGCTCTGGGATAAATCACATCATGGTTGCCTGGCACGACGTAAGCCGGAAATGGTAAAGCAGTCAGAGTTTGTTGCAACCAATGATGATTCACCAGTTCGCCATGTTGGGTGAGATCGCCAGGTAGGAGCAACGCATCAACACCACAAGCTTGGAACCGGGCGATCGCTTGCTCGAAAGCAGACAGGCTTACTTCCACCAAATGAAAACGGCTCTGATGCTGCCAAATGGTCTCCGGCAAAGCAATATGGGGGTCGCTGATAATGCCTAGACGGTAGCGGAATGGGGGCATGGGATCGTTTGGTGGCAGGTCTCAACTATCATAGGAGCTTCAGTTTCTCGCTCCAACCCAAGTTGTTGGCATCATTTGTTATGGCGTTGCCGCTGGATACAATTCGGATTGTCCTCGTTGAGCCGGCTGGGCCGCTCAACGTGGGGTCGATCGCCCGGGTAATGAAAAATATGGGCCTGACCCAATTGGTGTTAGTTAATCCCCAATGCGACCCTCTGGCCCCCGAAGCCCGACAAATGGCCGTTCATGCCCTGGATGTGCTGATGGCGGCTCAAGTTGTTGACACCTTGCCCGAAGCACTGGTGGGGTGCGATCGCGCCATTGCCACCACGGCCCGTGAACGGGATTTGCCCAATCCCCTCAACACACCACGTCAACTTATGCCTTGGCTGCTTGCCAGCTCCATTGAGGCGGCTCTTATTTTTGGTCGTGAAGATCGCGGTTTAAGTAACCAGGAACTGAGCTATGCCCAACATTGGCTTAAGATTCCGGTTAACTCGGACTATAGCTCTCTGAACCTAGCCCAAGCTGTTGCGGTTTGCTGCTATGAACTCCACCAAGCAGTGCTTGGGCCTGAGCCGATCGCCGCGATCGCTCCAGAACAAACTCCCGCCTTAGCCCCCCTGGAGCAACTCGAAGGTTACTATCAAGATCTAGAAAATCTGTTGCTCGAAATTGATTATCTCCAACCCCATACAGCAGCAGCGCGAATGGCTAAGTTTCGCCACCTGTACCATCGAGCTGCTCTGTCTGGCGGGGAAGTTGCGTTGCTCCGTGGCGTTTTACGGCAAATGCGCTGGGCATTGCACCACCCATCAGCACACCGAAATACAGATACGGAGCAGTAATATCAGGGGTCGAAGTTGGTTATTGAAATGATTCATTGCCCCTGATGCAACTTAGCACAATGCGTAAAAAGTCTTCTCCTGCTGAATGATCCGGTCAACACTATGGTCATAGAGTAGGATAAAGAACATCGTCTTTACGCTGAATGCTTGTTACGCTTCTGTTCGGAACCCTTGGGTTGTACGGTATGAACAATAATGATCTTGATACACTCTCCAAAGCCGAACTACTCAATCATATTGCCAACCTGACGCATCAATTGACTGAGGCTAAAGATGCCAGAGAAGAAGCTGAATTGTTGGCCGAAACCATTACTGAGCATGCCACAGAACTGGAAAACCAGCTCTATGAACAAAATAAGACGATGTCGAGCTATATCAAGCAAGTCGGCAAGATCATTGAAGCGGCTGTGGCAGTCGAGAGCAATACCTTTGATGCGATACAACTGCGGGATGTAACCCCTCGCACAGATGAACTCGGTCTATTGGCTCGGGTCTTCGGGCAAATGGTGGAAACAGTGCGAGCTAGAGAACAGCAACTTGCCCAAGCCAAAAATCAACTTGAAGCGGTTCTTGATGCTGTACCGGGTAGTATTGCTTGGATTGATTGTCAAGGTCGATATATTGGGGTCAATCGCCATTTGGCTGAGTTGGTGTCCCTTAAAACCAGTGACTTTGTGAATCAACCCGTCGGCTTTTCGGGCCAGTCCTCCGAATTTGAAGAATTTGTCTATCAATTTCTTGATAGCCCGCTCGAATCCACCGCCCAGGAACTCCCGGTTACCCTTGAGGGCCAGCTCCAGCATTATCTCTTAGTGGCACAGAAATATGATCAGGGCCAGGGAATTGTCCTCGTTGGAATTGATATTAGTGAACGCAAAACGGCAGAACGCGAGTTAGCCCAACAGCGTAACCAATTTGCTCGTTTTGTCCCCAGAGAATATCTCCAATTTTTGCGCCGCGACAGCTTGGTGAACGTGAGGCTGGGCGAACATGTCAGCATGGACATGGCTGTGATGTTCTCGGATATTCGCGCCTTTACAACGCTGGCCGAGCGGATGACCCCTCAAGATAGCTTTGATTTCGTGAACCAATATCTTGGCGCGGTTTCCCCTGCGCTTCGGGCTTGTCGCGGTTTTATTGTCAAATATATGGGCGATGGCATTATGGCAGCCTTTCCTCAGTCCGCAGATGATGCGGTTGCTGGAGGAATCGCTCATCTCGAAAAGGTACAGGTATTCAATGAACATCAACGTGCGAAAAACTACCCGATGATCACAGTAGGGGTCGGCATTCACTTTGGTCGGGTGATGGTGGGCATTGTGGGCGAATCGGGACGGATGCAGGGTGATGCCTTTTCTGATAGCGTTAACCTTGCCGCCCGATTAGAGGGCCTAACCAAATTTTATGGAGTTTCATTGCTGATTTCAGAAGCGGTTCTAGAGCAGCTATCTAACCCAATGCACTATAACATCCGGTTTATCGATCGCGCAGTGGTAAAGGGTCGCCACGAAGCGATCGCTATCTACGAAGTGTTTGACGGTGAGTCTGAAGCCATCCGCCAACTCAAACATGAAACCCAACCCGACTTTGAAGTGGCAATTAGTTGTTACCGTGAAGGCAACTTGGATGAAGCAGCACTGTATTTTCAGAGAGTTCTAGACCACAATTCCCAAGATCGACCTGTTCAGCTTTATCTCAAACGTATTAATTTACTACTAGAACAAGGGCTACCTGAACATTGGGACGGCACATGGCAGTTTACCGAGAAGTAGGGGTGTATGGGGATATTGAAAAAGACTTATTGAAGCTAGAATCTAACTCCAACAAGTCTAGGGTTGTATTGTTCTAAGCTAATCTCAATTAGTAGAGATCTTCTTCTTTATGGGTTTCAATGACACAGTCAGAGGTGGGATAAGCGACACAAGTCAAGATGTAACCATTTGCAACTTGTTCATCATCCAAGAAGGACTGATCACCTTGGTCAATAGAACCCGTGACAAGTTTGCCCGCACAGGTGGAGCAAGCGCCTGCACGACAGGAGTAGGGGAGTTCAATCCCTTTGTCATCGGCGACATCAAGAATGTACTCATCATCAGGACAATCAAAGGTTTCGTCAATTCCTTCAGCGGCACACTTTACAGTAACTTTGAACGTTGGCATTGTTCTTGGAACTCCTCGTAGATAGGTGGATTGCAGCCCAGGCTGCCGGACTCATTTAGAAAGAGTCGTAGTTCATGTCTGATACTAAGGGAAAATCTCGCCCGGATTGGACAGCATTAGAAATGAGATTCTTAATTTGTCGTAATATAAGGGGCTGTTATCTCGATTTTCGGTCAAACTCAGGAAATAACGATTAACCAAGGAATCAACTAAAAACGATACAAGCAAGGTGAGCCAAGGTGTTCTGCTTATTCGCCCAGCCCATAACCTGGGAAGTCACCCCTTAAATCGTTTAGATTGTATCTACTTATACTATAGATATAAGACGATACAAAATACGTAATCCAAAGACTCTTGTCTGTTAACCAACTTTGCTCTGTCTACTTTGTTGTCCCCACTGAAGATCGGAATTATTGGTACGGGCTATGCTGCCCAAAAACGCTGGCGATCGCTCCAGACCACCCCAGCAACTCAGGTCGTGGCGATCGCCAGCCATAGCCTAGATCGCTGTTTGACTCTTGATCCCCACCATCAAGCAGCCCATTACGATCAATGGTCTGCCTTGCTCCAGCATCGTCCCCTAGATTTGGTGATCATCGCCAATGCCAATCATCTCCATGGCATCATTGCCCATGCGGCCTTAACCACTGGTCTGCATGTTGTCTGTGAATATCCGCTGGCGCTAGATATTCAACTCGCCCGTGAACTTGTTGCCCTTGCCCAGACCCAGCAGCGCTTGCTCCATGTGGAGCATATCGAACTGCTTGGGAGCTTGCACCAAACCGTGCGTCAGCATCTACCCAGCCTTGGTCGCCCCATCTATGCCCAATACACCACCCTTAGCCCCAAACAACCCGTCTCCCGTCGCTGGAATTATCACCACCAGGAATTTGGCTTTCCCCTAATGGCTGCCCTCTCACGACTCAACCGCTTTGTCGATCTCTTTGGGGAGGTTGCCCAGGTGAGTTGTCAAGCGCAGTTTGCAGATATTCCAGACACGCCCTATTACCGAGCTTGTTTGTGCTCAGCTCAACTCCGGTTTCGTCAAGGTTTAATTGCAACGATCACCTACGGCAAAGGGGAATGGTTTTCAGGGTCGGAGCGATCGCTGATTATTCATGGCGATCGCGGCAGCCTCAGTTTTCAGGGCAATCAAGGCATCTTGACCCAAGGTGAACAACAAACACCGCTAACGCTTGGTAGTCGTCGGGGGGTCTTTGCCAAGGATCTGCAATATATTGTTGACCACCTCAAGGCTGACGCACCACTCTACACCACTGCGGCAGCCAGTTGTTTTGCTCTAGAAGTGGCCCAAGCGGCATCAGACTCGGCTCGCTTGGGTAAGACCATTCAACTCTCTAGAAATCGCTAATCGCTCCTAACCTAAACCGGCCACAACCGGATGGAAGAAGAACGCAAAACCCAGCACCAAATAGGTCGCCAATAACAAACCGCCTTCAAGCCAGTTGGACTTGCCATCAGAACTCACGGAATTGGCTACCAAAACTGCGACCATCACTGCCACTAGCTCAAACGGATTAAAGTCCAGATCCATCGGTTGACCCAGGAACCAGCCCGCCAGAACGAGAACGGGGGCGACAAAGAGTGCGATTTGTAGGCTTGACCCCATCGCGACAGAAACGGACAAGTCCATTTTGTCTTTCATGGCTACGGTGACAGCGGTCGCATGTTCTGCGGCGTTACCAATGATGGGGAGCAGGATTACCCCGGTGAAGAGTGCTGTGAGTCCCAAGTTGCTGGTCGCAACTTCAAGGGAATCGACGAGAAATTCTGATTCCAGAGCCACTAAGAGTGTGACGCCCAATAGCACGCCACTCCAGAGCCAGAAGTTGGGTTTTTCCTCTTCTTCAGTGGTTTCTCCTGCACTTGCTGTTTCGCCTTCTGAGAGTTCTAAGTCTGCAACCCCCACATCGTAGAGATAGGCATGGGTTTTCATCGAGAAGACCAGGGTCAAAATGTAAACCAGGATCAGAATGATGGCGACCGCGATCGAGAGTTTTTGCAATACTGCTTCTCCCACGCCTGTGGAGGTATATTGCACTGCTGTGGGCACGAGTAGGGCAATAACGGCCAGGTTCATAGAAGAGGCATTCATCCGGGCAGCGGTGGGTTGAAATTCTTGCTCTTTGTAGAGGAGTCCGCCAAGGAGCATCGAAAAGCCCATCACCAGCAGGAGGTTACTGATAATCGAACCTGTGATTGTGGCTTTAACTACTTCCAATAAGCCACTATTCAGCGCGACTAGAGCAATGATCAATTCAGTGGCGTTGCCAAAGGTGGCATTGAGTAAGCCACCCAGGTTCGGCCCCACCACCACCGCAATTTCTTCAGTGGCTGTGCCCATCAGGGCGGCAAGGGGCACGATCGCTAAGCCCGCTGTAATAAACGTGAGCGCTTCTCCCCAGCCGAGAAAGTGAGAAGCAACCGACACAGGAATGAAGGCGAGGAGAAGGTAAAGAAGATTTCCCATTTGTTTATGAGTTCGCAGTTTATTGATCCTAGACAGCTCCCACGCATTCTAACCGATGCATCCTTGCCGGACGTTAAACTTTAAACTCCTTACCAATTCAACACCCTACAAACTTCGCCAAACCCGAATTGTATTGTCTCGGCTGCCGCTGGCGATCGTTTGGCCATCGGGGCTGATTGCTACTGACCGGATTAAGTCTGTATGACCCATCAATGTATTTAAATATTCGCCTGTTTCAAAGTCCCAGATTTTAAGAGTGGCATCACGACTACCGCTAACGATTGTCTTGCCATCGGGGCTAATGGCCACCGAGGTGACCGATTGAGAATGTCCCCGTAAAGTCCGCAGCACATGGCCCGTACGCAAATCCCAGATCTTAATGGTTTTGTCGCGGCTGCCACTCACGATCGTCTTACCATCTGGGCTAATGGTTACAGAGCGGATTTCATCGGTATGTCCCCAGAGGGTGTTAAGCGTGCGCTTGGTTTGGAGATCCCACACTTTCACCGTATGGTCCCGGCTGCCACTGACCACCAAATCTCCCTTGGGCGTTACAGCGAGATCGGTAACGCCCTTGGAATACCCCAGCAGATTACCCTGCACCTTGCCCGATTGCACATCCCAAAGTTTAATCTCCCGCGATCGCCGGAAAAAGCTCACCACACCCAGCAAGGGCGAAATGCTTTTCGAGGGCAAGTAACTCAGCAAACCTTCTAAGTCATTCTCAAACTTGGGTTTGGCGCTTTGCTCAGCACTAGCGCTAATTAGCGTCTTGCCGTCGGGGCTCAAGGCCACCACGTAGATTTTGTGGTGACGATCCTGTTTAGTGGCATCAATGACTTGAATCGGCTCACCAGACTGAAAATCCCAGACCTTAATAGTGTTGTCCGTGCTGCTGCTGATGATTTTGCCACTCTCTGGGCTCAGGGCAATGGAGAGCACTGAGGCATTGTGTCCCCGAATTGTGCGCAGTTCTTGTCCCGTAAAGAGATCCCAAGTCTTAATTGTGCTGTCCTTACTGCCTGTGACCAAGGTGCGATTGTCGTCGGCGATCGCCACGGTCTGCACCCAATAGGAATGGCCCATAATCACCTGAAGGCATTCCATCTTCAGCCAAGCTTGCTGGGTCAGGGGTTTAGAGTTTTCCGATTGGCGAATGCGGTTGCTCACGATTTGCTCAGCAGCCTCTCGCACCGGGCCAGACTCTTCCCGTAGGGCCTGGAAGATGAGTTGATAACCGGGTTCATCGTAGGCGATCGCGTCATGCATGGCAGCAATTCGTTCAGCAGTGATGGCACTCTCAAAGCGCATCTTCACCTCTTCAAAGCCCCGCAGCGTTACCATGCCTTCATTGAGGAGGGGGCGTTGATTGTGCTTCGTGCCATCTTCAAAAGCAAAACCCGCAAAGTCACCATCTTCACGCTTATCTTCAAGGACAGTGTATTCTGGCTCTTCAGTTAGGGCTGCATCGAGCTGCTTTTCTAGGGCTGAGGTATCGGTTGTTTTGGCGCTATCAAGACGATTATCGCTGAGAATCGTATTGTCCTCGTCTATCTCAGAGGGTGTTTCAGATGCGATCGGCTCGGGGTCTACTGCCTCGATAGTCCCATGGTACTTATCACCCAGAATTGTGTTTTCTTCTTCAGCCACCGCAAACGGATCACTATCGAGTGCAAAAGGCTCAGACCCATCAGTTGTGATTGACTCAGCCGACTCAGATGCATCCGGCTCAAAGCGTGGCTCACCGAGATCTGTGTCTGATTTCACTTCAGCAATCTCGGGTGGCTTGGCCCCATCTCCCTCGGCTGAGACTTGGAACTGTGGATCATTGAGCCAGTTAGAAGAACTGTCAAGATCTAAATCGGCAAAGGGGTCATCCTCAGGCTCTGTCGTTAATTTTTCAGTTGTCTCTGCTGTTAACTCTGGAATATCTTCAAGCGTAGCCTCCGGTTCAAGAGGAGATGGGCGATCGTCGGGGTTAAACTCAATTTGCCCCACCGGTTTGAGGGGTTCATTGGGATGCTCAGGTTCATCAAGATCTTGGGCTGGGGGGTCAGTTGCTGCTGTTGCCAACTCCTCGGGAGCAGGAGAGGCAGATGCGATCGCGGCTCCCATCGCTGCACCTGTGGCTGCACCCATAAAAGCCGTCGGCATTAAATCCTCTAAATCCATTGACGTGGGGTCAGGGATCTCAGGGTCGGATTCGGGTTCTGGGTCTGCGAATGGATTGAATGTGTCTAGGGTTTCAGCAGGCGGTGCAAAGACGGGCTCAGATTCCGCAACTGTTTCTGGTGCTTCAATTACAGGGTCTGACTCAGGTGCATCAAAGTCTGTTTCAAAATCTGCAAAGGGATCAATGGTTTCTGAAGCTGTATCTGGCGATGTAAAGATATCATTGAGTTCCTCAATAGCGGGTTCCGGCTCGGGTACGGCCAAGTCAGGCGTATCAAAGTCGGCCTCAAAATCTGCAAAGGGATCAAACTCGTCGGTTGTTTCAACCGTTAGCTCGAAGGGATCAGCATCAACAACGGGCTCTCGGTCAGATGGCGAGGCTGAATCCAGCTCAAAATCAGTAAACGGCTCAGACTCTAATGAGTCTGGCGGAACTGCTACAGTCTCGCTGGCTGAAGCGTCTGTTTCTAGCGGTGTTTGTTCTAGCTCACGCAGTTCTGCTTCAAAATCCACAAAGGGATTAGACGCGAGGGAATCCGGACTGTCTAATTCAAGACTATCTGTTGTTGGGCTAAGCCCAGATGTTGAGGTTTCAGTCGCAAAGTCTTTCACGGATTCAGGTTCAACGGAATCCGCGATCGCCTCTGGCAGTTCAGACGCCAATGCCTCATCGGCCATCATCAACTCCGTGGGCAGCTCGGTATCTTGGTCAACTTCTGGCGAGAATTCCGCAAAGCCATGACTTTCAGTTGCTGCAAAATCTGCCTCAAACGATTCAAATAGATCTTGCTCTGGGTTTTCAATCGATTCAGTTGGGGGAGATTCAGCAGAGAATGCCGCGACTTCCGGCTCTATGGAAGCAGGCGTTGGCACAGTAAAAGCCGAATCAAATTCAAAATCTGCCACTTGGGTGAGGTCGTTGTCCTCAAACGTGGAGTCGGGCGTAAGGTCTGCTGTCGCTGCATCTGACTGTGGTGTAGCCTGTTCTGGCTCTAGAGCAAAGGGATCGCCCTCGGGTATCGCTGTTTCTAATTCCGGTAACTCTAGACTTAAATCTGCTAGCTCTGACGCCTCGACAACAGGCAATTCGGGTTCAATTTCAACAAAGCTATCCCAAGCTGAAACCCCGCTCTCTTCAGTAAATTGCCCGACTGCGGGCACCTCAAAAATATTGGAAGTTTCTGGGGGGGCAAGGTCAACGGCTTCATCAGCAGAAGTCGAAATTTCTTCAGTGGCGGGCATCAACTCATCCGGCGCATCGGATATATCCAAGCGAGGCTGAGAAGGGGGGTCTGGGGTTAATAGCCCAGAAACCGCGGTTTGGTCTTCATCGGAGGTGGTATAGACCTCAAGATCATCGCCAGTGGTATCTGCGATCGCCTCCCAATCCCCACTCTCTCCATCTAGAGATAAATCAGGCAACTCAGGCAACTCGGGGGGCTGCTGGAATTCTTCTGGAAAGTCTTCTGGAAATTTGTGGGGACTGTGAAACCCTGACCACAGATCCTCATCCGGCGACGGAGGTGTGGCGTCAGCAGGGGCAGGTATGGTCGGTTGAGGTTCCTCCAGTGGTGGAATGGGCTCAAAGACAATGGGCTCACTCGGTGGCGCGGTAATGGTCTGAGCTTGAGCTGCTTTGGCCTTTTGGATCGCAGACTTGACCACCTGCTTAAGCTGCTTGCGGTTGAAGGGCTTGGTGAGAACTTCGAGGAAAGGATAGGTGGACGGTTGAGGGCGATCGCTTTGCTCGACCATCATTACCAGCGGAATATGATCGAGGCTGGGGTCGGCTTGTAAATGTTGGACAATCTCCCAGCCATTGATCTGGGGCAATCGGGCATCGAGCAAAATAAAGCGAATGCGCCCCCGCTCTTGGTGAATGAGCGCCAGGCCCTCTTGCCCATTGCCCGCCTCCGCAATTTCATAGTTGCCATTGGGCAAAAGTTGACGCAGATGGGTGCGGTCTGCGGTATTACTATCCAAAATAAGGACTTTGTGACTCGCCATAGCACAGCAACTTTGGGAACGGGTAATGCTTGGGGTAGATGTTGCTACCTATGGTAATGGCAGAGGCGCGATCGCGTTTAATTTGGATTACTCATCCATCCAATGCAACCGTATAAACCCAGTCTTTGTAACCCTCATCCCGGTTTTCAGTAATCGCAGTGAGTTTATCTCGCAACTGGTTAGTTAGGGGTTTCGCTTGGGGCAGAGTATAGTTCTCGATCCGTTTAATGGGGGTGATTTTGGCAGCAGTCCCGCTTAAGAAAACCTCATCAGCGATCAGCAGTTCGGTTTTGTCCACTGGGCGCTCCACCACCTCAATGCCCAGCTCTTTGGCTAGGGTGATAATGCTGGCGCGAGTGATACCTTCGAGGATGTCTTGGTCATAACCAGGGGTGATCAACTGCCCGTCACGCACCACAAAGATATTCATGCCTGAAGCTTCGCAGACTTTGCCCTGGGAATTGAGCAAGATTGCTTCATCAAAGCCTGCTTCCACAGCTTCCGTTTTGGCCAATGAAGAGGTGATATAGGCCCCACTGATTTTGCCCCGCAGTGGTAGACTGCGATCTTCTTGGCGATGCCAGGAACTGATCCGGCAGGTGACGCCCTCGGGTGAAAGATAATCCCCCAGTTCTAAACCATAGACAAAGAAGTCCTTTTCGATCTTATGGAGGCGGGGAGCGATACCGAGATCCGAAGTGTAGACAAAGGGCCGGATATAGAAGGATGAGGTGGGTTTGTTTTGCTTGATAAAGTCGGTGATGATGTATTCGATTTTGTCGGCGGGCAGGTCGTATTGCAGAAAGCGGGCGCTATTACTGAGGCGTTGGCAATGGCGATCGAGCCGAAAGAGCAAAATCTGCTGCGGATTGTTGGGGTCAGGAATACCCCGCAAGCCACCGAACGCCCCAGTTCCATAGTGCAATGCATGGGTGGCGATGGAGATATTCGCCTCAGCAAAGGGCACAAACTGGTTACGGAAGTAAGCGATCGGCAGGAAGGTATGCATCAGCGGAATGAGGAGAGGACAAATTCAATCTCCCCATCATAGCATTGGGGAAGAGAGCGAAGAAATGCCCGCCAGTCAAGGGTTTGGTGAGTTGAATTATGAACCTCTTAGCTCATCAGAGAAGTCCATTATGGCATCGCGTTGTTCTACCAGTCGGACAGTAGATTGCCAGTTTTAAGGGTATCGCTGTTGGGCAATAATTCACTGTTTTCTCGATATTCGTAGCTATCTTCTTGCTAGTGCTGATTGCTCATGATTGAAGCAAACTTCCTCTGCTGATTCGCAAGGACTTTAGGGCGCGTCGTCATTGTGAAACTAGTGCAGCGTCTCAATTAAAAAGAGGGGTTGCTGACCTTGGAAAGACTTGTTATTCAAGAGCTTCAGAAAACACCTACCCCACATCTTAGAGTTGACACTGCACTAGTCTGAATTATTCATCAGGCAGGTGGGGACGCCTGCGCTACAGCTTTTTTGCTTTACAGTCCGTAGCGCGGGCATCTTGCCCGCCACTTGTTAAGTCTAGCATCCGGCGATTTTGGATGAGGGTCATGAATAATGCAGGCTAGAAGCCTCACAGGAAAGGGATAAAGCGCCCGACTCAAACAACACAAAAAGGGGCTGTAAGTCATTCACTATGACCGTTTACAATCTAATTGATGACAGTTCCTAATGAGGGTGCTGGTTAATAAGCTTTCCCGTCACAATTAGTTGTGGAGCAGATGGAACCATCTGTCCAAACTGCTCTGACCAAGTCTGCCCCCGTCAGATCCGCTCCCGCTAAGTTCGCCCCCGCCAGGTCAGCCCCCACCAGATTCGCTCCTGCCAGATTAGCATCTGCTAAGTCTGCTCCCACCAGGTCAGTTCCGCCTAAATCAGCCTCTGTCAAACCTGCCTGCTGCAAATCAGCCCCTGTTAGATCCGCTCCCGTCAAGTTTGCCCCTGCCAAATTCGCTTCCCTCATTTCAGCTTGATATAAGTCAGCCTCTACCAGTTCTGCGCTGAGCAGACCCGCTTTCGTCAAATCAGCGCCAGTCAAGTTCGCTCCTTCCAGATTGGCTTTCGCCAAGTTCGCTTCCCATAAGTCAGCCCCTGCCAAGTTTGCGTTATGGAGATTCGCCTCTGCTAGATCAGCTCCCAGTAGGTCAGCCTTCATCAAGTGCGCTCTCTCGAGGTTAGCTCGCACCAGACTAGCCCTTGATAAGCTCGCTCTTGTCAGTTCCGCCCTCGCTAAGTCAGCGTCTGCTAAGTTGCACTCGGGGCAATCTTGGTTGGCGTTGGCGCTCTTGGCTTTGTCTTGGTTCACACAACCAATGCCAGTCCAAAAACTAAGTCCAGCGAGGCAGAGTATGGCGATTGATCTTTTCATGGTTGCGTTCTGATTGGTGGATGCGACGGTGTTTGGATGACCTGTATAGTTTTGATTGTCAGCAAATGGACTCAATGGTGCAATAGAGAAAAAGTGGCAAAAAGTGTGTTGCTTAGGGAGTCAATTATTTAATCCATCTGGTTTTGTCATCAGAGATGTGTAGCCCCACAGTTTGAGGCTTTCAATGCTGAAATAATGGACAGTCGGATCAGCAATAGGGAGTATTGTGCGATCAGGTCAACACGTTGGATAGTTTGCGTTAGCCTAAATTTGCTAGTTGTTGGAGTAGGGGTATTTGTTTGGTGTAATAGGCGCTACACCCCTGAGCAGCATAATTCCTCGACGATGCGGATAAACACTCAATTGATCACACGGCAAAAAATGCACGTATTGGCAAACATCCCAATAAATGCTTAAAGGTTCTTAATGAAAAGGATGGAGAATGGGTTCGAAATTGCCTGCCTAGCTTGCCTGGGGTGGGTGGCGATCGTTTACAAATGTCTCAGAGGAGAATTACTCCAAACCTGAGTTCGGGTTAAGTAAAACGATGAAACCCAGGCTGATAAGGCGTTTAAGAAATTATCTTATTATTGAAATTCTCAATAAAGAAGCTTTTTGATGATATTCTCATCCAGCAATTTTCCTACTGCAAACAGTTGAAGCAGAAAACCATAAAAGCCATTTTTGAAGATGCTTATATTGATCTTTATGTCCATCAATCTAAAGCCTACTCTGCCCTAACCAACTCCAATCGACGTTTGCCGCAACGGTAGCTCAATCACAAACTCCGTTCCAATTCCCAACTGGGTATTGCAGAACAACTTGCCCTTGTGGTTCTCATGAACAATTTGTTGACTAATCGACAGTCCCATTCCTGTCCCTTTACCGACGGGCTTAGTAGTAAAAAATGGATCAAAGAGTTTGCGATGAATGTCAGGAGGAATCCCCGGGCCATTATCGGCAATTTTAATAACTATTGTATTCTGTTGGGTAACCTCAGTTGTAATCGTAATCGTTGCTGGATTTAGTTCGAGATCTTGAAAACTACAATCAGCGTTATGTTCATCGAGTGCATCCAAGGCGTTAACCAAAAGATTCATGAAGACTTGATTTAGCTGACTGGCATAGCATTCAACCTGAGAAATATCACCATAGGCTTTGATGATTTTTACCCCTGGATTTTCTGGTCTAGGTTTAACTCGGTTTTGCAACAGCAACAAAGTACTATCGAGACCTTCATGAATATTGATCGGTTTGAGTTCCGATTCATCCAAACGTGAAAAGTTTCGCAGCGAGAGGACAATTTCTCGGATACGCTTGGAACCCACTTGCATAGAACTAATTATTTTTGGTAAGTCTTCTTCAATATATTCAAATTCTAAATCTTCGAGTTTCTCTTCAACATCCGCAGGGAGATTGGGGTATTTAGCAAGGAGAAAATGAGTGGCTTCTAATAACTTTTGAGCAGCGTCTTCCAGATGAGTCAAGTTGCCATGAATAAAGTTCATCGGGTTATTAATCTCATGGGCAATCCCTGCAACCAATTGCCCGAGACTCGACATTTTTTCGGCTTGCACCAACTGGATTTGAGTTTGTTTGAGTTCCTCAAATGCTGTTGTCTTTGCCAACACCTCTTTCTCTAACTCATCAGCATCCGTAACCCGACCAATCAGAGGACTCAGCACTAAAACCAAACTAATCGTGGCGATTGTGCTAACCCCAAATACTGTCAGACCTACAAAAATTAGATCCCGATTTACTGCACCATACAGTTCCTGCTGCTCCATCTGCACCGCAATGGCCCAGTCCGTATTTGGTAAGCGTTGGAAGGCAATGACCTGACCGTTGTAATGTTCAATTCCCACTGCATCTTGGGCGATCGCGCTTCTCAGGAAAGAAATTGACTGTTCCGGCAATACCTGTGAACTGTTCCGCAAGGGAAAGAATAATTCCACATTGCCCTCATACTCTTGGGCTAAGAGCATCTCACCCGTCTCCCCAAGACCACTGTTGTCTGCAACGAGCTTATTCATATCGAGCATTCTAAATACAGCAATATCTCGACCAAGCCGCCCTTGCTGCTCAGAAACAATCGGGCTACTCACCAAGAGATGGGGATGATTATCAATCGTGATGGGGCCAACTGTGATGGACTCGTTATTGTCCGCTTTGAGAATGTCTGAGAGGCCAAACGGAGAAGCAACGCCGACACGAACCAGAAGTTGGTTGTTTCTGTCAAAACGACTGACCCCCACCAATGACTTGCTTTGATTGATCGCATCTTCTAGATCAAATAAACTAAGTTCTCGTAACTCAGCCAAGCTTGCCTGACCCTGGACGTAGTCAGACAGCATCCGTCGAGCAAAGGTACGACTCGTGACCTGTTCAGCGACCTTAATCTTGCCTTGCAGCACCTGTTCAGTTGCCAAAGTTCGGTTACTCAGTTTCGCCTGAAGGTCTTGCTCCTGCGATGCTTTTAGTTTGTTGTAGAGGGGAATTACGCTGACTAACGCCACCACCAAACTGACGCAAAAAACCCCTGCTGTAGAATAGCGACGGAGATTGCGTTGCAGGCGATTGGAAGCATCTAGAGCGGTGGAACGAGGCATAGGGATATGGATTGAGGAACATGAGCCGGACTCCAGTATGGCAGCCGAAGCTTCGATCTGCCAGATAGTTCTTTTCGTGCGATCCCACCCTAAGAATCGAATGAAGACTTTCAGTCTATCCAGTTCAAGCAAGGAACAGAATTAGAAGCATTTTGCAGACTAGCGAATCTCTTTAGTACAGCATCACAATTAAAAGTAGGGGTTGCGAATTCTAGAAAGACTTATCACACAAGGATTCTAGGGGCTGTCGTCAGTTAGACTTCAAACTCTTGCTATGACTAACTTACAGCTCCTTTTCCTGTTTTTAGGGTCGGGTGTTTTATCCTTTGTCCCATAAGGCTTCTGGTGTTGACTGACGACACGCCCTAGAATGCGCTAACCCCAAATCTTAGAGTTGACGCTGCACTAGACTTTTTAAGTGTCACATTCAGAGGGAACACGTAAGGTGAAAACCTTACGCTTAGCGATTAGAGTATTACTCACACTCAGTGTGATGATTGACCATTCATATTCACATTGTCTGAGAGGAAACTAATGGGAATATTGAGCTAATGAAACGTCTTTTCTAATCGTTATCAACAATAGGGCTTCACTCCAATCAGTTTTAACCACCATTTATACAATACTTAGTATTTTAGATTCACTGCTTCTATTCTATTCTATTCTATTCTATTCTATTTTGTTCTGGCAGTTGGCAATTTCAAATGTTTGTACTCCACTTGTCGCAATGCGTTCTCCTTGCTCATTCCATCCATCGACATTCCACTTATATATGCACTCTAATAACTCTTGCTCTGGGATATGCTGCGATTTTTGCATGTTGGCTGCAATAGTGAAATTATAGCTAATTTCGTAAGTATCTTCCAGTGAGTCTGTCGAGGCTACGCTGAGGGAATAATATGATGCAGAGTCTAACTCTTCCCAAGCAAACATTGGCTGCTTCTGGACGACCGTAGATCTGGGACTTGGAGATTGAACTTGGATGGGTTTAGTGAGATTGATTGGTTTGAGCTGGAGTGAAGATGATTCTTTAACTGAAAACGTTTGAGGTGGGCCAATCTTTATAGTACCTACCGTTTCTATCCTAGTTAGCCAGCTATCACTTTCAAATATGCGGGTGGCAATACCATATTCGCCGACTGGGACATTAACAAAAGAAAATTCCCCTTGAGTATTGGTTTTTGCTCTAAACTCTTCCCCTCTACATTCAAAGCTCCTTGCAAAGGTAGTAAGCTCACCACACAGTAAAACCTCATTACTAGCAACCCCTTGGTTATTCCATACAACTTGACCGATAATATTCCCAGTTCCTGGATCTGTTTCTGCGTCAATATAAGGCGTTTTTTCTACGCTAGGAGTTTCTTCTACTTCTTCTTGAGGTATCTGGGAAGATGAAGTACATGAATAGAGACTGACAAACATTGTGATTGTAGGCAGAAGTAGACACAGTGTCTTTGCTTTTAGCATCATAATCAATCCCAAAGGTATTGGTTGCCTTTAATCAAGCTATCGAGATGTTGTTGCTGACTGAAGATTGCGTTGAGCCTTGAGGTTCTGGCAGCGGAGCAGTTCTACATAACTTAGACTGGAACGGCCTTCGAGTTGAGCAACTGTTTTAATTGCGGAGAGCAGACTCCCTGCTGCCGTATCCAAATCATAGCCACGCCGTTGGGCAATTTGGATTGCTGCGGTATCGGCATCCACCTCCCGTTCGGGCGAACGATATTGTTGCCAAATCTGGCGTAGCGCGATCGCGCCTAAGCCTCCTGAAACCAAAATGCCTACTGCATCCTGCTGAATCAGTTCAAAGAGTATTCCCCCCGTTGCAGCAGCAGCTAAACTCTGATACAAATCCGGTTTGAACCATTGAATCCCCACCAGCCAACTGACTGTACGCAGCACAAGCAGATCCCGCTCGGGTTCCGGAAGTTGAGCCCATTGGTTGAAATTGATCGAAATCGTGCGATCACCCCATTGCCAGGGTTTTGGAAACGGAGCATCGATCATCCGCCGCGTCTGACGCGCTGGCCGAATCACCGTTCTCATCCGGCCAGAAGCAGGTAAGAGCTCACGCAGGCGTTGAATCTCCAGATCAGGGTTCATTTAGGCAGGTTCAGGAGCAGTCAAAGTGGGTTCAAGGCTACTATACACCGACTCCAGGTTGCTAGCTCCTGCTTCAGTCGCCGCAATCACTAGAATCAAGATGCGATCGCCTGCTTGCCGAGAGAGTACCAATCCCTGCATGGGTTGCGGTTTCTTGGTCGTCAGCGTTCCAGACCAGGGCAGCCGAGCCCCTCCTGCGGGCACAGGTTCAAACACACCGGGCGTAAACCCTTCGCCTCCACTGACTGTATCGATGGCAATTTGGGCTAAGGCTGCTTCATTGACTGTTGCAGTGTTGGCACGGGAGCGAATCGCTACGGTGTAAGCTACATCCCCTGTTTCGGATTCAAAGAGGGGAATTCCTGCCACAATACTCTGGCTATAACCTTGCAACACACCCACCTGGAAGCGTCCACCCGGATCACTATAGGGTTCGGTTGCCAAAGGTAGAGCAGAAGCTGCGGGAGCTGGCGCAGGTTCAGGTATAGCCTCAGGGTTGGGAACAGGTGCTGCGACAGGATCAGGTGTGGGGGCAACTGCCGGATTCGGCACAGGGGAAGCCTCTGGGCTTGGCGTTGGCGTCGCCGCCGGATTCGGCACAGGCGCTTCAGTGGGGCTAGCAGCCGGAGTGGGACTGGGTGTTTGGGCTAAGACTTGCCAACCAGAGAACCAGCTTTGACAGGTAATTAACGTAGCCGCAGTAAGGGCGATCAGACCAATAAACCAACGGATGGGGCGTTTCATAAGAGTTCAAAGTTCAGGGTTCAAAGTTCAGGGTTCAAGGTTCAGAGTTCAGATTTACTTGGGAAGAGCATGACCGACGAAAATAGGGCTTTATAAGCACCCGTGGACTCATAACAATGGGAGACATATTGAGATAACAGGTTTGGGTTTAGAGAGAAATGTAAATAAGCCACGCTCCGCATAGTCTTCTGCGATTCAAGCTTGACCCAAAGATCTCAAAGTCCGAATCCAAGCCAACTTTGAATCTTGAACTCTGAACCTTGAACTCATTAACCGCCAATCACTGAGGTGGGATCGCCGAGTAAGCCATAAAACAAACCTGCCACACAGCCCGTCATCAGGGTTGCCAATGTTGCAGCCCAGAGAGACTTAAATCCCAGTGCGGAAATCTCACCCCGCCGTTCGGGAACCAGGGAGGCAACACCGCCAACAAAAATGCCGTAGGAGGGCAAGTGCGCAAAGCCGCAGAGCACATAGCTAACGATCAGCAAAGCCCGCTGATTCAGTACACCAGAGCTAGCCAAACCATTGAGTGCTAAGTAGGGTGGAATACTGGTTTCAAACAGACGCTGACCGATTAAAAGCGAGGCATTCCAGAGCGTTGGCCAATCTGTAGCCACACCCGTGAGCGCCGTCAAGGGGACAAAAAGCATGCCCATCAAATTGCGCAGCGGGTTTTGCAAAAACTGAACGATCAGTGAATCACCGCCACCCACAAGATTGGAGAGGGCATTAAAAGGCGCATTGAATAGGGCAATAACACCCAAAATCGCAATCAAAACAGCAGCAATTCCGACCGCCATTTTGACACCATCTAATGCACCTACGATTAAGCTATCCATATAGCTGGGCTTGGGTTTGCCGTCCTCGTCTTCCACATCTTCTGGCAGGCTCCCCATCGTTTCCGGTTCCTCCGTTTCCGGCACCAGAATCTTGGCAACCACAAAACAGGCAGGAATCGTCAGGATTGAAGCGGAAACCAAATGTCCTGCAATGCTGGGGAAGCTGGGACGGAGAAAACCTGCGTAGAGACCTAACACTGAAGAGGCGATCGACCCGAAGCAACTGGTGAGAATGGCGCAGATTTCGCTACGGGTCATCTTCGGCAAAAAAGGCTTAATGGCGATCGCCGATTCAATACCCACAAAAATATTGGCGGCTCCCGAGAGGGATTCAGCTCCACTGATTTTCATGGTTTTTTGAAAGACGATCGCAAACACCCGCACGATCGCATTCATCGGATTGAACTTGGGAATATCTAACCCCAGGATCGAAAAACCACCAATTTGAATGCGATAGAGCAAGCTCACTAAGCCGGCAAAAAAGATGATTTGAGGGAGGGCACGAAAAGCGAGAACATAGGAAAATCCGGGGTTGAGGCTGTCGGGGCCAATGCGATCGCCAGGGACTTGAACATAGCCAGACCCCACCGCCCGCGCGAGCCATCGACCTGCTGCACCGGGGCCAGCGCCAATCACCCAATCGTTTGCCAGCAAGGATTTTGAACCCCCAAAGAGGAATCGTCCTCCTGCTTCCGAGGCATCTAAAATTGGATTAAGTAAAGAGTTAATCCCTTCAACAACGCCACTACCCAGACCAAAAACGATAAAGCCGACGAGCAGTTGTAGGCCAATCCCAAAAACAATTACATTCCAGGGAATGATGCGGCGGTTTTCGGAGCCGAGCCAGGCCACGACACATAGCCCACCGATACCGAGCAAAGAAATTAGGTTCAGTCCAAGATTCACGAGTGTCCCTCTCTTTATTCGTTTTATATCTGGGCTAGGGGCAACAGCCTTAACGGCAGCCCTGATACTAAGCCCTAGCCAGAACCCAAGGCAACATCTTAAGCGCTAACTGAGCGAGCGGCATTAATTGTTGCATTTGTTTTAAAAATACATTTATCGGTATTTCTTCGTTTCCTTGCTTCTTGTTTGAAGAGAGGGAGTGGGGACAGAACGTAGATATTGTTACTGCGCTTAAAAATTAATGCAGGTTAAGCTAGAGAGCAAATCCTCATTCTCGAAGACGTATGGACGCTTTCAACCCCCTCCCTCCCGCCTGGGTCGAACATGCGATCCATTCACTGTCATTCCATTGTCCCCATTGTGGTGCTGCCGTGACGCAAGCCCAAAAAGTTTGGCTTAATCGCCGTGCGCCTGTGCTGGGAACGAATCATCGCCGCAAGTTTCAGGAGTTTTATGAATGCGAATGTGGTGGCGCATGGTGGGCATGGAGTAGCGATCGCCCCCCTTCAGAACTGGCCGAGCAGTATTTCTCAGACCCGCCAGAGGCTGACTCTGAACTGGATTAGTGGATTAGGGCGGAGAACCGCAAAAATTGTATAGTGGATTGCACAATCGCCGTTGGTTTATCCATGCAGTTCTCTAAAATTCTCATCGCCAATCGGGGTGAAATTGCCCTCCGTATTCTCCGCAGTTGTCAGGAATTGGGCATTTCTACTGTGGCAGTGCATTCGACTATTGATGAGCAGGCGCTGCATGTCCAGCTTGCCGATGAACGAGTCTGTATTGGTCAGCCCCCCAGCAGTAAAAGTTATCTCAATATTCCCAATATCATCGCGGCGGCCCTGACGCGGGATGCCACAGCAATTCATCCGGGTTATGGCTTCTTGGCCGAGAATGCCCGCTTTGCTGAGATCTGCGCTGATCATAAGATTGTGTTTATTGGCCCCACACCTGAGGCGATGTTGGCGATGGGAGATAAGTCCACGGCGAAGAAAACGATGCAAAATGCCAAGGTTCCCACGTTGCCAGGGAGTGAAGGTCTGCTGGCCGATGAGAATCAAGCGATCGCGGTAGCTCGCAAAATTGGCTATCCGGTGATCCTCAAAGCCACTGCGGGGGGCGGCGGTCGGGGGATGCGTCTGGTGCGCGATGAAGCGGATTTAATCAAACTCTTCCGGGCGGCGCAGGGTGAAGCAGAAGCGGCTTTTGGCAATGCTGGCGTATACCTTGAAAAGTTCCTCGAAGCCCCTCGCCACGTGGAATTTCAGATCCTCGCCGATAGTCATGGCAACGTGGTTCATCTGGGAGAGCGCGATTGCTCAATTCAACGTCGTCACCAGAAACTACTCGAAGAATCCCCTAGCCCAGTGCTCACGCCTAAACTGCGGCAGCAGATGGGTAAAGCTGCAGTGCGGGCAGCTCAGTCGATTAATTATGTGGGGGCAGGGACTGTAGAATTCCTGCTGGATAAGAGCGGTAATTTCTATTTTATGGAGATGAACACCCGGATTCAGGTGGAGCATCCAGTCACAGAAATGGTCACGGGCGTTGATCTCATCACCGAGCAAATCCGGATAGCCCAGGGTGAAAAGATGTCTCTACGGCAGGGAGATGTGGAACTCAGGGGTCATGCAATTGAATGTCGCATCAATGCTGAAGACCCGGAACATAATTTCCGGCCCCATCCCGGTCGCATCCAAGCCTATCTGCCACCTGGGGGCCCAGGGGTGCGCATGGATTCCCATGTTTATCCGGACTATGACATTCCCCCCTATTATGATTCGCTGATTGGCAAGTTGATTGTGTGGGGACCCGATCGCCCGACGGCAATTAAACGGATGAAACGGGCACTTCATGAATGCGCGATCACAGA